>DGDV01000021.1:0-70147 GCA_002385625.1 Firmicutes bacterium UBA3943
TTGTTACCAAGATTCTGGAGTAAAAAACAATTGAAGTTTAACCAAACGGGGTTCGTACCGCGTTTGCGGTACGAACCCCAGTATGGTTATGAAGAAAAGGCCCTATAAGGAGGGACTGGTATGGCCAATCAAAAAATTCGCATCCGGTTAAAGGCCTTTGATCATAAGTTACTGGACCAGTCAGCGGAGAAAATTGTTGAAACTGCGAAACGGACGGGCGCTTTGGTTTCCGGCCCCATTCCTTTGCCGACAGAGCGAAACATCTATACGGTTCTTCGTTCTGTTCACGTTGACAAGGATTCCCGGGAACAATTTGAAATGCGGACCCACAAGCGTCTTATTGATATCCTTGAGACCAGCTCCAAGACGGTCGATGCTTTGATGCATTTGGACCTACCCGCTGGCGTGGATATTGAAATTAAACTATAAACTGTGGGTCACAGGTGGGGAGGTAGAGGATAATGGCCAGCGGAATTCTCGGTAAAAAAATTGGAATGACACAGATCTTCAGTCCGGAGGGCCGAGCCATTCCTGTGACAGTTGTTGAAGCCGGACCATGTACGGTGGTTCAGGTAAAAACCCCTGAAGTTGACGGATATGAAGCTATTCAACTGGGTTTTGGCGAGAAACGGGAAAGGCTGTTTAATAAACCCCTGAAAGGCCATTTTGCCAAGGCCGGATTAAAGCCCATGAAGTATCTGCAGGAATTTCCTGTGGAAGCCGGTGAGCAATATGAAGTCGGACAGGTCTTGAAGGCCGACATCTTTAAGGAAGGCGAGTATGTCGATGTGGTCGGCACTTCAAAAGGCAAGGGATTTGCGGGCGTTATTAAACGTCATAACTTTAACCGGGCGGCAATGACCCATGGTTCCATGTATCATCGGCGGACAGGTTCGCTTAATGCAACGGACCCGGCCAGGGTCTTTAAAGGCCGTCGCCTTCCTGGACGGATGGGTAATGAACGTGTTACCGTGCAAGGATTGGAAGTTATCAAAGTGGATCCGGAACGCAATGTGTTATTGATTAAAGGCTCCATCCCCGGTAACAGGGGTGGGCTCGTGCGGATTACCAAGACGGTTAAACGCGCGAAGCAGAAGTAACTCTCCTGGGGAGAGCGAGAGGAGGAAAGATCATGCCGACACTGCCGGTATTTAATATGAATGGCGAGCAAGTGGGAGAGCTCCCCTTAAATGATGCGGTCTTTGGTGCTGCTGTTAATAAAGCCTTACTGCACCAAGCAGTTACAATGCAGCTCGCCTCCAGGCGGTTGGGGACGGCCAAAGCAAAAACCCGTTCCGAGGTAAGGGGTGGCGGCCGTAAGCCCTATAGGCAAAAAGGTACTGGCCAGGCCCGTCAAGGTAGCCGGCGTGCTCCCAACTGGACGGGTGGTGGCGTTGTTTTCCCGCCGGTGCCACGGAGCTATGATTATGCTTTACCGAAAAAGGCGCGGCGTGAAGCATTAAAATCAGCTTTGTCATCGAAAGTGGCAGCCGGTGAGATGATTGTTTTAGACCGGATTGCTTTCGAGGAGCCTAAAACCAAAGCAATGGTGGCGATGTTAAAGCGGTTCGATATTAATCGGAAAGCCCTCATTGTCACTGCTGAACCGGATGTCAATGTCATCAAATCCGGACGGAATATCCCTGGCGTGACTACGCTGGAATCTACCGGGTTGAATGTCTACGATCTGCTTGCTCACGACAAATTGGTGATCACCAAGGATGCAGTGGGCAAGGTAGAGGAGGCGTTGGCCTAATGGATTACAATACCATTATTAAACGGCCTCTGGTCACGGAGAAAAGCACTGCTTTGATGGAGCAAAACAAGTACTGCTTTGTAGTGGATCCACGGGCCAACAAAAACCAGATCAAAGAAGCCGTCGAAAAGATGTTCAATGTTAAGGTTAAGGACGTTAACACGGCTAATGTTTTAGGCAAAGTCAAACGGATGGGCCGGTATGAAGGCCGCCGTCCTAATTGGAAGCGGGCTATTGTCACGTTAGAGCCCGGTAACAGAATCGAATTCTTCGAGGGAGTATAAAGCGAAAGCTCCCCGTGCATGAAGGAGGTCATGTCGCGTGGCCGTTAAAACTTTCAAACCAACTTCACCTGGTCGTCGGACCATGACTGTTTCAACGTTTGAGGAGATTACCAAGGACAAACCCGAAAAATCCCTTATTGAACCGTTGAAAAAGAAGGGTGGACGTAATGATCAGGGACGGATCACCGTCCGGCACCAGGGCGGCGGTCACAAACGGATGTACCGCAAGATCGATTTTCGGCGGGACAAATTCGGGATACCCGCTAAGGTAGCAGCGATTGAGTATGATCCCAATCGCACGGCCCGGATTGCTTTATTGCACTATGCTGACGGCGAGAAAAGATACATCATTGCTCCATTGGGCTTGAATGTGGGCGATATTGTCATGTCCGGCCCGGATGTTGACATCAAACCCGGTAATGCCCTTCCCATCGCCAACATTCCCGTCGGCACGATCATTCACAACCTGGAGATCCGGAAAAACAGCGGCGGCACCTTGGTTCGTACCGCCGGCGCCGGCGCCCAGCTCATGGCGAAAGAAGGGAAATATGCCCATATCCGGATGCCTTCCGGCGAAGTTCGCTTGATTAATTTGGAGTGTATGGCGACCATCGGCCAGGTTGGCAATGTTGATCATGAAAATATTACCATTGGTAAAGCGGGCCGTTCCCGTTGGTTGGGGCGGAGACCCACTGTCCGTGGTGTGGTGATGAACCCCATCGATCACCCGCATGGTGGTGGTGAAGGAAAGTCCCCCATCGGTCGTGCTCCGACTACACCATGGGGTAAACCTGCGCTGGGTCACCGCACCCGGAAGAAGAAACCCTCCGACCGCTTGATTGTCAAGCGCCGGGCGTAAGGGAAGGAGGAGTCGGGATGTCTCGTTCGCTGAAAAAGGGACCTTATGTTAGTGAGAGTCTCCTGAAGAAGATTCAAGAGATGAACGCTAAGGGAGAAAAACGGGTCCTTAAGACCTGGGCCCGCAGCTCTACCATCTTTCCGGAGATGGTTGGACATACATTAGCGGTTCACGACGGTCGAAAACACGTTCCTATCTATATCACTGAAGAGATGGTCGGACACAAGCTGGGCGAATTTGCGCCGACCCGGACCTTCAAAGGTCACAGTGGTGGCTCTGAACGGTCGACCGGGTTGAAGTAGTCGATCGTCAAACGAGGGGAGGCAGACAAATGGAAGCCAAAGCGGTCGCACGTTATGTTCGAATCGCCCCGCGTAAGGCCAGACAGGTCATTGATCTCATCCGCGGGAAACGCGTTGAGGAAGCCTTAAACCTCTTACGTTTTACCCCAAGGAATGCAGCCGACGTTATTGCCAAGGTATTGAAGTCGGCAGTGGCCAATGCGGAGAATAATCATCAACTCAACCGAAACGGACTGGTGGTTTCGGAAGCTTATGTGGATCAAGGCCCAACCATGAAACGCTATCATCCGAGGGCGCAAGGCAGGATGGCGATGATCCGCAAGAAAACCAGTCATATTACAATTGTGGTTAAGGAGAAGGAGGGATAACGGATGGGTCAAAAAGTTCACCCGATTGGACTTCGGGTGGGTATCATCCGGGATTGGGAAAGCCGTTGGTATGCGGAGAAAGATTATGCCTCCCTTCTTCATGAAGACCTCAAAATCCGGCAATATCTGAAGAAGAGGCTCTATGCATCAGGTGTCGCCCGCGTCGAGATTGAACGCGCCGCGAACCGTGTTAAAGTCACCATTTTCACCGCCCGTCCTGGTTTGGTCATCGGCCGTGGTGGTGCGGAAGTCGAGAACCTCCGGAAAGAGCTGGAGAAAATCACCGGCAAACAAGTGGCTTTGAACATTGCGGAAGTTAAAACACCTGAGCTCAACGCACAACTGGTGGCTGAGAACATTGCCTTACAACTGGAGAAACGCACATCCTTCCGTCGAGCGATGAAGCAAGCAATTGCCAGGTCGATGCGGATGGGCGCCTTAGGGATGAAGGTAAAATGCAGTGGCCGGCTGATGGGGGCCGAAATTGCCCGGACCGAAGGGTATAGTGAAGGAAAAGTTCCCCTGCACACATTACGGGCTGATATCGATTATGGCTTCGCCGAAGCCAATACGACGTATGGGAAGATCGGCGTCAAGGTTTGGCTCTATAAAGGTGAAGTGTTGCCTGTGAAGAATAAGCCGGCCCAAGCGGAAGGGGGCCAATAGGAATGTTAATTCCGAAGCGCGTTAAACACCGCAAGACCCACCGCGGTCGGATGACCGGCAAGGCCATCCGCGGGAGTAAGTTGGATCTGGGGGATTACGGACTGCAAGCCCTGGAACCAGGTTGGATTACCAACGTTCAAATTGAGGCGGCCCGTATTGCCATGACCCGTCATATCAAACGTGGCGGTAAAGTCTGGATTAAAATCTTCCCGGATAAGCCTGTAACGGCCAAACCCGCCGAGACCCGTATGGGTAGCGGTAAAGGTTCGCCTGAGTACTGGGTGGCAGTGGTAAAACCCGGCCGGATCATGTTTGAAATTGCCGGAGTTGAAGAAGAGCTGGCCCGCGAAGCCATGCGTCTGGCCATGCATAAGCTGCCCATCAAATGTAAGTTTATCAAACGAGAAGAAATGGGTGGTGAATCCGTTGAAAGCTAAAGAGCTTCGGGAGATGTCCCCTGATGAATTGGCAGTTAAATTAAATGATTTGAAGTCAGAGCTCTTCAACCTCCGTTTTCAACTCGCCACCGGCCAGTTGGATAATCCCATGAGAGTTCGGGACGTTCGCAAGACTATCGCCAAGATCAAAACAGTTCAACGGGAAAGAGAGCTCGGGATTTCCCGCGCTTAAGAGTTGGATGAGAGGAAGGAGGATGTCAGCGCATGTCCCAACGTTCATTACGTAAAACCCGCGTGGGCCGGGTGGTTAGCGATAAAATGGATAAAACGGTGGTCGTAGCTGTGGAACGACTGGTTCGCCATAAACTCTATGGGAAAACCGTCCGCATGACCACAAAACTGAAGGCTCATGACGAAAACAACGAATGCCAGATCGGGGACACCGTTAAAGTTATGGAAACACGTCCGCTGAGCAAGGAAAAACGGTGGCGGGTAGTATCCATTATTGAAAAGGCGAAGTAACCAAACCCGGATGAAAGGAGGAAACAGCTGTGATTCAGGTCCAAACTTACCTGAATGTGGCAGATAATTCCGGAGCAAAGCAAGTGATGTGCATCCGGGTCCTGGGCGGATCAAAGCGACGCTATGCAGGACTAGGTGATCTGATTATCGCTGTGGTTAAAGATGCATTGCCCCAATCGGCGGTCCGTAAAGGCGCCGGTGGTGTGAAAAAGGGCGATGTGGTTAAAGCCGTGGTTGTCCGGACTCGTAAAGAACACCGGCGGCCCGACGGTTCCTATATTCGCTTTGACGATAACGCGGCAGTTATTTTGAATGACCAGATGAATCCGAGAGGGACCCGTATCTTCGGACCTGTCGCCCGTGAATTGCGGGAACGGGATTTTATGAAGATCGTCTCCCTAGCTCCTGAGGTTCTATAGGTAACGTCAGTTGGGAGAGGAGGTCGGAACGTGGGCGCGAAAACGCATTTGAAAAAGGGCGATGAGGTCATCTTGTTGGCCGGTAAGGATAAGGGGCGCAAAGGCAAGATCCAACGCGTACTTCGTCCTGAAGGCGCAGTTATCATTGAAGGTTTAAATCTTGCGAAGAAACATGCCAAACCCACCAAGACCAATCCCCAAGGTGGGGTCATCGACAAAGCCATCCCGGTTCCCATGGGGAAAGTCATGATAGTATGCAGTGGTTGTAACCAGCCAACCCGCATCAAACGGGATCGGGCCAGCGACGGCACCTTGGTACGGGTCTGTAAGAAATGTGGGCGGACCTTAGACTAAGGCTGAGAGGAGGTGCGACCTGTGTCGCGATTGCGGGAAAAGTATAATCAAGAAATTATTCCGGCATTGAAGAGCCGTTTTGGCTATAAGAACGTGATGCAGATTCCCAAGCTAGAAAAGATCGTTATTAACATGGGTGTTGGGGAAGCAACCGCGGATGCCAAGGCCATTGATGCGGCGGTTAATGATCTGACCCAGATCGCCGGGCAACAACCTGTGGTAACACGGGCGAAGAAGTCCATCGCCGCTTTTAAGGTTCGGACCGGTATGCCCGTTGGTTGCAAGGTCACATTGCGCGGTGAACGGATGTACGAGTTCATGGACAAACTGATCAACCTGGCGTTGCCGCGTATCCGCGACTTCCGCGGGGTTTCTCCGAAAGCCTTTGACGGTCGTGGTAACTACACTTTGGGGATCAGGGAGCAATTGATCTTCCCGGAGATTAACTACGACAAGGTTGATAAGATTCGCGGGATGGACATTGTGATTGTTACCACGGCAAAAACCGATGAAGAGGCATATGAGCTTTTGAAGCTGTTTGGTATGCCTTACCGGGCTTCCTAGGAAGAGGAGGTAGGCAAAGATGGCAAAGACATCAATGAAGATTCGCGCCAGCCGGCCGATGAAGTACGCGGTTCGTAAGTACAACCGGTGTAAGATCTGCGGGCGGCCCCGGGCGTATATGCGTAAGTTTGGCATGTGCCGGATTTGCTTCCGTAATCTCGCCCTGCGCGGGGAGATTCCGGGAGTGACCAAGGCCAGTTGGTAAGGAAGGAGGCTATGGTGACATGGTCATGACAGACCCCATTGCCGATATGCTGACGCGGATTCGCAACGCGAACGTGGTGCGCAGCAAAATGGTGGAAGTTCCTTCTTCAAAGATCAAGCAAGAATTGGCGAGGATCTTGAAAGAGGAAGGTTATATCGAAGATTATGAAGTCGTGGAAGACGGAAAACAAGGTGTTATCCGTATCCATTTGAAGTACACGGGTAAGGATCGGGTCATCACGGGTCTGAAACGGATCAGCCGTCCGGGCCTTCGGGTTTATGCCGGTAAAGATGAGATTCCCCGTGTGTTGGGCGGATTAGGCACGGCAATTCTCTCTACTTCCCAAGGGATTATGACGGACAAAAAAGCCCGCAGTCAAGGAATCGGAGGAGAAGTGCTCTGCTACATTTGGTAATCAGTTTATTACCGCGCTGAAGAACGGGGGTGTTAAAGGATGTCGCGAATTGGACGGAAGCCCATTACAGTCCCAAGCGGTGTTCAAGTGACCATCGACGGGAACACTGTGAAGGTAAAGGGCCCTAAAGGTGAATTGGCACGGGAGATTCATCCCGATATGAAATTGGTTAGTAAAGACGGGGTGCTGGAGGTTGAACGTCCCTCCGATGAGAAGTTTCACAAAGCGCTCCATGGTTTAACCAGGACTCTGGTGGCCAATATGGTTGAAGGCGTGACCAACGGTTTTAGCAAAGAGCTTGAGATCAACGGGGTAGGTTACCGCGCTGCAATGCAAGGGAAAAAGTTGGTTTTGAATATGGGTTATTCTCATCCGGTGGAAATTGAACCCATGGAAGGGATAACCGTTGAGGTCCCCGCTGCGAATAAGATTATTGTTAAGGGCGCCGATAAACAAACGGTGGGGCAGATGGCTGCGATTATTCGCGCGGTGCGTCAACCTGAACCTTACATAGGCAAAGGGATTAAGTACGCTAACGAAGTAATCAGACGGAAGGCCGGCAAATCCGGTAAGAAGTAAGTCCGGGTAAAGGGAGTGGAAAAGAATGATTCAGCGTCCTAATCGAAAGGAAGCCCGTGTTCGGCGGCATATTCGCCTGCGGAAGAAGATCCAAGGGACAGCCGAGCGTCCGCGGTTGAGTGTTTTTCGCAGCTTACATCATATCTATGCCCAGATTATTGATGACACCGCAGGTCGCACTCTGATCTCCGCCTCCACCCTGGACCCTGAAGTTAAAGCTGCATTGCCCGGCGCAACCAATAATAAAGAAAGCGCTAAGATTGTCGGGAAAATTGTGGCTGAACGGGCAAAAGCCAAGGGGATTACGAAAGTCGTCTTTGACCGGGGCGGACAGATCTATCACGGTCGTGTCGCGGCGCTGGCCGAAGCTGCGCGCGAAAACGGCTTGGAATTTTAAGGCGAGGAGGGATAGCATTGAAGCGCGTTAACCCGAATGGACTGGAATTAACCGAAAAAGTGGTACACATCAACCGTGTGGCAAAAGTTGTCAAGGGTGGCCGCAGGTTCAGCTTCAGCGCCCTCGTTGTTGTCGGCGACGGGAACGGACACGTTGGGGCTGGTCTGGGCAAAGCCAGCGAGGTTCCGGAGGCAATTCGCAAAGGCGTGGAAGATGCCAAGAAAAATCTTATTGAAGTGCCGCTGCTTAATACAACAGTACCTCACCCCATTGAAGGCAGGTTTGGCGCCGGTAAGGTTTTATTAAAGCCCGCAGCTCCCGGTACGGGTGTGATCGCGGGTGGTCCGGTCCGGGCAGTCCTGGAACTGGCCGGTATTCGGGATATCCTCACCAAGTCGCTGGGTTCGGCCAACCCCATTAACATGGTGAATGCCACTATGGAAGGGTTAAAGAACATGAAGCGTGCCGAGGATGTCGCGAAACTCCGCGGAAAAACCGTGCAAGAGATCGTCGGCTAGGAGGGAAGAACATGCCCAGAAAAAAGGCTGCTGTTGAAAAACAGTTGAGTATTACATGGAAACGCAGTGCCATCGGGCGTCCAGAGGACCAAAAGGCGACTATTGCCGCTTTGGGTCTGCGCCGGCTCAATCAAACTGTTGTCAAACAGGATAATCCGGCAATCCGTGGCATGATTGAAAAAGTAAAACATTTGGTTGAAGTCACCGAAGGGTAAGGAGGTGCCTACGTGAAATTACACGAGTTGCAACCGGCACCCGGTGCGAAAACTTCTCCCAAGCGCGTCGGTCGTGGAATTGGTTCCGGACTTGGCAAAACATCGGGGAAGGGTCATAAGGGTCAAAAAGCCCGCTCCGGGGGAGGAAAAGGTCCTGCTTTTGAAGGTGGTCAGACACCTTTGCAAAGACGTCTGCCCAAAAGAGGTTTCACCAATATTTTCGCCAAGGAATATGCCGAGGTGAATGTGGAACAACTTAACCGTTTTGCCGACGGGACCGAGGTAACTCCGGAACTGTTGAAGCAAAGCGGAATTGTAAAGAATCTCAAAGACGGCGTAAGAATTTTAGGTCAGGGAGAGCTATCCAAACGCTTGACGGTTAAAGCCAATGGTTTCACCAAGTCGGCAGTGGCCAAGATCGAAACAGCCGGCGGAAAAGCCGAGGTGATTTAGGTGCTGGAATCAATTAAGACAGCGCTTAAGCTCCCGGATCTCCGGAAGAAGCTTTTATGGACTGTGGCGTTACTCGCCATCTTTCGCCTGGGGGTGCATATCCCTGTTCCTGGTATGACGCCCATCCAGGCCGGACAAAATAACATCTTCGACCTGCTGGATCTTCTGGGTGGGGGCGCATTGAGGCGGATGTCCATTTTCGCTCTGAGTGTCAACCCCTATATCACGTCTTCCATCATAATGCAGCTTTTGGCGATGGTCATCCCAAGTTTGGAAGCATTGGCCAAAGAAGGTGCCGAGGGACGGAAGATCATTTCCCAGTACACCCGCTATGGTACAGTGGTGCTCGGCATTATCCAGGCTGCGGCCCTGACATTTAGTTTCCGCGGCAATATGGTGGATGCCAGCAATCCCTTTAATTATGTGGTGGTAATCGCCGGTATGACAGCTGGTTCCATCTTCCTGATGTGGGTGGGCGAAGTCCTCTCCGAACGCGGGATCGGGAACGGTATTTCCATGCTGATCTTTGCCGGGATCGTTGCCAGGTTGATGCCTGAAACGATCGCTACCGTCAAATCTCTGGGGCAAGGCGGCGTAAGCTTCTTTAACTTGCTTTTGTTCATTGCCGTTTCGATTGTGGTGATTTACGGCGTGGTGAAAGTAACCGAGGGCGAGCGGCGGATTCCTGTCCAGTACGCCAAAAGAATGGTGGGCCGCCGGATGTATGGCGGACAGTCCACCCACCTGCCGTTGCGGGTGAATATGGCCGGTGTTATTCCGGTGATCTTCGCCTCTTCGGTGCTGGCATTTCCGTCGACATTAGCGCCGCTCTTTAAACAAGGTAGTTTCATGTTTAGAGTGTTAAGCGTCTTTAACCCCGGTCATCCAGTGTATCTGGTGTGTTATGCCATCTTCATCTTTTTCTTCACCTACTTCTATACCGCGGTTACCTTCAACCCGGTAGAAGTATCCAATAACTTGAAGAAATATGGCGGCTTCATTCCGGGAATTCGTCCTGGACGCTCAACCGCCGAATATTTGGATCGTGTCTTGACACGAATTACCCTGGTTGGTGCCTTCTTCCTGATGTGCGTATCATTGCTGCCGTATCTCCTGGCTGTTTTAACTCCGGGCGTAAGGATCGGCTTTGGTGGTACTGCCCTGCTGATTGCAGTTGGTGTGGCGATTGATACCATGAAGCAGATTGAAGCCCACTTGCTGATGCGGCAATATGAGGGATTCTTAAAGTAAGGAGCGACATGATGAAGAACCTGATTCTCTTAGGGCCTCCGGGCGCGGGAAAAGGAACGCAGGCCGAAAGGTTGACTGCCGCCTATAAGGTACCGCACATCTCCACCGGTGATATCTTCCGGGCGGCGATCAAGGAAGGAACCCCCTTGGGCCTGAAGGCGAAGAGTTATATGGACGCCGGCGAACTTGTTCCGGACGAAGTAGTCATCGGAATTGTGGCGGACCGTTTGAATGAAGCCGACTGCCGGGAGGGCTTTCTCCTTGACGGCTTTCCAAGGACAATTCCGCAGGCCGATGCCCTGGACACTTATTTAAAAGATCGTCCCGTCACACGGGTGATCAATATTGCAGTGGATCCGGAACTCTTGGTTAAGCGGCTGTCCGGGCGCCGCATCTGTCGGAATTGCCAAACGCCGTACCATGTGGAGACCAAACAGGAAAAGATCGCCGGTCAGTGCGATCTGTGCGGCGGCGAACTCTTTCAGCGGGATGACGACCGGGAAGAGACCATCCGGAAACGCTTGGCGGTCTACCAAAGCCAAACCGAACCCTTGATTCGTTACTATCAAGAGAAAGGGCTCCTTTTGACCGTTGATGGCAGCAAGTCCATTGAAGAGGTCTGGATGGAGATTCAAAAGGGTTTGGAGGCATAGGTTAGATGATCGTACGAAAATCCGCCCAAGAAGTCGCACGGATGCGTAAGGTCGGCCAAGTGGTGGCCAGTATCTTGTGTCAACTGGCGCGGGAGGTCAAACCGGGAGTTACCACCGGACAATTAAATAAGTTGGCGGAGGATCTCTGTAAGCAAAGGGGTGTTATACCGGCATTCAAGGGTTATAACGGTTTTCCTGCCGGGCTGTGCGCCTCCGTTAACGAAGTGGTTGTGCATGGTATCCCGGGGGCCTTGCAATTAAAGGCCGGCGACATCATTGGACTGGACTTTGGCGTGATCTTGGAGGGATACTACGGCGATGCCGCGCTGACGGTTCCGGTGGGTGAGATTGCCCCTGATGTGCAAAGACTTTTGCAAGTTACCAAAGAAGCGCTTCATCTGGGGATAGCCCAAGCCCGTCCCGGGAATTGGGTCTCAGATATCTCAAGAGCCATCCAGAACCATGTGGAGACAAACGGATTTTCCGTTGTCCGGGAGTTCGTGGGGCACGGCATCGGTCACGCGATGCATGAGGAACCGCAAATTCCGAATTTTGTTGCACCGCTGTCGGGTTATGACTGCAAGTTAAAATCAGGTATGACCCTTGCCATTGAGCCCATGGTGAACATGGGAAGTTATCAGGTAACCATTGATCCCATCGACCACTGGACGGTCCGGACCATAGATCGTAAATACTCTGCCCATTTTGAGCACACGGTTCTTGTCACCGACGGCGATCCGGAGATTCTAACGGTTCTTCCGGCCCCGGAGGAGAGTGAGTGGAGTTGGTAAAGGCCACAGTGGACGGCTTGCGCCGGGGACAAATGGTTCAGTCTCTGGCGGGGCGGGACCAAGGGCAGCTATATATAATCGTCGGGTTTCTTGAAGACCACCTTTTGCTCTTGGCCAACGGAAGGGAACGTCCCATAACTCGACCGAAAAAGAAGAACATCCGTCATGTGAAGGTGCTCTTCTGGATAGACCCGTCAATTGAAGCCAAGTTGAATAACGGGGAAACCGTTACGGATGAGGAGATCAGGAATTCCCTAAACCGTAGGCAAGAAGAGCTTGAGGAGGGGGCGATGATACTTGGGTAAGCAGGATGTAATCGAAGTGGAAGGTACTGTTGTTGAGCCATTGCCAAATGCGATGTTTCGGGTGGAATTAGCCAATGGCCACCTTGTGCTGGCCCATATTTCCGGGAAAATGCGGATGAATTTTATCAAGATTTTACCGGGGGATCGGGTCACAGTGGAACTGTCGCCTTACGACCTGACGCGTGGGCGGATTGTCTATCGGTTCAAGTAATTGTCGGGTCCCACTTCGTCTCATAAATGTTATGGTCATACCAAAGGAGGTTTTAACCATGAAGGTTCGTCCCTCAGTAAAACCAATCTGCGAACAATGCAAAATCATCCGCCGGCACGGGCGGGTCATGGTTATTTGCACTAATCCCAAGCACAAACAAAAACAGGGTTAAAACGAAGGAGGGAGAAGGATGGCGCGTATTGCTGGTGTGGATTTACCGCGTGACAAGCGGGTGGAGATCGCCCTTACCTATATTTATGGACTGGGGTTGACCACTTCAAGGGAGATCATCGCTAAAACCGGCATCAACCCGGATACACGGGTCCGTGATCTGACGGAAGATGAGATCACCAAGATCAGAGAGGTCATCGACCACGATTATAAGGTTGAAGGTGACCTGCGGCGGGAAGAAGCCATGAACATCAAACGCTTGATTGAGATCGGCAGCTACCGTGGACTTCGTCACCGGCGCGGACTTCCTGTTCGTGGTCAAAGGACAAAAACCAACGCCCGGACCCGTAAGGGGCCGAAGAAGACCGTTGGTGCCAAGCGAAAGAAGTAAGAGGGAGGTAGGGAGCCATGGCTACTAAGACAGCTAGGAAAACCACCCGTACCCGTAAACGCGAGCGCAAGCATGTAGATAGCGGTGTTGCGCATATCTATTCCACCTTTAACAATACCATCGTGACCATCACCGATATGCAAGGAAACGTCCTGTCTTGGGCGTCTGCTGGTCACATGGGCTTTAAAGGGTCCCGGAAAAGCACACCCTTTGCTGCGGGCATGGCTGCGGAATCCGCTGCGAAAGCCGCAATGGAACATGGGATGCGGAATGTCGAGGTGTACGTAAAAGGTCCGGGTGCAGGCCGGGAGACGGCTATTCGTTCCCTCCAGGCGGCAGGTCTGGAAGTAAACGTGATCAAAGACGTTACACCCATTCCTCATAACGGTTGCCGCCCACCGAAACGTCGGCGGGTGTGACCGGTGGGAAGTTCGTTTTTAACCTAAGGAGGTGTCTGGAAGTTGGCAAGATATGTAGGTCCTGTTTGTCGTCAATGCCGCCGGGAAGGGGAAAAACTCTTCCTTAAAGGCAACCGTTGCATGACGGATAAGTGCAGTATTGTTCGGAGAAGCTATGCCCCGGGTCTGCATGGCCAAAACCGCAAAAAAGTTTCCGAATACGGCTTGCAACTGCGGGAAAAGCAAAAACTCCGTCGTATTTACGGATTGTTGGAAGCTCAGTTTGAAAACTACTTTGCGCTGGCTGACCGGAAAAAAGGTATTACCGGTGAGAACCTGTTGCAGATCTTGGAGAGCCGGTTGGATAATGTGGTTTACCGTTTAGGTTTTGGCAGTTCCCGGCGGGAAGCCAGGCAATTGGTGCGCCACGGTCATTTCCTGGTTAACGGCAGAAAGGTCAATATCCCTTCGTATCTTTTGAAGGCGGGGGATACGATCAGTCTAAAAGAGAACAGCCTGGGATTGCCGCGTATCAAGATGTTGCTTGAAGAAATCGCCGACAAAAGTGTTCCCGAGTGGCTGGAATTGGATACCAACAGCTGGACGGGTCGGGTGAAAGCCCTGCCGCTTCGTGAGCAAATTGATATTCCGGTACAGGAGCATCTCATTGTCGAGCTCTACTCCAGGTAATCCTGATAAGCCATGACGATTTAGCATGGTTATAGGGAGGTTTGGAACGTGATCGAAATCGAAAGACCGAAGATTTCTGTTGAGGTCAATGAAGACCGGTATGGAGTCTTCGTCATCGAACCGCTGGAGCGGGGCTATGGTACAACCCTCGGCAATTCGTTGCGAAGAATTCTCTTGTCATCCTTGCCCGGTTATGCTGTAACATCTGTCAAGATTGACGGTGTACTCCATGAATTTTCCACCATACCCGGTGTGGTTGAGGATACGACCGATATCATCCTTAACTTGAAAGAACTAAGACTGAAGATTCACGGGGACGGTCCCAAATTGGGCCGCATCGATGTCCAGGGTGAGCGGGTGGTAACGGGCGCTGATATCCAAGTCAGCAGTGACGTGGAGATCCTGACTCCGGATCTGGTTATTGCCCATGTGGGGAAAGACGGTCACCTGGCGATGGAAATAACCTTGGACAAAGGTCGGGGGTATGTTTCCGCCGAAAAGAACAAGAGCGCGGAGAATGTGATTGGGGTTATTCCTGTTGATTCCATCTTTACACCCGTGCAAAAGGTGAACTTCCTTGTAGAACCCACCCGGGTCGGGCAAGTGACTAACTATGACAAGTTGCGATTAGAGGTTTGGACCGATGGCAGCATCACCCCAAGGGAGGCTGTTTCCCTGGCGGCGAAGATCATGACGGAACACCTGATGCTCTTTGTTAATCTCAGCCAAGAGATGAGTAACCAAGAGATCATGAAGGATAAGCAAGAAGAGTCCAAAAACAAGGTCCTCGAAATGTCCATTGAAGAACTTGATCTGTCGGTCCGTTCCTATAACTGTTTGAAACGGGCAGGCATTAATTCCGTCGAGGAACTTACCCGGAAAACCGAGGAGGACATGATGAAAGTCCGTAACCTCGGGCGGAAGTCCTTGGAGGAAGTAGTTCAGAAATTAAGCGAGTACGGACTCAGTCTCCGGAAATCCGAGGACTAAACGGGCAAGCTTCTAGTGTATAAGGAGGGAATTCGGATGATCCTGCGAAAACTCGGGCGGCAGGCCGGTCATCGTAAGGCGCTGTTCCGCAATATTGTAACCGCGCTTTTTGCCAACGAGCGGATCGAGACCACCGAAGTCAAAGCAAAAGAGGTCCGTGCTTTGGCGGAAAAAATGATCACCTTGGCCAAACGCGGGGATTTACATGCTCGTCGTCAGGTGGCAGAGGTAGTGACGGATCCGGCAGTCGTGCAAAAACTGTTTGATACCATTGCCCAGCGTTATGCGGACCGAAACGGCGGCTATACCCGTATTTTGAAGATTGGGCCCCGGCGCGGTGACGCTGCTCCGATGGTTCTGTTGGAACTGGTGAAATAAGATGCAACCCCTGGTGGTCCTGGACAAGATCGTTTTCGGCTATGGCCGGGAAAACGATCAGCCAATTTTTCACGGCCTCAGCATGGCGTTGAGGCAGGGAGAATTCCGGGCTGTTTTGGGGCCGAATGGCACAGGAAAGTCAACATTAGCCAAGTTGATCTGTGGTATAATCCAACCGACTCAGGGCGAGGTTCGTGTGGCCGGGGTTCCGCTGGAGGGCCCTGCAGCATCGAGCCGTCTTTCGTATAGGGTCGGTTTGGTGTTTCAAAATCCTGATCATCAAATTATTGCCACCTCTGTTGCGGAAGAGGTGGCTTTTGGTCCATGTAACTTGCAACTTCCCGCTGGTGAAGTAAGGAAACGTGTTCGTGAGGCGTTGGAAAGATTTAATCTGGAAGGGTTGGCGGAGCACCCGCCCCAGATGCTCTCCGGCGGCGAAAAACGTCGTTTGACGTTGGCGGCTACCTGGGCCATGCAACCGGATATCTGGGTGCTGGATGAACCCCTTGCCATGCTGGACCCACCGGCTCAGGATGTTACCCTGGAGTTGATCCGGGAGATTCACCGGGAAGGCAAGACCGTAATCTATTTTGGGCATCGTGTGGACGAGGTCCTGGTGGCCGATCTTGTCTCCGTGCTGTTTAACGGCGGGATTGTCTGGGAAGGAGAGCCAAGGGAGCTGATCCTTGCCGCCAAGGAGGAATGGGGCTTGACCTTGCCCGAACCGGGGAGAATCTGGCAACAGATCACCGGCGGCAATAGTAATTTTCCCGTTGCTTCAGTAGAGGAGTTGGTGGCAGCCCTATGGGGATCTACCTGAAGGACATAACTTTGGTGCGCAATGCCGGTACACCTTGGGAAACCAAGGTGCTGGACTCCGTTTCCCTCCAGATCCGTCCCGGCCGGGCGGTTGGTCTGGTGGGAAACTCCGGCGCGGGGAAATCCAGCTTATTACGGGTAATAGCTGGTTTAACACCCGTAACCGGGGGGAGTTACGAAAACCGGTTGGGCAAGCCGGTGGGTTTGGTCTTTCAAGAACCCCACCGGGGTTTTTTTGCTGCCAGTGTCTGGGATGAAGTGGCCTATGGCCCGGAAAGCCTGGGTTGTCCCGTTGATGAGGTTAAGCGCCGCACGAGCGAGGCTTTGTCCCGCGTGGAGCTTCCGCCGGTGCTCTGGGACAAGTCCCCCTTCCGCTTGTCTGGTGGGGAACAACGCCGGCTGGCCTTGGCTACGGCCTTGGCCATGGCGCCAAAAGCGCTGCTACTGGATGAACCCACCATTGGGCTGGACCGGTTTGGCCGGGAGATGTTGTACTGCTTGATCCGGGAGGAGCGGAGGCGCCAGGACCACCTGGTGGTAATTGCCTCCCATGATCCGGAACTGTTGTTCTCCTTGACCGATGAATTGATCCTTTTGCACCGGGGGAAGCTGGTTTTTCATGCCTCTTGGTCAGCCTGGCGGGAATTTGCCGGAGTGTTGACTAGTTACGGCGCAAGGTTACCTGCGGCTTTGCAGGCCATAGCCAAGCTGCCGGAGGATTATGGTCTTAAGGGGCAGGAGATTGGCACGCCTGAAGCAGCCCTTCATGCATTGAAACTGCTCTGGAAGGGAAGATGCAAGCATGGCCGGACTTGAACTAACCGGCCGGTACTGGCCGGGCTGCTCCTTCTGGCACGACCGGGACCCCCGGACAAAACTGGGGTTAGTTACCGGTTATTTACTCCTGATTATCGGACTGGCGGAGGGCAAAGCCCAAATAGTCTTGGCCGGACTCTTATTATGCTTGTACATATCGGCGAAAATACCATTGCGCCGGGCTTTGGGCAACCTAATTGCCTTTCGTTGGCTGATCATTCTGACGTTCCTGGCTAATCTGTTCTTTGTTAGGGGCGCAACGCCACTGGGCTCCCTCGCGTTTGTCACCAGGGAAGGATTGGCAGCGGCGGCTTTATATACATTACGCTTGATCAATCTCCTTCTTTGCTCTTTTTGGTTAACGATGACTGTCCGGCCTTTGGCGTTAATTTCAGCCTTGGAGAAGTTACTGCAGCCCTTCCGCAGCTGGTTGCCGGTGGGGGAGTTTGCTTTGGCCATGGGACTGGCCGTGCGTTTTTTACCGCTGCTGCTGGAAGAAGGCGAAGAGATCAGGCTGGCGCAACAGGCCAGAGGTGCCGGGCGCCGTTCGGCCTTGCAGAACCTGGTGACTTTGGCTGTTCCCCTGTTTGTTGGCGTGGTCAGGCGTTCTGGCGAATTGGCGGATGCCATGGAGATCCGGGGCTATGTCCCAGGAGCGTCTCGGACCGATTGGGCTGGTTCTACCTGGAACAGACGGGAGACTTTGACGCTTTTGGCCGGTTGGAGCGTGTTACTGTTGCTGGCGTTTGTACTCAAAAATTTGTAAGGAGGCGCCGGTGGAGGGTCCGGAGGGTGAAACTGGTGAAGGAATGCCGTAATATTAAATTAACCCTGGCCTATGACGGTACGGGTTATTCTGGTTTTCAACGACAATTAAACACCAAAATGACTATCCAGGAGAAGCTGGAAGAAGCCTTGGGGCGCTTGACCAAAAAAGAGATTACCCTGCACGGGGCGGGTCGGACCGATGCGGGCGTACACGCCCTGGGACAGGTGGTTAATTTTCGCACCTCCGCTTCGATTCCCGTGGAGAGGTGGCCCTATGCCCTTCGGGGCCTGCTGCCCCCCGAGATCGTGGTCTACAAAGCGGAGGAAGTGCCAAAGGAGTTTCATGCGCGCTACACGGCGGTGGCCAAAACCTATATTTACAGAATCTGGAGCGCCCGGTGGCCATCGGTATTTCACCAAAGATATACACTGTTTTATCCGGGGGAGCTTCAAGAAGACCCAATCAGGGAAACGTTGGAGATCCTCAAGGGCACCCATGATTTCCGGGCTTTTGCCGCCCAAGGATCGGCAGTCCGTAATACCGTGCGGACCATTTCCGCCCTTGTGTGGGAGGAAAAAGGTGATGAACGGGTTTTAACCGTCCGCGCTGACGGGTTTCTTTATCATATGGTACGAAATATTGTCGGGACCTTGTTGTGGGTGGGAGAAGGAAGGCTTACGCCGGAGCAGGTCCAAGCCGCCATGGTAGCCGGGCAGCGTAAAGACTTGGGGCCGACGGCACCCCCCATGGGTTTATGTTTAAAAGAGGTGGAATATCCGCCAAATCATGCCAAAGGGTGAAGGCGGCCAAGTCGTCCTGGCGGCCGGAAATGCCGGCGTTAATTGATGTTGACACTAATGTATGATTTTGTTATAATGTAAGAGTTCATGATTTGGTGGTAATCAATCCGTGGTTGACTCTAGCCCCGTGTCACCCCGTGATGATTAATAAATACCAAGGAATCCCTGAATTTAGGAGGTCGACTCACGTGCGCACCTATATGGCCAAGCCCAACGAGGTGGAGAAGAAGTGGTATGTGGTGGACGCCAAGGGGATCCCCCTCGGTCGTCTGGCTAGTAAAGTTGCAGCCCTCCTCCGCGGAAAGCATAAACCTCAGTTTACTCCCGGGGTGGACTGCGGAGACCATGTGATCATTATTAATGCGGATAAAGTGGTTCTGACCGGGAACAAAGCAGAAGACAAGATCCGGTATTCCCATACCCTTTATCCCGGTGGTTTAAAGGCGGTTAAGTACTCCGAACTGCTGGAGAAGCGGCCTGATGTGGCCCTGACCAAGACCATCTGGGGCATGTTGCCCCACAATCGCCTGGGTCGCCAGCAGATTAAGAAGCTCAAAGTCTACCGGGGAGCCGAACATCCCCATGTAGCGCAAAAACCGGAAACCATAACGATTGAAGGGTAACTGAGTGAAGGGAGGATACTTCCTTGCCTAGGGCGAAGAAAGCACAGAAGACAGTTTATTACGGAACCGGCCGCCGGAAAACATCCGTGGCCAAGGTTCGTGTTGTTCCCGGTCAGGGAAAGATCATGGTCAACAACAAAGAGGTTGGCGAGTACTTTGGACGTAAAGTCCTGGAAGTAATGGTGCGGCAACCCTTGGAACTGACCGGTACAAACGATAAATATGACGTGATTGCCAGTGTGTCCGGTGGCGGGACCAGCGGGCAGGCGGGCGCAGTCCGGCATGGCATTTCCCGGGCATTGCTCCGCATCGCCGATGATTTCCGTACTCCGCTGAAGCGAGCCGGTTTCCTCACCAGGGATCCGCGGGTCAAAGAGCGGCGGAAATACGGACTTAAGAAAGCCCGTAAAGCATCGCAATTCTCTAAACGGTAATTTCGCTGGAGAAAGCAGCCTGGAACAAAAGGGCTGCTTTTGTCATAGCGGTAAAAAACGCCATTACTTCCGGGGATTTTCCGGGTGCTGACCGGAACCATCGGGAAGAAAAGGCGTTTTCTTATTTGGAGTTATGTCACTAAGCCTGGACGGGGTGATGTTGTGAGACGTCGCGTGATCACTTTGATAAGCCTGTCGATGGCGATTATCCTCTTTGGTTCCATGGCCTATGCCGCGGTAATTACCAAGGATATGCGCAGAAAGCTGGAGAACATCCGGCTTGCTTCCACGGTATATGACAGGAACGGTAAAGTCATTGGTAATCTCTATTTCAGCAAGCGGATCTGGACACCCCTGAACAAGATGCCCGCCAACCTGAAAAATGCTGTGATTGCCATTGAAGATTCCCGTTTTTACCAGCACAATGGTATTGACCCAAAGGGTATGGCCAGGGCCTTCTTCCGCAACTTACAACCCGGCGGGAACAAGGAAGGCGGCAGTACAATTACGCAGCAACTGGCCAAGATTGTGCTTCTCTCCTCCGAACGGACTATCTCCCGTAAACTCAAAGATATCTCCTATGCCATGGAGATTGAGCGGGTATATAGCAAGGATGAGATCCTGGAACTCTATCTGAATAGTGTTTATCTAGCCCATGGCAATGTGGGTATGGAAGCGGCCTCCCGCTACTACTTCGGCAAATCGGTGGATAAGTTATCACTGGATCAGGCGGCCTTATTGGCCGGGCTCATCCAAAGCCCGGAGAACTACTCGCCGGTCAAGCACCCCAAGGAAGCGCTGACCCGCCGTAATGTGGTTCTCAAGCGGATGTTTGAACTGAAATATATCACCAATGCCCAGTACCAGGCAGCGCTAAAAAAACCGGTCAAGGTGGTGAAGACTGCTGACAAAGCGCCGGTGGCTGGTTATTTCCTGGATTATGTCCGGGAGTATCTGCTGCAAGAAGTGGGCATGACCGAAGAGCAGCTACGGTTTGGCGGTTATAAGATCTACACTTCACTGGATCTGAACATGCAACGCCAAGCCGAGCAGACTATGGCCAAACTTCCTGTGGTATCTAACGCCAAGACGCAACCCCAAGGCGCTTTGGTCACATTGGATCCTAATAATGGTCAAGTCCTGGCCATGGTGGGCGGGCGGAGTTATTCCGAAAGCCAGTATAACCGGGCGGTTAAATCCCACCGCCAACCAGGGTCGACCATCAAACCATTCATCTATGCCACGGCGCTGGAGAAGGGCTACACCGCGGCTACGATTATGGAAGACCGGGCCCTCAGCATTCCCCTGGCGAACGGCGGGATCTGGGAACCCAAGAATTACGATGGGGAGTACCTGGGACCTGTCTCTCTCCGGGTGGCCTTGCGGAAATCCATTAATACCATTGCCGTCCAGTTGCTCCAGGAGATCGGTATTGAGCCCGTGGTGGAGCAGATGGAGAAGATGGGTATCACCAGTCTGGTGAAGACAGGTGTTAATAACGATTTGAATCTCGCCCCCCTGTCCCTGGGCGGGTTGACCAAAGGAGTAACCCCATTGGAACTGGCGGCAGCCTACGCACCCTTTGCCAATTTGGGCAGATCCGTTAAACCCTACGCCGTGTTAAAGATTACGGACAAAAACGGCAAACTGGTCCGGAGATTTACCCCGGTCAGACAGCGGGCGTTGTCGGAACAAACGGCGTATATCATGACTTCGTTGATGCAAGATGTGATGGAGCAAGGTACGGGCTGGCGCGCCCGGCTGCCGGGCCGCCCAGCGGCGGGTAAAACCGGCACCAGCAGTGACTACACCAATGCTTGGTTTGCCGGGTATACCCCCGACCTGCTGACGGTGGTCTGGATCGGCAATGACCGCCAGGACCAGTCCATGCGGTATAAAAACCTGACCATCGGCAGCGGGACGGCGGCCGGGTTATGGAAGGAGTATATGACCGGCATTACAAAGGGTCGCCCGGTCCGGGATTTCCGGGAACCGCCGGGAATTATCTGGGCGGATGTAAATCCGGCGACCGGAGAGGTAGTCCCCGGTTGGCTGGCGCGGGATACGTACAAAGAGGTGTTTAACGAGAATAATGTCCCGGCCAGCCGGTCTTATAAGATTTGGCGGTGGTTCTTCCCCGGCAGGAAACGGGGGGCACAAGAGGATGATGCTGCAGGCATGCCGGACCAAGCCGGACCAGAAGAAGCTCCCGAGGATAATTGGTTGTAGCAGGGAAGATGGAAACTTTTCTGTCAAGTTCCCGAGTTAACTTGACGGGAACGAAGAAAAACGGTAGAATCAAAATGTAAAGGCCCCGTATGACTGGCGGAGCAGTGGAGAAACCACGGGGGAGTACGGGGATGTGAATTGCCGGCCGCCTGGGCACAATATGCCCGGGCGGCTTTATATTTTACAGTTGGGAGGAATGACCATGGATGCTTGGCGCGGATTTAAAGGAGTAACTTGGCGGGAACGCATCGATGTGACGGACTTTGTCCGGACAAACTATGAACCCTATGCGGGGGACAGCAAGTTCTTATCCGGCCCCTCCGAACGGACCCGGCGTCTCTGGCAAAAGTGCCAGGAACTCTTCGCAAAAGAGCGGGCGGCCGGTGGTGTACTGGCCATTGATACCAAACGGGTGGCGGGCATCACTGCTTGGCCGCCAGGGTATATTGACAAGGAAGACGAGCTCATTGTGGGGCTGCAGACAGATCAACCCCTAAAACGGATGGTTAATCCCTGGGGCGGTTGGCGGATGGTGGAGGCGGCCTGCAAAGCCCGGGGTGTTGAACCGGATCCTACCATGAAAAAGATCTTTACCCGTTACCGCCGGACCCAGAATGAGGCGATTTTTCGGATCTATACACCGGCTATGCGCCAGGCCCGGCATCTGGGGATCATCACTGGCCTGCCCGATGCTTACGGCCGCGGGCGCTTGATCGGCGATTACAGGCGGATCCCGCTGTATGGCGCAAATTTCTTGATTGAGCAAAAACGCAAGGACCTTTATGCCCTGGACAATGTGGATGATACCACCATTCACCTCCGGGAAGACATTGCTGACCAGGTACGGGCCCTGGAGCGCATGATTGAACTGGGTTTGGCCTACGGGTGTGATATCTCCCGCCCGGCTGTTAATGCCCATGAGGCGGTGCAATGGCTTTATCTTGCCTACCTTTGCGCCATCAAAGAACAAAACGGCGCCGCCATGTCCTTTGGGCACAACAGTCCCTTCCTGGATATTTACATCCAACGGGATCTGGCCGAGGGGACTTTGACCGAAGAACAGGCCCAGGAACTCATTGACCAATTGGTGATGAAACTGCGGATGGTGCGGCATCTTAGGACTCCCGAATATGACGAACTGTTTGCCGGCGACCCGGTTTGGGTCACCGAGTCCCTGGGCGGTTTGGCGGAAGACGGTCGTCCCTTGGTGACCAAGACTGATTTCCGTTGGTTACAGACCTTGCGTAATCTGGGGCCGGCCCCGGAACCGAATTTGACGATCCTGTGGAGCCCCAGGTTGCCCGAGGGATTCCGTAATTTCTGCGCCGAGGTGGCCATTGAGACCTCAGCCCTGCAGTTTGAGAATGATGAGATTATGCGGCCCATCTTCGGCGATGATTACGGCATCTCCTGTTGCGTCTCCGCCACGCGCCTGGGCAAGGATATGCAGTTCTTCGGCGCCCGGGTCAACCTGGCCAAAGCTCTCTTATTGGCGATTAACGGCGGTCGGGATGAGATCTCCGGTGATCAGGTTTTGGAAGTTCCGGAACTCCAAGGGGAGGTCCTGGAGTGGGAACAGGTTTGGGCCAATTTTGAAAAGGTAATGACCTGGTTGTCGGTGTTGTACAGCCGGACCATGAACTGCATCCACTACATGCATGACAAGTACAACTATGAACGGGTGCAGATGGCGTTGATTGATTCCAATCCCAACCGGTTCATGTCCTTTGGTATTGCGGGCCTGTCGGTGGTGGCTGATTCCTTGAGCGCCATCAAGTATGCCCGGGTTAAGGT
Organism: Firmicutes bacterium UBA3943; assembly: GCA_002385625.1. GTDB lineage: Bacteria > Bacillota > UBA4882 > UBA10575 > UBA3943 > UBA3943. Next base: position 23,788 of record DGDV01000021.1, read on the forward strand.
CGTCCGTGATGAGCGGGGCATTGCCAAAGAGTTTCAGATTGAAGGGGACTTCCCCTGCTTTGGTAATGACGATGACCGGGTGGACGGCTTGGCGGTGCGGGTGATCCGGTACTTCTATTCATCCCTGGCGCAGCAGCCCATTTATAGGAAGGCCGTGCCGACGTTGTCCATTCTGACGATTACCTCCAATGTGGTTTACGGGAAGAAGACCGGCGCCACCCCCGACGGGCGGCCAGCCGGCAAGCCCTTTGCGCCTGGGGCCAATCCCATGCACGGCCGGGAGAAAACAGGCGTGGTGGCGGCCATGCGGTCTGTGGCCAAGCTGCCCTATGATATCTGCCGGGACGGGATCTCCTATACCTTCTCCATTACCCCGCGGGCCTTGGGCCAGGATGAGAAGGAACGGGTCAAAAACTTGAAGGGCCTGATTGACGGATATTTTGACGCCCGGGGCCATCACATTAATGTTAATGTCTACAGCCGGGAGACCCTGATTGATGCTATGGAGCATCCCGAACTCTACCCCAACCTGACCATACGTGTCTCGGGTTATGCCGTTCATTTCACCAAACTCAGCCGTGAGCAGCAGCAAGAGGTCATTGAACGGACGATTTATGAGCGCTTGTAAAGCGGCAAGGAGTGACAGGTTTGGGGCGCATCCAACAAATCCAAAGCTTTAGCACATTTGACGGGCCGGGCACCCGGTGTGTGGTGTTCCTGCAGGGCTGTCCCATGGGCTGTATCTTCTGCCATAACCCGGACTCTTGGGACGCGGCGGGCGGTGAAGAAGTCGGGGTGGAGGAACTGATCCACCGGATTGAACGGTTTCGCCGGTTTCTGTCAGCACCGGGCCTGACCTTGACCGGTGGTGAGCCCCTCCTGCAGGCGGAGTTTACTGCCGAGGTAATCGATGCGGCCCATGAGCGGGGGTGGCATGTGGCCTTGGATACCTCCGGCTGGGGGCCGGAGGAACGGTTTATGCAGGTGGCTGGTAAGGCTGACCTGGTCATGTTCTCCATTAAACATCCCTTGGAACCGGAGCTGGTGGCCAACCATGGGGCGCGGGAGGCTTTGGCTAACTGGCGAAACCTGGCCCGGCTTTCCGTACCAGTTTGGCTCCGGTATGTACTGATTACAGGACGGACAGATCAGCCCGAAGCCTTGCGGGCCTTAGGGGAATTAGCCAAGGAACAGCCTAATCTGGAACGGGTGGAGATCTTGCCTTACAATAGTTTGGCGGAGAACAAATGGGCCAAACTCGGCTGGCGGTTTCCTTTGCATGAGGGGGCAGACCCCAAAGTGACGGAGGAACAGATCCGTCAGGCCGAGATGCTGGTTGGTTGGAAGAAACTTTGATTTAAAACTGGGAAAACTTTTTTCAGCGATTAAGTTTAGGCGGAGACCGACGGGTTTCCGCCATTTTCTATTTTCTGTGGCAAAGAAGGGAATACGACGATTTGATGGAATAAAAAGCATTATCACAAAGAAGCCGTGGGCGTTTCCAGGAAGGTGGTGGTGGTAAGTTGGAGCAGGAAATGATCCTGGCCGAGTTGGCGGCCCTCAAAGCAAAGGTGGTAAACTGCCGGGCCTGCGGGCTTAGGGCCGGTTGCCAATAGGTGGTCTTTGGCGAAGGTTACCCCGGTTTAATGGTGATTGGGGAAGGCCCGGGGGCGGATGAAGACCGTCTGGGCCGGCCCTTTGTGGGGAAAGCCGGGCAATTGTTGGATAAGATCTTGGCCTCCGGCGGTTTTGACCGGCACCGGAACGCATATATTGCCAATGTGGTCAAATGCCGGCCACCGGGGAACCGGGTGCCGACGCCCACCGAGTGCCTGGCTTGCCTGCCGTATTTGCGGGAACAGATGTACATCCTGCAACCAAAGGTGGTGCTGCTCCTGGGCGCCACGGCCCTGCGGGGCGTCCTGGGTGTGACGGAAGGGATCACCAAGGCCCGGGGGAACTGGATTGAACAGGACGGCGTCTGGTATCTGCCCACCTTCCATCCGGCGGCGCTTTTACGGGACCCCCGGCGGAAAGTTGAGGTCTGGGCCGATATCCAATCGCTCTTTTGGAAGTACCGGGAATTGGTGGATCCGCAGCATACCAGCCCGTTTATTCCCGCTTAGGCGGGCGAAGTTAAGAGAGTTTGACATTTGCCGGCCGGATCCGGTGTTATTCCGGCGGGTACAGGAAAACATAATGAGGTGAGAGATTTGCCGAAAAGCTTCATCTCCGATATGGACGGAGTGGTCTATAAAGGCAACCAACTGGTGCCTGGGGCCGATGAGTTTGTGGAGAAACTGAAACGAGGCGGCCATAAGTTCCTGTTTCTGACCAACAACTCGCGGCATACACCCCTTGATCTCCGGCGCAAAATGAAGGATTTAGGCATTGAGCTTGAGGAAAAACACTTTTACACCTCTGCGCTGGCTACGGCAGCCTTTTTAAACATGCAAAAACCAAAGGGCTCTGCTTATGTCATCGGGGATGCGGGTTTGACCAAAGCCCTCTATGACGTGGGCTATTCCATTACTGAGCGCAATCCCGACTATGTGGTGGTGGGGGAGACGCTCAATTACAACTTCGAACAGATCCAAAAGGCCATCTTTTTCATTGAAAGGGGTGCCCGCTTTATTGCTACCAACCCCGACCTGACGGGGCCGACGGAGCACGGGATTATGCCGGCCTGCGGCGCCTTGACGGCCCCCATTGAACGGGCGTCCCGGCGCAAACCCTATTATATCGGGAAACCCAATGCCTTAATGATGCGGATTGCCCTGCGTATGTTGGGTGATCATTCGGAAAACACGGTGATGATTGGCGACCGGATGGACACGGACATTGTGGCCGGCCTGGAGACTGGCCTGACCACCTGTCTGGTGTTAACGGGCGTTACCTCACCAGAAGCTTTGAAATACTTTCCCTATCGTCCCGATTACATCTTCGACAGTATCAAGGACATTGATCCGGAGGACTTGGCGGCTAATGCACGGGAGAAAACGGCTTAACAGGAAAGACCGGCATGGATGTGCCGGTTTTTTGCCTAAATGGCGGGCCGTTTACACTTGTCACCGGTCCTTAGGGAACCGCGGAATAGGGAAATCCTAAAGCGCGGAATGCTAGTAAGAACATAAGGAGGGGCAAACCATGGAGGACCCCCGGCAGGGCCCCCGGCTTGATCCGGAATTGTTACGGCATCTAAAATTTTACGGCACCATCGGGATGGATATTGCCTCCGGCACCTTCCTTGGTTTTGCTGTCGGAACATACCTCGATAGCCGTTACGGCACCTCCCCGGTGTGGTCCGCCGTCTGCCTGCTGTTGGGGGCGACCGTCGGATTTTACGGGGTATTCCGGTTGGTCATGCGGGAAGTTAAACGCCGGTGATTTTTGTTGAGAAAAGGAAGCTGCCGGAGAAAGACGGTTAAATCTTTAACAAAGTTGGTCCTGCTTAAGCTAGGAGGATTAATTTAAAGTCTTTGACGTTTGCTTATTTAAAGAAATAGGGTTAAAGTAGGGGATATCCGGTGGAAAACATGGAAATAGCGGTTAACAGAGGTATTTTTCGGACATTATTGCATAACATTGCCCTGTTGTTATTGTTGCTTGTTGGCGGTCTTGCCGCCAAAGGCGGTGGGGTGGTCGGGGTTTTGGCAGGCTGGTCAATATCGCTCCTGAACAGGCGCAGTCTGCTTTGTTGTCTCGGACGGGGGAATCTGCCCTCCCTCCCCGCCCGGTTGCGTCGGAACACCGTCGGACGCATGGTCATGTCCTTTGCGGCCTTGGCGATTATAGTAAAGATGGTTCCGGCGGCCTTTGGGTGGGCTGTTGGGGCTTGGCTGACAAACCAGACCATCTGGTTCCTCTCTTTGGCTGGTCTGATGCTGGAAAAAGGGGATGGTTAATTTGGAGATTAGGGTCGGCGAGCATATCACCGGTCATTTGCTGGGCCTCCCGTTTCACTGGGATACCCTGATTCAATCCTGGGTCATTATGTTGGGATTGATTCTGGTCTCGCTATTTGTAACCAGGCGCCTCAATCAGGAAAGACCCCACGGACTCCAGAACATCCTGGAGACGATCATGGAGTTTCTCCGGGAGCAAATGGCGGAGAACGTGGGTCCTGCCGGTCGGGGAGCCTTTCCTTTTGTGTCCAGCTTGTTCCTGTTTATTCTTTTTTCCAATTTGATTGGGCTCTTTGGTGTTCCCGGCACCACCGAAATAATCAAATCACCCACGGAAGACCTGGGTTTTACCATTGCCATGGCCTTGCTGGTCTTCGGAAGCATGCTTTATTATGGTATAAAAGTCCAGGGACTAAAGAAGTATATCCTTAGTTTCTTTAAACCCAATTTTTTGTTCTTCCCCATTCACCTGATTGATCTGTTGGTTAAACCAGTGACCCTGGCCTTCCGCCTGTTTGGCAATATCTTTGCCGGGGCAGTTTTCCTGTTGATTCTCTTTAAACTCTTGCCTGCGGGCCCGCCCGTTATTGCACTGATCATTGGTATTTTTGTCGGGGTGATTCAAGCCTATCTCTTTATGATGCTGGCCATGGCCTACATCTCTTCAGCCATGGAGGACAGTATGGAGGACGAGGAGGCCCAAGAGAAACAAAACCCGCAAATCCCGCCGGCGTCAGAGGGGCCGGGGGTAAGATAACCGGTGCTACCCAATGATTATCCGTAAAGGAGGAACTGTAAAGATGTTAACAGGTAGAGAATTGATTTCGGTTGCATCCATATTGGCGGTGGGTGTCATCGTCAGTGTGACGGCATTGGCCGCCGGTTTCGGAAACTCCAAAGTGGCCTCCAAAGCTGTGGAGGGTATAGCCCGGCAACCGGAGGCGAAAAACTCCATCTTTACGACCATGCTGATCGGTGTGGGCTTGGTAGAGGCAACTCCCATTATTGCTCTGGTTGTGGCTTTGATTCTGCTCTATGCCAACCCCTTGTTGGCCCAATAAAGGAGTGAAGCCCGGTGCAAGTCAATTTATTGGATATTGTCTTTGCCCTTTTAAATTTCCTGATTCTTCTGGGCATCTTGCAACTTGTTCTGTATAAGCCGGTGGTCCGGTTATTGAATGAACGGGAAGAACGTGTAAAGCGGCAGAACCAGGAGCTTGAAGCAAACCGGCAGAAATTGGCAGCCCTCGAAGAGGAGCTGGAACGGAAGCAGACAGAGTTGGCGGCCCAGGTTCGCCAGATCCTTGATGATGCCCGGCACCAAGGCCAAAAGACGAAGGAGGAGATTTTGGCCCAGGCCCGGGAGGAAGCCCGGCACATCCTGTCCCGCGCCGAAGCGGAGGTGCAGCGGGAACGGTTGCGCGCTTGGGAGGAACTCTGGGGTGAGATGGTCAATTTGGTGATTTCGGCCGCCACACGAATTGTTGGGGAAGATTTCAACGATGACAAGCATAGGAGACGGATAGAAGAGTTTATCAGTAGTTTGGATCTGCGTCAGATTGGGGAATTGACCAATGAAAACGGATAAACAAAATGAGAATGTGCAGGCGTACAAGGAGGTTTTATCCCCGGAACGTAGGCGCAGTCTAGCCCTTACTGCCGTTACTGCGGTGGCTCTGGAAGAAGATGAAGAGGAGATGCTCCGCAACCAACTGGGGAAGGTGTTGGGCAAGCGTCCACGGGTAACCTTTGAAACCAGTTCCCGTCTGATTGCGGGGATGATCCTCCGGACCAGGGACCGGGCGCTAGATGGTAGTGTTGGCCGGCAATTGCGCCGCTTGCGTCGCATTCTTCTGGAACATGACCTTCAGCTGGAAACGAGGCCGGAGATAACCGCTGAGGGGCTGCTGGCGGAGATGCGAAAGATCATTGAAGAATATCAGCCGCAGATGCTCATTGATGATGTGGGCACCGTCGAGGAATTTGGTGACGGTGTGGCCCGCATTTCCGGTTTGCACGAGGCCCGCGTCGGTGAGTTGGTGAAATTTCAGAACGGTTCCTTCGGCATGGTGCTGAACCTGGAGGATAACTATGTCGGGGCCATTGTTTTTGGTGAAGGCTTGGATATTCACTCCGGCGATGCCGTGCGTTTGCTGGGACATATTATTGATGTTCCCGTGGGTGACGAGATGTTGGGCCGGGTGGTCAATGCCGTGGGTGAACCCATCGACGGGATGGGGCCCATCCATGCCACCAGGCGGCGCCCGTTGGAGTCACCGGCGCCCGGTATAGCCCAACGGATTCCCGTTAATACCCCGTTACAGACCGGTATTAAAGCCATTGATGCCATGATCCCCATTGGCCGTGGCCAACGGGAGTTGATTATCGGCGACCGGCAGACCGGGAAGACGGCTTTGGCGATTGATACCATCCTGAATCAGAAGGATACCGGAGTCATCTGTGTCTATGTGGCGATTGGCCAGAAAAACTCCACCGTGGCTCAAGTGGTGGAGAAACTGCGGGAGTTTGGCGCCATGGACTACACCGTGGTGGTGGTGGCTTCGGCCAGCGAGTCGGCGCCCATGCAGTATCTGGCGCCTTACAGCGGTTGCGCCATTGCGGAAGACTTTATGTACCGGGGGAAAGATGTCCTGATCGTCTATGATGATCTGTCAAAACATGCCGTGGCCTACCGTAGCATGTCCTTGTTGTTGCGACGACCGCCCGGGCGGGAAGCTTACCCCGGGGATATCTTCTATCTTCATGCCCGGTTGCTGGAGCGGGCGGCACGGCTGGCGCCGGAACTAGGCGGGGGGTCGCTAACGGCCTTGCCCATTGTGGAAACTTTGGCCGGGGATCTGTCGGCTTATATTCCCACGAATATCATCTCCATTACTGACGGCCAGATCTTTTTGGAGGCCGACCTGTTCCATGCCGGGATCCGCCCTGCGATTAACGTGGGGCTTTCGGTTTCGCGGGTGGGCGGGGACGCTCAGATCACTGCCATGAAAAAACTGGCCCGGCCCCTCCGGCTGGAGCTGGCCCAATACCGGGAACTGGCGTCTTTTGCCCAATTTGGTGCGGAACTGGATAAAGCTACTAAGCAGCAACTGGCCAAGGGGGAACGGATCATGGCCGTGTTAAAACAGCCCCGTTATGCACCTCTGCCTGTTGAAGAACAGGTTGTGCTCATCTATGCCTTAGTAAATGGTTATTTTCATGATCTGCAGGTTGAGCAGATCCCTGCGTTTGAAGAGGATTTGTTGACTCATCTCAAACAGACCCATGGCAATTTGCTGCAAACCATTAAGAACACCGGTAACATTGAAGGTATTGAGACGGAACTGGCTCAGGCAATTAACGAGGCCAGGCGATTATGGCTGGGCCAGCAAAAAGCTGTGGAATGAGGATTTTCTGATCGGAAGGGTTGGTTGAAACCCGGCAAAGAATCAATAATGGGTTACGGGATGGGGCAAGCCGGGTAAAAAACGGTTATGTTTCAGTGAATTTCCCCGGAGTTCTGGAATGTTATGAAAGGGAAACAGGAGGAAGAGCGTTGGGATGCAGGGAGTATTAGAGATACGCCGCCGGATCCGGAGCGTGCGGGAGATCCACCATATTACCCGAGCGATGAAGATGGTGGCTGCCACCAAGATCAAATATGCCCGGGAGAGGGTGGAAGCCTCCCGGCCTTTTGCCCGCAAGATCAATGAGGTGTTATTAGACATCTACCATTTGGCCGGCAGGGTGTCGGGCGCCGGTAAGCTCCATCCCTTGATGGAAACCCGGCCGCCTCGAAAAGTGGCGCTGATTGTCATTACCTCCGATCGGGGCCTGGCCGGGGCCTATAACAGTAATATTCTCCGTTATACCATGGCCCACATTCGTAACAGGGCGGATCATCCGGAGTTCGGGATTATAGCTGTCGGGCGCAAGGGACGGGACTATTTTCGCCGTCTTAATCGGCAATTATTGGGAGAATTCATCGATGCGCCGGAGATGGCGAGTTTTGCCCGGGCGCGGGAGATTGCGGCCCATGTGATTCCGATGTTTTTGCGGAAAGAAATCGATGAAGTCGATATTATATACTCCCGTTTTTATTCCGCCCATAAACAGCGGCCCCGGCTCTTTCGTCTGCTACCCATTGTTCCCGTGGAGCCGGCAGAGCTGCAACCTCTCCGCGCGGCTTGGGTCTTTGAACCGTCACCCCAGGATATCTTGGAACATCTCATTCCCCGTTATATTGAAGCGGAGATCTACCGGTCGCTGTTGGAAGCGGCTGCGGGCGAGCAGGGGGCGCGGATGACCAGTATGGGTGCAGCCACTGACAACGCCGAGAAGATCCTGAAGGAGTTAACGCTACAGTACAACCATTCCCGCCAGTCGCTGATTACGCGGGAACTGACAGAGTTGATGGGCGGAGTGGAGGCCCAGCGTTAGACAGGAAGAACCGGCTTGTTCCGGCGTGGGAAGTATAGGAGGACATCAGGCATGACTGGAGAAGTTGTTCGGGTAATCGGGCCGGTGGTGGATGTGCTCTTCCGGCATGGAGAGATCCCGCCGGTTTATAGCGCCATCTATATTCATTGTGCTTCTGGAGAGGAAGGATGCGGCACGACCCGGGAGATCGTGGCCGAGGTAACCCAGCACGTGGGGGATGACCGGGTCCGGGCCATTGCCCTGGCCCCAACTGAGGGGTTAAAACGGGGTATGCCCGTCACCAGTTATGGCCAGCCCATCGAGGTGCCGGTGGGCCCGGCCACTTTGGGCCGGGTCTTTGATGTGCTGGGCCATCCGGTGGATGGGGGCCCGCCGGTCCAGAGTGGGGAATATATGCCGATTCACCGCCCGGCCCCGCTTTTTGAAGAGCAGGAGACCAATCCGGAGATCCTGGAAACGGGGATTAAAGTCATTGACCTGCTGGCGCCTTATCCCCGCGGCGGCAAGATCGGCCTTTTCGGCGGGACCGGTGTCGGTAAAACCGTTTTGATTATGGAATTGATCCGTAATATCGCCACCGAACACGGCGGATACTCCGTCTTCACCGGCGTTGGTGAGCGCACCCGGGAAGGCAATGAACTCTGGCTGGAGATGAAGAAGTCGGGGGTCATCCAGAAGACTGCGTTGGTCTTTGGCCAGATGAACGAGCCGCCGGGCGCCCGTTTACGGGTGGCCCTGACCGGCCTGACCATGGCGGAATACTTCCGGGAACGGGAAGGCAAGGATGTTCTGTTATTTATCGATAACATCTTCCGTTACATTCAGGCCGGGGCCGAAGTATCCGCCTTGCTGGGCCGGATGCCATCCGCCGTGGGCTACCAACCCACCCTCGCTACCGAGCTTGGACTGTTGCAGGAGCGGATTGCTTCGACGAAGCGGGGCTCCATCACCTCCATCCAAGCGGTTTACGTCCCGGCGGATGACTATACGGATCCTGCACCGGCCACAACCTTTACCCACTTGGACGCCACCACCAACTTGGAGCGTGCCATTGCGGAACTTGGCATCTATCCGGCGGTGGACCCGCTTTCTTCCACCTCACGCTTTTTGGATCCGGAGATTGTCGGGACGGAGCATTATCAGGTGGCCCGTGGCGTCCAAGAAGTATTGCAACGTTCCAAAGATCTGCAGGATATCATCGCCATTCTGGGGATCGATGAACTTTCCGACGAGGATAAGATTATCGTTTCCCGGGCCCGCAAGATTCAGAAGTTCCTGTCCCAACCTTTCTTTGTGGCGGAGACCTATACCGGGATGGCCGGTCGATTCGTTAAACGGGCGGAGACGGTCCGCGGCTTTAAGGAACTCTTGGAAGGAAAGTATGATAATCTGCCGGAGCAGGCCTTTTACATGGTGGGCAATATTGACGAAGCGGTGGAGAAGGCCAAGACCTTGACGGTGCAGGAAGAGTTTGATGAGGATGATGTGGGAGATCAACGCTTTACGCGAGGGTGAACGGAGATGGGTGAGAAGATTCAGTTGGATGTGGTGACCCCCCAGCGGGTTGAGTTTAGTCGGCCGGTGGATATGGTGGTTGCCCCGGGCGTCAATGGGCAGTTTGGCATCCTGCACGGGCATATCCCTTTGGTGACCCGGTTAGAGGTGGGGATCTTGAAGATCTTCGACAACGACGAGGTTTACCGGATGGCGGTCAGCGATGGGTATTTGGAGGTAACTCCGGAGAAGGTTGTGGTCCTGGCGGAGGCGGCGGAACTGCCGGAGGAGATCGATGTGGAGCGGGCCCTGGCGGCGAAACGCCGCGCGGAAGAGCGCCTGGCCGGTTTAACCCGCAGCGACATTGATTTTGTGCGGACGCAAGCCTCACTTCAACGGGCTTTGAACCGCTTGCGCCTGGTGGAAGAGGCAAAGCGCCACGGGGATAAATAAATTAAAAAATATTTAATCCCCGATTACGAAATGATTAAGGTCGATTATTTCCCTTCCGTCCAGGAAGGTTTTTTCTGTTTTCAAGAGAAAATATACTGAACAGCCATATTGTATAAAACGGATTAGTCTGAGGCGGTAAAGCTGCTGCCTTAAACATAAATGGGGAATAGCGATGGAAACAGTAATTTACCGGCTGCCGGATCCCCGGGAGGATACGTGGCTGGAGCATGCGGCAGAGACTTTGCAACGCGGCGGGTTGGTGGCCTTCCCCACGGAGACTGTTTACGGATTAGGGGCTGCCATGAGCCATCCGCCGGCCATCCGCCAGGTTTTTACGGTTAAAGTGCGGCCCAATGATAACCCCCTCATCCTCCATATTTATGAACTGGGCCAATTGGCGGAAATAGCCAGGGAGATTCCTCCGGTGGCCTACCGTTTGGCGGAGCGTTTTTGGCCGGGGCCGTTGACGCTGGTTCTGCCGGCCCGGCCGGAGGTGCCGGCGGAGGTTACGGCGGGTTTACCAACTGTGGCCGTGCGCATGCCAAGCCACCCTGTAGCATTGGCTTTACTGCGGAAAACAGGCATTCCGGTGGCAGCGCCCAGCGCCAATCTTTCCGGCCGGCCCAGCCCCACCACAGGTGATGCTGTGGTCGAGGATCTTTTTGGTGCCATTGACGTGATCATTGATGCGGGGCCAACCGGTGTCGGTCTGGAGTCCACCGTGCTGGATTTAACCGGTGACCGCCCCCGGGTATTGCGCCCCGGCGGGGTCACCCCGGAAATGCTAGCAGAGGTCTTTGGCCCGGGGATTGTCGAAGCACCTTGGCGGGTGGAAGCCCAGCGGCCTGCGGCACCGGGCATGAAGTACCGTCATTATGCACCAAAGGCGCCGATGAAAGTCTTTGCCGGACCGGTAGAGAAGGTTAGAGAAGCCATCAACGGCTGTCTCCGGATGGATTTGCCCCAAGGGAAAAAGGTGGCTGTGTTAGGGTTTGAAGACAGCCGGGACCGGTACCCGGGGGCGATCTTTAAGTCCTTGGGGGAGCGGGAGCACCCGGAGGCCGCTGCCCATCGCCTTTTTATGTTGCTTAGGACGTGTGACCGGGAGCATGTGGACCAAATCTATGGTGAACTTCCAACCACCCAAGGGGTGGGACTGGCGGTGGTTAACCGCTTGTGGAAGGCCGCCGGAGGGGATTTGATCGAGTTATGAAGAGAAAGTTTTTCCGCATTTTTACAGCAACCGTGTTGCTGATATTATTGGGTGGGAACCTGGCGGGGACCGCCACCGCGGAAGGCGGCTCCCTGCATGATCCTTTGACTGTTGGGGAGCGCTTGACCTATAAGGTTTATTTTGCGGGCATTGCCGCCGGTACCCAGACCATTGAGGTGAAGGAGAAGTTTAATTACCAGGGATACCAGGTCTACCGCATCAAAACCGCCACCCAATCCAGCGGTGTGGCAAAGTTGCTTTATAAATACGATGAAGAGGGTGAGTTCCTGCTTGCCGCTGAGGGCTTTTATCCCCTATATTCAAGGCGGCATGTGCTGGATAAGGGTAAAGATTATAAAGAAGAAACCTACTTTCAGCTTGAACGCAAGCAAGCGGTCTGGGAGCGTGTTTACAAAGACGGCCAGCAGAGACAGGAGCTTTTCTCCATGCCCAAGCCGGCTCAGGATGGGATGTCCATCACTTTTTATTTTCGCTCCCGCCCCTGGGAACGGGGGGCTAAGGAGTTTCTTCTCCTGACCAACCGGGGAATCAAGGGTATTGGCTATGCGATTGATAATGAACCCAACTTCAAGAGTGCCCTGGGGGTCTTTGCTGCAACCCGTATTTCCTATGAGGAGCAAAAGGATGGCGAGCAACATAAATATACCATCTGGTATACCAAAGACCGGCAGGCATTGCCCCTGCGCATTTTGGTCAAAAAGAATGTTACCATGGACGCGCGGTTGGTCCGGGTGGAAAAGGCCAATGTTAAGCAGTGAACCGTTACCAGTCGGGCAGGAGGAAGATGATGATTCGCAAGATTCTCTTTGTTTGCACGGGTAATACCTGTCGGAGCAGCATGGCTGAGGCCTTGCTCCGGAAGATGCTCCGGGAAGATTTAGGTGAAGCCGCCAATCAGATTCAGATTCTGTCGGCCGGTACGGGGGCAGTGGAAGGGGAAGGCGCTTCCCGCAATGCCGTTGCTGTGATGAAAGCGGAGGGCATTGACCTTTCCTTACACCGGGCCCGGCGTCTGCGGCGCGAAGAGATTCTCAAAGCCGATCTGATTTTAACCATGACCATGGGTCAAAAGGAAGAGGTTTGCAAACTGGCGCCCGAGGCCCGGGATAAGGTCTATACCCTGCGGGAGTTTGCCGAGGGCGTGCGGGAAGCGGAGGATGTCTGGCGAGAAGCCGATCGGCTACGGCAGTTATTGGAGGAAAAACGCCGGCGTTTTCTTGATCGGGAGGGCCCAAAATTGGAGGAGTTACGGGAACGCTATAATGAGTTGAACCGGCAAAAGAGGGCCCTGGAGGAGGAGTTGCGCCAGATCGAGCAACGAATGGCCCAGGAGGTTGCTGAGGAGCAGAAACAGTTGGAAGAGGTTTATAATAAGATCCGCCGGATGGAGATACCTGATCCCTTTGGTCAAGGGATCGAATCTTATCAACAATGTGCCAGGGAGATTAAGGAAAGCCTGGCGAAGGTGGTGGATTCGATTAAAAAATCCATGGGATAGCAGAACACCAAAGACAGGAGAACAGGAGAAGGGATAAGATAAGAGATGAAGATCGGCATTGCCTGTGATCATGCTGGTTATTACTTAAAAGAAGAGATCGTCCGTTTTTTGCAGGAAAAAGGCCATGAAGTCCGGGACTATGGCGTCTATAGCACGGAGAGTGTGGATTATCCGGACCAGGCATATTTAGTGGCAGAAGCGGTGACGAAAGGGGAAGTTCAGCAAGGAATCCTGATCTGCGGAACAGGAATCGGGATCTCTATTGCCGCCAATAAAGTGAAAGGGATCCGAGCTGCCCTATGCCATGATGTCTTCTCCGCCCGGATGGCCAGGCAACATAATGACAGTAACATTCTGGCGCTGGGTGCCCGCGTCATTGGCGTGGGACATGCTTTGGCCATTGTCGAAGCGTATTTGGAGGAGAGCTTTTTGGGCGGTCGCCACTTGGAGAGGGTGAAGAAAATTAGCCGCCTTGAAGAGTTAAACTAAAGAGAGGGAGCGGTTTTATATGTCCATTGTTCATGTTATTGACCACCCGTTGATCCAACACAAACTATCATTGATTCGTGACTATCGGACAGGCCCCAAAGAATTTAGGGAACTTTTGGAAGAAGTGGCTTCGCTGATGGCTTACGAGGTGACCCGGGATTTCCCGCTGGAAGAGATCGAAGTGGAGACTCCCATCACTAAGACCAAGACAAAGGTGATCGCCGGGAAAAAGCTAGCGGTGATTCCCATTCTCCGGGCCGGCCTTGGTATGTCAGAGGGGATTATTAAACTGATTCCCACGGCCAAGGTGGGACATATCGGTGTTTACCGCGATCCGCAAACTCTCAAACCGGTGGAGTACTACTGCAAACTGCCGACGGATCTGGCCGAACGGGAACTGTTGCTGGTGGATCCCATGCTGGCCACGGGTGGATCTGCCACGGCGTGTATCTCGTTTATCAAAGAACGGGGCGGCCGTCATATCAAACTGATCAATTTAATCGCGGCGCCCGAGGGCATTGCCGTGGTACAAAAGGCCCATCCGGATGTGGATATTTTTGTGGCGGCCATCGACGAACGGTTAAATGACCATGGATACATTGTGCCTGGCCTGGGCGATGCAGGTGACCGGCTGTTCGGCACCAAATAATAAACCTGCTCAGGGAGTAATGAGGCAATGTTAATCTTGCCTCATTTTCTGTTATTACCTTCTTCTGCTTTGGCAGGTAGGATCAATTTTTTGTTTTTATTGTCATGGAGCAGGATAGGGCGGCGTAAGATTCGTTATCATCAATTCATTTGCAGACAGGATTAGAGAAAAAGGTTACTTAAATGCTAATTTGATTTGGTTTGCTTGCAGGGAATAGCAACATTTTCACGAAGGAAATAAGGAATAAAATGGATTGCCCCATCTTAAGGAGCAGTAGAATTACAAGCATCAGAAGGGGGAGAAAAGAATGCTTGAAACAGCTTTTGTTGAACACCTGTTCTATCTGGTCCCGGCCGGTTCCTTGTTTGCTTTGGTCTATGCATTGTTCCTGTTTCTTTCGGTAAAGAAGATGGATGAAGGATCCCGGCAGATGCAGGAAATTGCCCAGGCGATCCGGACGGGTACCCGGGCCTATTTGGGGCGACAGTATAAAGGGGTCGGCATCTTCTTTGCCATCCTCTTTATCATCTTGCTTATCCTGTCCTTCCAGGGACTGGTGCCCACACCGGTGCCCTTTGCTTTTCTGACAGGCGGTCTCTTCTCCGGGCTGGCCGGCTTTATCGGGATGACCAATGCCACCATGGCCAATGTCAGGACTGCCAATGCAGCCCGGAAAAGTTTGAACCTGGGGCTGCGCGCCGCTTTTAACAGTGGCGCCGTTATGGGCCTGACTGTGGTTGGCTTGGGCTTATTGGATTTGAGTATTTGGTACTTTTTATTAAAAGGATTGGGGTACTCCATCGAACAAATTACCAGCACCATGCTGAACTTTGGCATGGGTGCCTCATCCATGGCCTTGTTTGCCCGGGTGGGTGGCGGTATCTTCACCAAAGCTGCTGATGTTGGCGCTGACTTGGTGGGGAAAGTAGAAGTGGGAATCCCGGAGGATGATCCCAGGAATCCGGCGGTGATCGCTGATAACGTGGGGGATAACGTGGGTGACGTGGCCGGCATGGGGGCTGACCTCTATGAATCTTATGTCGGGTCTATTGTTGCCACATCGGCTCTGGCCATTACCGCCTTTAACCAAGCCGGTTTGCAGTTCCAAGGAGTGCTGGTCCCGTTGATCATTGCTGCAGTCGGGGTTTTGGCCTCAATCATTGGGACTTGGTTTGTCCGCTCCGATGAACGGGTGGAACAGGCGGTGTTGTTAAAGGCTCTGCGTCGAGGGGTCAATATCAGCGCTGTTTTAATTGCGGTGTTGGCCTTTATGATCATCAAATATGTCTTAGGCCCGAACTATCTGGGGGTGTACGGAGCCATCCTGACCGGTCTGATTGCCGGGGTGGTTATCGGATTACTGACGGAATTCTTCACCTCTGCAAATTACAAACCCACCAGGAATGTGGCTGAGCAGGCCACCACTGGTGCGGCTACGGTGATCATCAGCGGACTTTCCGTGGGCATGCTCTCCACGGTCTTGCCCGTGGTGGTGGTTGCCGTTGCCATCTTTGCCAGTTTCGCCTTGGCCGGAGGACTCCAAAACTTCAATATGGGTCTTTATGGGATTGCCATCTCCGCTGTGGGCATGCTTTCGACCTTGGGGATTACCCTGGCTACTGATGCCTATGGTCCGGTGGCTGATAATGCGGGCGGGATTGCCGAGATGGCCGACCTGCCCGAGGAGGTCCGAGAACGGACCGATGCCCTGGACTCCCTGGGGAACACGACAGCAGCGACGGGGAAAGGGTTTGCCATCGGTTCGGCTGCTTTGACCGCCCTGGCGTTGATCGCCGCCTATGTGGAGCAGGTGCAGGTGATCAAACCAGATTTTCAATTTAACTTGTCCATTACCAACCCGCCGGTCTTGATCGGCTTATTCGTCGGCGGGATGCTTCCTTTCCTGTTCAGTGCCATGGCCATGCAGGCCGTGGGACGGGCCGCCCAGAAGATCGTCCTGGAAGTGCGGCGGCAGTTTAAAGAGATCGCCGGTCTGTTGGAGGGGACCGCGAAACCCGATTATGCAACCTGTGTGGATATTTGTACCCGCGCGGCGCAGAAAGAGATGATCCTTCCCGCCCTCTCCGCCATCATTGTCCCAATTATCATCGGTTTGTTACTGGGTGTGAATGCGGTGGCTGGCCTGTTGGCCGGCTCAACGGTCTGTGGTTTTATGCTGGCGGTGATGATGGCCAACAGCGGTGGCGCGTGGGACAACGCCAAAAAGTATATTGAGGAAGGAAACCACGGCGGTAAGGGCTCAGAGGCCCATAAAGCCGCGGTGGTCGGAGATACGGTGGGGGATCCCTTCAAGGATACGGCCGGCCCGTCGTTGAACATCCTCATTAAGCTAACCTCCATGGTGTCTGTGGTCTTTGCCGGTTTTATCCTGGCCTTTTCCTTGATTAAATGATAATGACCGCCAAGTGTCAGCTAAGAGCCCCAAGCCAATGGGGCTCTTTTTTATAATATTTCGTTAGGCTGCCGCATATATAGATCCGTGCCATTGTTTTTTATTTTGCCCGCGGGTGTAATGGTGAAGGGGTAAAAGAGGCTCCGAAAAAAATTTATCCAGGTGGATAACCCGTCAACCGGGGGAATTTGCTGTTATTTCCAGCCGTTCCAGGGACCATTCCGGTGTTGTTTGTGCATATGCTGGGCAATGATGACCGGGTTATGCCACTTTGAAAGAGGGTGATCTGCTCCCATCGTGAGATCTTTGTTGTTCAATCATTGAAAGGGCATATTGCTGATGCCAAGGAGGAGAGGCAATGGGAAACCAACAAAATGCTGTGGTCTGTCTGCTCCAGGACAGAAAGAATTTGCACCTGTATTGGGACCTGAGTCCGGAGAGATTAAACACGCTTGAGCATTTCATGACCCACGTCCGCCCCGGGCTGAAATTTTGCCTCCGGTTAATTGGGGTTAATCCCGAAAATAACGACCGTTGGATTGAACGGGAAGTTTTTCTTGAAGATTTCTCCGCCTTGGGTAACTGGTATTTTCGGGGGGTAAATCCTGATCTCGACTATCTGGTGGAATTTGGCGGTAAGGGTGAGGACGGCTCCTTTGTCTTATTCTCACGAACGCCGGTCATTAATTTACAGGCCCCGTCATGGAGGTACAAAGCCACTGTTTCGACAGATATCACCCAAGCGAAGGGAGATTGGCTTCGTTTCCTGGAAAACCAGGGTTCTTCCGCGGTTTATAACGGGGTGGAAAGGAGCGATCAATGAGGGAATCAAAACCGGAAGTTGTAGGATATCTTGCCGTAGTGCTTCATGCGCATCTTCCTTTTATCCCACATACCGCGGCGGAACCCACTTTGGAAGAGAAGTGGTTGTTTGAAGCTTTAACTGAATCATACATTCCCTTCCTGCTTAGCTGGGAGAGGCTGGCCGAGGAAAATGTCCGGTTTCAACTGACACTGTCAATATCCCCGCCCCTGTTGACCATGTTAACCGATTCGGTTGAGCTGGAACGTTACAGTAAGTACCTGCGAAATCTCCAGGAACTCTCCGAACGGGAGGCGGAAAGGACAAGGAATGATCCCCATTATGCTGCAGTGGCGGAATTTTATCGCCGGCGTTTGCGGGAGATTGGCCACGCCTTCCATGAAAAATACCGAACTGATCTGTTGGCACCGTTGAAAAAACTGAAAGAACTGGGTCATCTGGAGATCATCACCACCGGCGCTACCCATGGTTTCTTACCGCTCATGGCGACGGAGGAGGCGAAATATGCCCAGCTTCATTTGGCCCTGGACTATTTTGAGGCCAAATTTGGCTGGCGGCCGTCGGGCATCTGGTTGCCGGAGTGCGGCTATTGCCCTGGCCTGGAACGTCTTTTGGACAAATTGGGCATAGGCTATTTTATCATTTCATCCCACGGGATGCTAAGCGCCAATCCCCGGCCGGAGACGGCGGTCTATGCGCCGGTTCGGCTTGCCGGGACGCAGGTGAATGCCTTTGGCCGGGATTGGGAGACTTCCCATCAGGTCTGGAGCCGGACCGAAGGTTACCCTGGCGATTACTGGTACCGCGAGTTTTACCGGGATATTGGTTGGGATCTTGATTATGACTATCTTCAGCCCTATTTGCTAGGGGGAGTAAGAGGGGATACCGGGCTGAAGTACCACCGGATCACAGGTAAATCCGATTACAAAGAGGTATACCAACGCGATAAGGCATTGGAACGGGTCAAGGAGCATGCCCGGGACTTCCTGGCCAATCGCCAACGCCAGCTTAGCTACTGGCGGGGGACAATGAAACAACCGCCCATTGTCGTGGCACCCTATGATACGGAGCTCTTTGGCCATTGGTGGTTTGAGGGGCCGGACTGGTTGGAGGAGGTCTTGCGTCTGGTGGCCCAAAGGGACACGGGGATTGCCACCACGACCCTCCAAAGCTATCTATGGAAGTATCCGGCAAGTCACGAGGCAACCTTTGGACCGTCAAGTTGGGGTGAGGGCGGGTACAACCGGGTCTGGCTCAACGAAGAGAATGATTGGATCTATCCCCGCCTCCACCGGGCGGAAAAGCTGATAAAGGCCTTGACGGAGGGGTATCCACAACCCGGACCGGAGGTGAAAAGGGGATTAAACCAGGCGGTCCGGGAGTTGTTGTTGGCGCAGAGCAGTGACTGGCCCTTTATCCTCACCAACCGGACCGTCGTTGATTACGCCAGGGCCAGATTGGAGTGGCATCTGGGCCAGTGTGAACGTTTGTTGGTTGAACTGCTCACTAATGGTGTGGATCCGGCAAACTTAAGGTATTTGGAGGAGACCGACAGGGTATTTCCCGGCTTGGATTACCGGGTTTTCTGTTCCTTGCCTGCTTCGGACGGGGAGTTAATGGTGCCGGCGGGGCTGGCGGGGACAGTGGTGATCATGTTAAGTTGGGAATATCCTCCTTGGCATGTGGGAGGCCTGGGCGTTCATGTGCGGGATCTGGCGGAGACCATGGCCCGGCTTGGCCAGGCAGTCCATGTGGTCACCGTTTCACCGCATAACCAGGGGAAAACCATTGTGCAAAACGGGGTTCATGTCCACTTTTTGGCTGTTGATGTGCCGCAGGAGGCCAGGGATGATTTTCTTGCTTGGGTCCTTCGTTTTAACTTGGTCATGGCGGATTTCGCCGGGGAGATGGTGTTGCGGTCCCCCAAGGCCCGTTTTCTTCTTCATGCCCACGATTGGATGGTGGGCTATGCTGCAAGGGAGTTGAAGGCCAGATTTGACTTGCTGGGTGTGGCGACGATCCATGCTACCGAGCATGGGCGTAACCGGGGTTTGCACAATCCGCTCCAACATGCCATCCACCGGTTGGAAGAGGAGTTGGTTCATGGCGCCGACCGGGTGATCTGCTGCAGCCGTTACATGCAAAAGGAGATCGAAACTCTTTTCGGGTTGGCTGCCGACGGTGTCTATATGATCCCCAATGCGGTGAATTTGTCACCGGCGGTGGAGATTGTCCGGAAGGAGCAGGTGATCCTCTTTATCGGCCGCTTGGTGGCGGAGAAGGGTGTCCAAGTACTAATTGAGGCCTTTGCCCGCTTAAGCGGCCTCTATCCCGACGCTTCGTTGGTTATAGCAGGATCCGGACCTTATACCGAGGAGTTGCAGAACATGGTCCGCCGGTTGGGTTTGACAGACCGGATTCGGTTTATGGGTTTTGTTGCAGAGAAGGTCCGGGATGAGTTGCTGAAGAGTTGCAGTATTGCTGTTTTTCCCAGTTTATATGAGCCCTTTGGAATTGTTGCCTTGGAGGCAATGGCCAGCGGTACGCCGGTGGTTGTTTCCCGGACCGGAGGTTTGGCGGAGATAGTCGAGGACGGGGTATCCGGGCTCTGTTTCACTCCGGGGGATGCCGGTGAACTCCAGCGTTGCTTGGTGAAGCTGTTACAAAGTCCTGCCACTGCCCGGGAGTTGAGTAAAAACGCCCGCTTGCGGGTGGAGCAGGAATTTAACTGGGAAGCAGTGGCCAAACGCACCCTTGAGGTGTATCATCGGGAGCAGCCGGTGGTTGGGGCCAAGGACAATGAGGGGGCAGACGACAGACAGCGCGAACCGGTTTTGGTTCCTGCCGAGGTTTGAAAGCAGAGATGAGAAATTATTTGCGTTGATTGCGACAGCGCCACTTGACTGGAGCTGTCTCTTTTTTTAAGCTATAAATTGAGGATTGGCATGGTAAAATTGTTAAAGGCGGACAGAAAAGGAGCAGCCAGCAGATGTTCACCCGCAAACTCCGAAATTATTTTTTGACCGGTTTGTTCACCATTCTGCCGATTATTGTCACAGGCTACATTTTGGTTTGGGGCTTTACTTGGGCTGATGGGATTCTGGGCCGGTTTGTGATTAAGGTTTTCCGGCGCCCGGTGCCGGGTATGGGTTTGTTGATCTCCCTGGTGTTTGTGACGGTGCTTGGAATATTTGCCAAAAATTATTTAGGAAGCCGGCTTGTGGGTTTTATTGAGAGAATCATCCTCCAGATCCCACTGGCCGGGAATATTTACGGGACCACCAAGCAGATCATGGAAGCAATCTCGTCGCCGGATAAAACTTTCTTCCGGTCGGTGGTGATGGTGGAATACCCCCGGCCGGGCATGTTCTCCCCCGGTTTTATCGTGGGGAAAGCTCCGGTGCCCGAGGCTTCGGTTGACGCAACGGAAGAAGCGGGGGAGCCGGTGACGGTCTTTATTCCAACCACGCCGAATCCCGCCACGGGCTTTTTGGTTTTTGTCCCAGAAAGCCAAATCACACCCTTGCCCATGAGTGTGGAGGAGGGGCTCAAGTTCTTCCTGTCGGTGGGGGTAGTTCACCCCAACCACGAGAAGACCGGTTCTTTGGGGCAGGAAAATTCCCTGGTTAACAGGAATAAGTAGAGTAATAACAGTTGCAGGTGATAATATGGCATCGGAAAGGAAAACCGCAATTCTCCAAGCTTTTCAGAACCGGGTCAGCCGGGTTGGCTTTGATAAAACCACCATGGCTGATGTGGCCAGGGATGCCGGGGTAAGTGTTGGCGCCATCTACAAGGACTTCGCCAACAAGGAAGAACTGGTGGATGCATGTATAGAACAATTATATGACTGGGTGATTGAACGTTGTCGCCGGCTGGTGGACGAGGAATTAGAACCTGAGGCATCGTTGCACCATTTCTTGAAGGGCCTGATTGGGGTCTTGCAAGAACTCAGCAATAATAACAAGGCTGTCGAACAGTTTATGCAGGAGGAGTTTATTCTCAAGCACATAAAGAAGAATGTTTCCCTCCGTGACCGGGCCTTGCGGGATATCTCCTCCCTGGTGGAGAATATAATTACCCGCGGGGTGCGGCAAGGTGTTTTTTATACAACCAACCCCCGGACCACAGCGGCCCTGTTGCTCATGGCCTTTGTGCCGTTTTATCTTCTGCCGGAGGATGAACACGCCAAGTCTACTCCGGACTTTGAGGAGATGTTTGCCTTTTTAATGCGGGCATTGAAAAATTGCGGGGAAATGGGGGATTAACCTTAATTTTACTTGACGGGTTAATACATCCAGTGTATGATCAAAAGTAGCGAGAAAAATGAATTTTTTTATTACCTGGCGTGAATAAAATTGAAATATGTTCACGGCGATTGTCTTTCCGATTAGTTGCGACAATTTGGGTGCTGTCATTAGAAACAGGGGCCTTAGGATGGTGAGCGATCTCATAATTACTTGATTGAATTTAAAAAGTCAATTCAAAATACTTCCCGATAAATAAGTTTTATAGTGAGGAAGTATATAATTTTTACCTTACGTGAACAAAATCGTAAAATATTCACGAAACATATCTTAACTTTGATGGTGAAAAAAGTTAAATTATATTGATAAAGTATTCCTGTAGAGGAGGAGATTTCATGAAAAAGTTTTTTTCCGCGGCTTTGATCCTTATGATTTTGTTTTCCGGGTGCAGTTGGAATAAGAAAAAAGCTGACTCAAAAAGCATGGAGCAAATTCATAAGGAAAGCGGTGTTCCCGTTACAGTTCGGACCTTGGTGGAGGAGCCGTTTTCTACCGTATTAACCTATGCGACAACACTTAAGGCGACTTCGGAAGCAACAGCCTATGCCGCCATCACCGATGTGGTGGAAACCGTCGGGGCCGGTATTGGTGAATATGTGCAGAAAGATCAAGTTATCATCGGATTTCCGAAGACAAATCCGCAGATGAATTACTATCAAGCCAAAGCGGCTTATGAAAATGCCAAAGCGACTCATGAACGGATGAAGAATCTTTATGAACATGAGGTAATCTCCAAACAAGAATACGATAACGCTGACGCTGCGTATCAGGTGGCCAAGGCCAATTGGCAGGCTGTAAACGAGGTTATAAACGTCAAAGCTCCCATCAGCGGTTATATCACCCAACTCTATGTTCATCCTTCCAGCAATGTGGCGCCGGGCACCCCTCTGTTTACCGTCTCCAACTTGGAACGTATGGAGGCGCAGGTTTGGGTTCCCGAGACGGAAATCGCCCGGATCCGCCGGGGCCAAATTGGCATGCTGGAATGGGACGGGAAACGTTTTGAAGGAAAAGTTACCAAAGTCAATATGGTAATGGATCCCGCGAAGAAGGCCTTTGATGTCCGGGTGGAGTTCCCCAACGGTGAGCGGCTCCTGACCAGCGGGATTACCACAAACATCAGGATCGAAACGTACCGTAGTTCGGCTATTGTTGTTGCCCGTCAGGAACTGGTGAAGGAGGACGGGAAGTATTTCGCCTATGTGGTTGAGGATAATAAAGCCCAAAAACGTCCGGTTACGATCGGAAAGGAACAAGGACTTTACCTCGAAATTACTTCCGGGTTAAAGCCGGGTGAGCGGTTAATTAGCCAAGGGAATGAATTGGTGGCCGACGGTACACTGGTTCGGATTGTTTCAGCGAAGTAGTCTGAAGAATTGAAAAGGGGGCTTACCAATGGTCCTGTCGGATCTCTCGATTAAACGCCCGGTTATGATGAGCATGATTCTGTTAACCCTGCTCCTCTTTGGGATCTTGGGTTATCTGGAACTGCCGTTGACATTATTGCCCGAGCCTAACCAGCCATATATCATAGTCAAGGTGATTTATGCCGGGGCCGGGCCTTTGGTTGTGGAAAACCAAGTAACCAAGAAAATTGAAGATGAAGTAGCCAGCCTGGGACAGGTTAAATCCATTAAATCCTATTCTCTGGATAGTGCGGCCCTGATCCAGATTGAATTTGAGATTAATAAGGACGAGAACATTGCCCACCAGGAAGTCCGGGAGAAGATTGATAAGATCCTGAATGACCTGCCGGACGGGGCGGAAAAACCAGTGGTCGAGAAGTACAAGATCTCCGATCGCCCGATTATGCGGATTATTGCGGAAGGGCAGTTGGAACCCACCGCGCTTTATGATCTGGTGGATAAGCGGATTAAAGATCGCATTGCCCAAGTGCCGGGTGTCGGTAAGGTTGAGGTTTTGGGCGGTGAAGAACGGGAGATCCGGGTGGAATTTGACAAGCGTTCCGTTTTTGAGAACAACATCTCCCTGGCGGAGATTGGCGCCTTCCTGCAAGCCGCCAACCTGGAGATGCCCGGCGGTAATTTGCAACAAGAGGGACAAGAGTTTTCCGTGCGGTTAAAAGGAGAGTTTCCTTCGGTACAGGCCATCGAGGAATTGGATATCCCCATGAACAATACGGTTAAGAAGTTGCGCCAGATTGCCCAGGTTAAGGACGGCACCAAAGAAGTGCGTGAACGCGTTACCTTCTTCGACGGGAAAAAGCAGAGTAAGAATGCGGTTTTGATCGAGGTAACCAGAACACCTACAGGTAATACGGTGCAAGCAGTCAGAGCGGTGACCAAAATGCTGCCGTCCATTGAGGAGGAACTGGGGGGACGGGTTAAGCTTATCGTGGCTTCGGAAGACGCGAAGATTGTCCAGGATTCGGTGGATGATGCCACAAGTACGATTGTGATGGGGATTATTCTCACTGCTTTGATCCTCTTCTTCTTCCTGCATGATTGGCGGTCAACACTGATTGTGGCCTTGGCCATGCCCTTTTCCATTATCCCCACCTTCATGGTTATGCGCGGCCTGGGGATTACCCTGAATATCCTCTCATTGATGGGTCTGTCAACGGCCAGTGGGATCTTGGTCGCCAATGCGGTGGTGGTCTTGGAGAATATCTTCCGCCATAAGGGCTTGGGTCGGGACCGGAAGGAATCGGCTCGTTTAGGCACGGCGGAAGTGGCTGTGGCGGTCTTGGCCTCGACCTTAACCAATATTGTTGTGTTCCTGCCGTTGGCGAACATGAAAGGCCTTGTCGGTGTTTATCTACGGGATTTTGCACTGACGATCGTGATTTCTACAGTCTTCTCTCTGTTGATTTCTTTTACCCTCACGCCGTTGATGGCCTCATTGGTCCTGCCTGAGCGGGTAAAACCGGCGGGAAGAGTCAGCAAATATCTGGAGCGTCTCTTTACGTCTTGGGAGAATTGGTACCGGGGGCTCTTGGCCAAAGTTCTTAAGAGTAAAAAGAGTTGTCTGGTAACGGTTTTAATCACAATTGGTCTGATGGTCATTGCCTTTGCTCTGTTCCCGTTAGTGAAAACCGAATTTATGCCCAACTTGGACACAAATAAAATCACCGTTGAGATCGAACTTCCCCAGGGCTATGACCTGGATGAAACGGCAAAGGTCCGGGCGGAGGTGGAAAGGCGCATCAGGCAATTTAGAGAAGTCAAATCCATCGTTGCCAACGAAGGACGCCTTTCCGAGCAGGATCAAGGGGTGCACCTGGCCTTGCTCACCGTTGACCTGGTGGATAAAGAAGACCGGGATTTGAGTAGTGAGGAATTGGCGTCCCAAATGATTCAAGCTTGTGCGGATATTCCCAATGCCAAGCTGAGGATCAATTCTGCCGGTGCCACGTCGATTTTGGGTCAACCCATCGATTTTTACCTGCAGGGTCAAGATATGGATGAGCTTGAACGGTACGCTGAGAAGTTATTGGCGAAGCTCGAGAAGATTCCCGGTTTAACAAACATTAACACCAGTACCAGGCCGGGGAAACCTGAGATCACCTTGGAACCGGACCGGACCAAAATGGCTGAGGCTGGCATTACCATTGCCAATTTAGCTACTTCTCTCCGGACCGCTTTGGAAGGAGTTGTCTTTACCCAATATAAAGAGGGCGGCAATGAGTATGATCTGCGGGTGGTCCTGAAGGATGATTCCTTAAAGAGTTATGAAGATCTGCGGAATGTTCCCGTTGTGACAAGACGGGGGGTCTACCCCATCTCCTATTTTGCGGATCTGCGTTTTACCGAAAGTTACAATAAGATTGTCCATCGGGATAAATATAAGGCTATTGAGTTTACAGCCTCGTTACTGCCAGGGTATGTTCTGGGCGATATGACGCAAGCGATTAACCGGGCTGTGAACGAACTGGAGCTTCCTACAGGTTACAAGATTCGTTGGAGTGGTAATGCTGAGCTGATGGAGGAGACCATTAGGGAAATGAGCTTCGCTCTGGTGTTGGCGATCATTTTAACCTTCATTCTGTTAGCAGCTACACTGGAGAAATTCGGTCAATCCCTGTTGATCCTTACGACAGTACCTTTGTGCCTCATCGGTGTTCTTTTCAGCCTGTTGTCAACGGGCGTTACCCTGAGCGCCATCTCTCTGTTGAGTGTCATTATGTTGGTTGGTATGGTGGTCAACAACGCCATTTTGATCCTGGATTACGCCAATCAATTGCAGGACAGAGGGATGGATCTTAAAGCAGCGCTGCTGGAAGCCTGTCCGGCCAAGTTTAAGGCAATTCTCATGTCCAACCTGGCCGCCATCCTGGGAATGTTACCCATGGCCTTGGGGATTGGGGCAAGCGGCGCTGAGGTCCGTCAACCGATGGGTATCGTTACCATTGGAGGTATCATATCTGCAACCATTTTGACGCTGGTCTTCATCCCGGCGGTGGAGTACGGGCTCCAGCGCACAAAGGAGAAGATCACAAGAAGGATGAACGGAGAAACATTATTCTCCTGACATGCTAATGTCGTTAAAAAGTTAGGTAACCGGATAATATAAGGGCCGGAGGGAAAAAAATGAGAAGAAGAGGGCTGGTCGGACTATTGCTGGTCGGTGCTGTGCTGTTGGCGACGGCAACGGCGAGGGGCGAAAGCCCATTGCCCGAACCGGGGCTGCTGACGATAGAGCGCTGTCTTGAACTTGGTTTGCAAAACAGCGAACAGCTCAAGGTGGCCGATCATCAGTTGGCAATTGCCCGGCAGAGGATGGCGGAAGCAAAGGCAGGATTTTGGCCTACCATCCAATACCTGCTGGCCTATAATCAGGTCAGTAAAGGCGACGGCGATTATACACCTAAAGGGCCGGGACCGGAGAAGACCTATTCCGGTTCCTTGACGTTGACCCAGCCGATTTATACCGGCGGTAAACTGGAAGCAGCCTATGAGATTGCCCGGCGGCAGGTGGAGATGGCCGAGGAGAACATCCGCCAGGTCAAGCAAAAACTGACTTATAGCATTAAAGAGGCCTATTACCAAGTGTGCTTGGCCGAAGAGACGCTGCAGGTCAGTGAGAATGCCTACAACAATCTCCACCGCCATTATCAATTGGTGGAAAAACGCTACCAAGCCGGTACCGCTTCAAAATTTGAACTGCTGCGGGCCCATGTCCAATGGGAAAACCTGAAACCACAAGTGATCAGGGCAAAGAACGGCGTAAACTTAGCCAAACTTAACTTAGCCACCTTGATCGGTTTGGAAGACACAGTTGAATTTAGTGTGGATTTGGTAGGTAAATCCTTCAAAATCGACCGAGCGGAGGACTTTTCCAAAGAAACACTGCTGGCGGCAGCGTTGGAGAACAGGCCGGAGATGCGCCAGATGAAGCTGAATGCTCTGGTGGCCCAGACTCAAACCAAACTGACGGAGGCTTGGTATAAACCGAATATTGCTACCACATTAACTCTACAGAACAAAGGAAGTTTTGACCCGGACAAACATAATCCCGTCTGGAAGATTAACCTGGGGTTGAGCGGTCTGCTGTACGACAGTGGCCAGGCCAAGGCCAAGATCAAAGCGGCCCAGGAGAATGAGGGGCTGGTCGCAGCCCAAACCAGGAACTTGGCGGACCTCCTTAATTTGGAGGTGGACCAGGTTCTGAAGAAGTTGGAGGAAAATAGGGAGGTAATTTTGGCTAACCAAGCCAACATTACCCTGGCTGAAGAAGCCCTGAAATTGACGGAGATTCGCTTTCAATCGGGAATGGCCACAACAATGGATGTGATCGATGCCCAGTTGGCTCTGGACCAAGCTCTCAACGGGTACTACGGCGGGGTGTATGCTTACCTGACCACATTAGCCCAGCTTGATCTGGCGATAGGCAAGGATTTTGACTGAACATTTCCTGAGCCGGCGAATCCCGCGTTTGCAGGAAACTACTAAGTTATACTTGCTTATGGCAGTAAACTTGGATACTATTAAATTAGTTTTCAAGCATTAAGTGGGGGCGAGTCACGATGCGAAAAGACACGCTGAACAACTGGGGATTTGAGTACCTGCCAATCCTCCGTAAGATATTTTTGGTGATCCTGTTTCTGTCAACATATATTTATGCTCAGGTTCTGCCTATGGATTGGAGTTGGGAAAACGGCCCGCTTGAAATGGCGCAAAATTTTCTGCTGGCGACCGGTTTTTTGCTGATGCTTGTCTATGCCCGGCGTACAGCGGAAACGGAACTGAGGCAGTTTTGGTTTTGGTTGTTACCGGTATGGCTCCTCTTACTGGGACGGGAACTAAGTTGGGGGAGGATCTTCTTCCCAACCCATGTGGGCCCGGAAGGACCGGTGTTTTTAGCTAAATCCCAGCTTCCGTTGGGGAATCTTATTAATCCCATAATTGGCCTCATTATCCTGGTTGTGCTCGTAATGTTTGTGCGCTATCGGATATATCGAGTCATTCTAAACTTATTTAAAGAAAGATTGTTCCCGTTTTTTGAAACATCCCTTTTTGTGCTGGCGGCAGTCTTGAGTTATCTTGGTGAAAAAATGCCCCAAAGCTTTTTCTGCGGCCGGGGTGCATTAGTGGAGGAACTTTGCGAGCTAGTAGCCTACACCAGTTTGCTCCTGATCTGTGCGGATATCAGGTGGAAAAAGCAGTTTTCTCAGAAGGGCGGCAAACCAAGGGCTGGTAGCGGCACTGCGCCACATATTTCTAGTTCCCCGGGAAATTAATAATACCCATAAAGACCCGTGCAGGCGGGGAATTTTAGACATTGCGCCGGCAAATTGTTAAAACGGCAACAAGGGCAGGCGGCAATGAATGAAGTTTTCCAAGTGAACGGCTGATCCGGTAGCTGTAAAGCGCAATATAAGGCGGGGGTAAAATGTTAAAGGACAAACCCTGGCCGAAAAATTAAGGAGGAAATATGTCGCCACGCGGCAACAATCTGAAAAGGGTACGCGGATGGTTGCTACAATTTAAGGTAATCTTCGGGCTGACATTCTCTGTAATTACCGGGTTTTTGCTCGGGTATTTCTTGGGTGGCCCGGGTCTTAGATCTTATTTGGGCCTGGCCGGTGCCGTAGCCGGTTTTTTTGTGGGTATAACCTACCTTGTTAAACTGGCCGGCCAGGAGCAAAAGGGAAAAAAGGGAAGATGACGAGGAGGATTTTTGGGATGTTAGGCCGAACAACCATGGTAATGCCTTTCAACCGTAAGCAAACGAGGTGAAAGAATGGCTAGCGAAACATGGGAAAAGTTGAGCCTGGCAGAGAAGGAAGCCAATGCGTTGGTGGATGAAGCCAAGGCTAAATCAGCAACGCTTTTGGCCAAAGTTCGCCAAGCCCTCCAGGAGGAGCGAACGAAGACTTTGGAAGAGGCCAGGCGTTTAGGGGAAGAAGCCGTGGCGCAGAGGAAAGCTGAGGCGGAGGAAAAAGCCATGGTCATCAGGCAAGAGACCGATGAACGAATTGCGGAGTTGCATTGGGTTAGCGGGGAAAAGCTGTTGACAGCCGCTCAATTCATAGTAGAGAGGGTTCTTGAATAATGGCAATCGCACCAATGAAACATCTGGAGCTGTATGGGCTCCTGCCTCACAAGCGTGTTTTCTTACGGGAACTGCAAAAACTGGGTCTGGTTGAGATTACCGATATCTCAACGGAGCAGGCGGAACGGTTTGAAAAAGAGTCCTTGGAGCAGATCGGCGCCATCGAAAAGGACCTTAATCGCCTCTCCCGGGTTTTGGCGGTTCTGAATCGCTTTGATCCGCAAAAGCCCAATTTGGTGGAGCAATTTACCGGCATCAGAACGGTCCTGACCGAGCAGGAACGGGAAGAGCTGTTAAGCCGCAGTGATGAACTGGTGTCCATCGTGGAGAGCATCCTGCAGGACGAGAGTACATATAACCGACTGGAACAGGAGAACGCCGAGACTAAGCGGGGACTGGCGGAACTGGCTCCGTGGGAAGGCCTGCAACTTTCCGTGGAGGAGATCGCTGCTCTAAAGCGGGTCAAGATCCTCACTGGAACTGTTGAGGGAAAGATCGATCCGCTGGTGGAGATCTTGGAGCAAGCGGGCGTTCCCTATGTGCTGGAGGTCATCGGTCGCTTGGCCGATCGTTACTATCTGGCGCTTTATTTGCCGGCATCTGCATTGGCTGCCGCCTCTTTGAAGACCGCTGGTTTTACGGAGTCTGCCCCACCAATTGCCCGGGGAACCGTGGCTAAAGGGAAAAAGCAACTGGAAGCCAGGTTAGAAGGACTGGAAAAAGAATTGGCGGAAGTGCGGGAACGGCTGCATTCCTATAGCCAACACCGCCGGTTAATTCAGGTCTTTTATGATCAGATGTATAACGCTAAATTGCGGGCGGAGGTCGAACGCCATATTATTGGGGGAAGCCGGGTTTTTGCCCTGGAAGGATGGGTGGAAGCGGCGAGAGAACCGATCGTGGCTGAGGCCCTGAAGAAACTGAAGTTACCCCATGAACTAATCCTGCGTGAACCCAACGAGGAAGAAGAGGTCCCCGTAGTTTTACATAATACCAAGGCGATCACCCCCTTTGAATCCTTAATTGAATCCTTTAGTTTACCCCGGCAGCAAGAGGTGGATCCTACGCCGAGTGTAGCCCCGTTTTTCTTCATCTTTTTCGGCATGGCCCTGGGTGATGCCGGTTATGGCTTGGTCATGGCAGCCATCTGTTTTTGGCTGTTGCGCAAGACAGTTATGCGGCCCTCCGGGAAGAAACTGGCATGGATGTTTATCTTCAGTTCCCTGGGGGCGGTCTTGTTTGGCTTCATTGTTTCCAGCTTTTTTGGTTACTCCCCTTATAAGGGGTTGTTCAGCCCCACGGGCGATTCCATGCTCCTACTGGGCTTGGCCTTTGGTCTAGGTTTAATCCAACTCTATGTGGGGACGATGATTAGCGGTTGGATGAGCATCCGGGACGGACGCTGGCAGGATGCCTTCTGGAACCAAGGATTATGGTTACTCTTTTTAACTGCTATTCTGCTGGTTCTGGGTAAATCGGCCCTTGGTTTAGAGGCTTATTCGCACATGATCAATACCGGAGCTCTCATCATCACTGCCTTACTGGTCCTTGGCAATATGCGGGGGAAGAAAGGACTAGCGGCCAAGCTTTTGGCTATCCCGGGCGGGCTGTTTACCATCTACGGCAGTATTGGTTTTTTCAGTGACGTCCTGTCCTATGCCCGGTTGATGGCGCTCGGCTTGTCTGGTGGCGTCATGGCCTCTGTGATTAATATGTTTGTGGGCATGGCCTGGCAGGTTCCCTGGGTAGGCTGGTTGATTGCTGTCGCTTTGTTTTTGGTTGGTCATGGCTTGAACTTTGGCCTGAGTATCCTTGGTGCTTACGTGCATTGCAGCCGCCTGCAGTTTCTGGAGTTCTTCGGTAAATTCTTCGAGGGCGGAGGCAAGCCGTTTACTCCTTTGCAATGGGAAAATCAATATATATTTCAAGCAGAAGAAAGGGAGGCATAACTGATGAATGCAAATGCAGCCGGTTTGTTTGTTGGAGTGGATTGGGGTTTAACATTGGCTTATCTTGGTGCAGCGATTGCGGTTGTTCTCTCGGGTTATGGCTCGGCTAGGGGTGTGGCCACTGCCGGGCAGGCTGCCGCCGGTGTGGTGACGGAGGATCCGTCAAAATACGGTAAAACCATTATTCTTACAGCACTGCCTGGTTCACAAGGTATCTATGGTTTTGTTATCGGGATGCTGATCTTCCTGAAATTGCAAGGAAAGGCTTCGATTCCTATTTCAGCGGGTTGGAGTCTCTTGGCGGCCGGTATTCCCATTGGGATTGTGGGCTTGCTTTCTGCCCTCTGGCAGGGCCGGGTTGCTGCCGCGGGTATCGGCATTGTCGCAAAACGTCCGGAAGAAGCCTCCAAGGGTCTGGTTTACGCCGGTATGGTGGAAACCTATGCCATTTTGTCCCTGGTTATATCCTTCTTCCTGTTGAACAACGTAACCCTTTAAGGTTATAAAGTACCCAACAGAATATTTTTTAGGATGAATTTTTTATTAGGTGGGGAATTGACATGACCCAAGGCTTGTCCGAA
Source organism: Firmicutes bacterium UBA3943 (assembly GCA_002385625.1). GTDB lineage: Bacteria > Bacillota > UBA4882 > UBA10575 > UBA3943 > UBA3943. The sequence goes on from DGDV01000021.1 coordinate 55,538, forward strand.
TTGACCAACCACATGCTTGAGGAGGCAAAACTTCAAGCCAAAGCCGAAGAGGACCGGGGACGGGAAGAGGCGGAGCGCCTGGCCGTGGATTTCCGGAAGGCTACGGCGGAGATGGCCGAGGCCATTCAGGAGGAATACCGTCGCAAGGGTGAAGATGAGGCCCGCCGGATCATCAGCCAGGCGGAGATGGAGGCCAAGCTGCGTATCCTCCAAGCCAAACAGGAGATTCTCGGGATTGCCTTTGAACGGAGTCGGGATAAATTGATGGCCCTGCCGGAGAAGACAAAACGGGGTTTTTACAAGAAGAATCTCTTGGCCGCCGTTGAAGAAGGTACGGAGACCATCAGGGTGGCCGCTGACGAGCGGGAACTCTGGGTCAGCTTGTTGCAAGAGGTAAATAAGGAACTGGTGAAGAAGGGATTGCCCGGTCAGTTGCAACTGGCGGAAGAACCGGCTGAGATATCTGGCGGTTTCTTGCTCCAGGGAAAACACTTTGAGGTCAACGGCTCAATTGAGGCACTGCTAGCAGCAGTTGAGGAGCGGCTTCGCCCCGAAGTCGCGCGGATTTTGTTTTAACGTAACGGAGGGATGGGCATGGCCTATACCGATTATGCGTATGCCGTCGGCCGCATCCGGGCCCTGGAGATAGGGTTGATCCCTGATAACCTGCTGGAACGGTTGATGTCGGTCGCATCCGCCCAGGAAGCCCTGCAGGTATTGGCGGAGACGGAATACGGCGCGGTGGCCCATGACGGGGATTATGAGACCCTCATCGAAGACGAACTGCTTCGCGTATATCAATTATTACAAGAACTGGCCCCTGCATCCGAGGCGATCAAAGTCTTTCGGTTCCGTTGGGACTTGCATAACATCAAACTGTTGGCCGCCGGTGGGAACGGTAAACCTAGCCGGCTTGGAAACTTTCCCTGGGAAGTCCTGTGGGAGATGTTGAACCGGGCTGACTACAGCCGACTGCCTGTTGAGTTTCAAACGGTACTGAATCAATTCCAGGAAGCCGAATCTTCTTCGGCCGCCCAGCTGGATCAAGCCTACTACAGCTACGGGAAACGGGTCTTGTGCGCCAAAGAAGGTATCCTGCGCGACTATTGGCTGGCCCGATTGGATCTGACCAATCTCCGTTTGTTGGTGCGGCTGCGGAAGGTTGGCGCACCGTTGGAAGATTTTGTGAAATTTATGGTGGCCCACGGCTTGATTGCGCAAAAAGAATGGTTGGAAGTGTATGGGGCGCCCTGGGAGGCTGTTGTTGCCTGGTTGGGTTACAAACCTTACCATAGTATTGCCCGAGACGGGGTTGCCTCTTTAACTGACTTACCTGTGTTGGAACGGGAGATCGACAATTATCTCCTGGAACGGTTGGACCGTGCCAAGTGGGTGGCCTTGGGGGTTGAACCCTTGATTGCCTACCTGCTGGCAAAGGAAACGGAAGCAAAAAACCTCCGCCTAATCCTTGCGGGCAAAAGCAACCGCCTGTCCACAGAGACAGTGAAAAGGAGGTTGCGCCGTGGCTACATTTAAGATGGCAGTCATCGGAGAAGAGGACTTAATCCGCGGTTACGGTCTCTTGGGCTTGGAGCTCTTTCCGGCGAAGGATAGTGAAGAAGGCCGGCGCATCCTTCAGCAACTGAAGGATGATAAGGAATTTGGCATTATCTTTATTACGGAATCCATCGCCCAGTCATTTGCCGCTGATGTGGCAGAATGGGGCAGCCGCCCCTTGCCAAGTATCGTTTATATACCAGGAACAGCTGGAAACGAGGGGTTTGCCCTCGAGCGTATCCGCCGGATCGTGGAGCGCGCGGTAGGAGCAGACATCTTGATGGGGAAAGAGGTCGGTAAGGCGTGAAAGAAGGGAAGATCGTTAAAGTCTCCGGGCCCTTGGTGGTCGCGGAAGGTATACCCAATGCCCGAATGTATGATGTGGTCCGGGTCAGTAAGGAACGTTTGATCGGCGAGATCATTGAATTGCGCGGGGACCGCGCATCGATCCAGGTCTATGAAGAAACCACCGGACTTGGCCCGGGGGATCCGGTCTATTCCACCGGCGCGCCCCTCAGTGTGGAACTGGGTCCGGGTTTGATTGAAGCCATTTACGACGGCATTCAGCGTCCCCTGGATGCCATTGCCGAACGCGGCGATCGCATTGCCCGGGGGATCGATCTGCCGGGACTCCGCCGGGATAAGAAGTGGCGGTTTGAGCCCAGGTTGCAGGAGGGCGCCTATGTGGTTGCCGGCGATATTCTTGGTGTTGTTCAAGAGACCATCATCGTTGAACATAGGATTATGGTACCCCCGGGTGTGGAAGGTAAATTGGTGAAGATCTTTGCCGGGGAGTTTACAGTGGAAGAGCCCATTGCCGTGGTGGAAACGGAGGAAGGCAACCGGGAGCTCACCATGATGCAGCGGTGGCCGGTGCGACGGGGCAGACCATACAAGGAAAAACTCTTCCCGGACCGCATGATGTCCACAGGACAACGGATTATTGATACCTTTTTCCCTATTGCCCGGGGTGGTACAGCGGCAATTCCCGGACCCTTTGGCAGCGGGAAGACGGTGGTCCAGCACCAGTTGGCCAAATGGGCCGATGCGGATATCATTGTCTACGTCGGTTGCGGTGAACGCGGTAATGAAATGACCGATGTTCTGATGGAGTTTCCTGAGTTGAAAGATCCCAAGACCGGTGAGGATTTGATGCGCCGGACGGTTTTGGTGGCCAATACTTCCGATATGCCGGTGGCGGCGCGGGAGGCTTCGATTTATACCGGGATCACCATTGCCGAATATTTCCGGGATATGGGCTACAATGTGGCGATTATGGCCGATTCCACCTCCCGCTGGGCCGAGGCGTTGCGGGAGATGTCGGGCCGGTTGGAAGAGATGCCCGGCGAAGAAGGTTACCCGGCGTACCTGGGTTCCCGTCTGGCCGACTACTATGAACGGGCTGGCCGGGTGCGCTGTTTGGGCAGCGAGGAGAGGGAAGGCTCCATCACAGCGGTGGGTGCGGTTTCCCCGCCCGGTGGCGACCTGTCGGAACCGGTTACCCAAGCCACCCTCCGGATTGTCAAGGTCTTCTGGGGATTGGATTCTTCCCTGGCGTACCGGCGGCATTTCCCGGCGATTAACTGGTTGAACAGCTATTCGTTATATAACGAACGCTTGCGGGAATATTTTGAACAGGCGATTGGCGAGGAGTGGACACAGCTGCGGAGCCGCGCCATGCGGATCTTGCAACAAGAAGCCGAGTTGGAAGAGATCGTCCGGCTGGTGGGGATGGATGCGCTGTCACCGCGGGATCAGCTCACCATGGAAGTAGCCAGGTCTATCCGGGAAGACTACCTGCACCAAAACGCCTTCCACGAAATTGATACATATACCTCCATCCAAAAACAACTGGCTCTGCTCAAGGCGGTGTTGGCCTTTGAGGACGCCGGGGTGAAACTCCTGGAGAAGGGTAGAACAATTGGGGAGATCCTGGGGTTGCCCATCCGCGAACGGATCGCCAAAGCCAAATATGTGCCTGAGGATCAGATTGAGACGATCAATAGCCTCACCAATGAGATTTTGGCGCTGGCTGAAGAAGAAGTCGCCATGGAGGTGGGCTGAGGATGCACAAGGAATACCGTACGGTCAAAGAAGTGGTTGGGCCACTGATGTTGGTGGACCAGGTCACAGAGGTAAAATATGGTGAGTTAGTGGAGATCGAGGTAGGGAAGGAAATCCGCCATGGGCAGGTCCTGGAGGCCAACGGCGACAAAGCCTTGGTTCAGCTCTTTGAGGGATCGACCGGTTTGAATCTCTTCGGCAGTAAAGTACGCTTTCTTGGCCGGAGTATGCAGATTGGGGTTTCCCCGGATGTGCTTGGCCGGGTCTTTGACGGGATGGGCCGTCCCAAAGATAATGGGCCGGAGATCATCCCCGACCGCCGGGTGGATGTGAACGGCAGCCCGATTAACCCATATAAACGGGATTACCCGTCCCAGTTTATCCAGACAGGGATCTCCGCGATTGACGGTTTAAATACCTTGGTACGCGGGCAGAAGCTGCCGATCTTTTCCGCGTCGGGCCTGCCCCACGCCCAACTGGCGGCGCAGATCGCCCGGCAGGCTAAGGTCTTGGGGGACGATGAAAAGTTTGCGGTGGTCTTTGGTGCCATGGGTATTACCTTCGAAGAAGCCGAGTATTTCATAGGTGACTTTCGCCGGACCGGCGCCATTGAACGGGCGGTTCTCTTTATGAACCTGGCTAATGACCCGGCGATTGAGCGGATCTCCACGCCGCGGATGGCCCTCTCGGTCGCCGAGTATCTGGCCTTTGACTTGGATATGCATGTGTTGGTCATCCTGACGGATATGACCAACTACGCCGAGGCGCTGCGGGAGATCTCCGCCGCCCGCCGGGAGGTGCCAGGCCGCCGTGGTTATCCCGGTTATCTTTACACTGACCTCGCCACCATTTATGAGCGGGCGGGCCGGATCAAGGGGAAGAAGGGCTCCATCACCCAGATCCCCATCCTTTCCATGCCTGAAGATGATAAGACCCATCCCATCCCCGATCTGACGGGGTACATCACCGAGGGACAGATCATTCTCAGCCGGGAGTTGCACCGCAAGGGCATTTATCCACCGATTGATGTGTTGCCCTCCCTGTCGCGGCTGAAGGATAAAGGGATTGGGCAAGGCAAGACTCGGGAAGATCATGCTGATACCATGAATCAGCTGTTTGCGGCCTATGCCAGGGGGAAAGAGGCCAAGGACCTGGCGGTGATCCTCGGTGAAGCGGCCTTGACCGAGCTTGATAAAAAGTTTGCCAAGTTTGCCGATGCCTTTGAGGACCGCTACGTCCGGCAGGGCTTCGAAGAGAACCGGAGTATCGAGGAGACCCTGCGGATTGGTTGGGAGCTCCTGACACTGATCCCGCGGAGTGAGTTGAAACGGATCCGTGAGGAATACATTGAGAAATACTTGCCTAAGGCGGAGTAGCCTCTTTTTTGCTCTTGCCGGAAGGCAAAAGGGGCAAGGGGAAGGTACCGACCCAAAACCGGGGGTGAGACCATGGAGATCCGGGTGAATCCCACCCGCATGGAGTTGACAAGACTCAAGAAACGACTGGCCGTGGCAGTCCGGGGCCATAAGTTGTTAAAGGATAAACTAGACGAATTGATGAAGAACTTCTTTGACCTTGTGGAAGAAAACCGCCGGTTGCGTGAACGGGTGGAAGCGGAACTGGCGCTGGCCAATGGCGGTTTTGCCATGGCAAGGGCGATCATGTCCCGTGAGGTGCTGGAGGCAGCGATTATTACCTCACGGGGCCGCGCCGTCCTGGAAGCAAAGACGCAATCCAGAATGAATGTGGAGGTTCCCGTCTTTAAATTAGCGATGGAGCAGGCCAACGGCTATGGTTTTGGGCTGACAGAGACCTCCGGCGAATTGGATGAGGCTGTCCGGTCATTGGCGGAGACCTTTGCCTCCCTAGTGCAGTTGGCCCAGGTGGAAAAGACGGTGGAGCTGATGGCTGCGGAGATTGAGCGGACCAGGCGGCGGGTGAATGCCCTGGAGCATGTCCTGATCCCGCAACTTAGGGAGAAAGCCAAATTTATCACCATGAAACTGGATGAGAACGAACGGGGTAACCTGACCCGTTTAATGAAGGTTAAAGAAATGGTCCGCCAGTAGAGAATTAACCGCAAAAAAGCCGGAAGCTCATGCTCCCGGCTTTGCCGTATATGCTTATAATTTAAAGGTTGATATGGTTGGTGGCCCGTTCATCGCTTCTCCTGTGCATTTTGAGAAGTTGCATCGCTTTCTTTGCCAATCCAATTGGTGGATATTCATAACTTTATTCAGTTAGATGAGGTAATAAAATATATTTAATCATATGTTAACGGATTATTCATAATTACCAAAGAAGATTTGCAATAAATGTGCCGAATAATAAAACAGGGATTACACTTGGTTAGTTGAAGGAAGTGGTTGGGTGAAACGTCATTTTGAAGGCAGGGAAGAGATTTATAATCCACAAACCGGAGAGACGGTGGAGGTCTACGTTTATTATGAGTACATACCCGGTCGGGTGGGAAACTACCGTGCCGAATTGGCCAAAGAGGTGACCGGATCTTCTCTTTATGGTGAGGGCGATACTTATGAAGAAGCGGTGGAACGCCTGAGTCGTAAACTTTTGATATTAGCTTCCTAGCAGTCCCTGGTGGGACTAATTTTTTAAGTAAAAAAACAGGATTTTTATCCTGTTTTGTTTGTTTTAATGGTCGGGGTGAGAGGATTTGAACCTCCGACCTTTCGGTCCCGAACCGAACGCTCTACCAAGCTGAGCCACACCCCGATACGTACTAGCTGTAAGACCGATAAGTTAAGAGCAAAGGAAAAACAGCAGCAAATATAAGTATAGCAGAGGTATAATCATTTGTCAAAAGAAAAGTGATGCTGGCCCAAAATGCTCCACCAAGCAGGAATAGCAGGTAGAAATGGGGAATTCTTGCATTACCCTAAATTGTACTATATTTGTTTGCAGCACGCTTTCCAAGTTTGCATGGTACAATTAATAAGGAGGTAATGCGGGTGCAAGTGACGTTTTGCGGCGCTGCCGGTTCGGTGACAGGCTCTTGCTTCTGGATTAAAACGGAAAACATGGAGTTTTTGGTGGACTGTGGCATGTTTCAAGGTTCTAAAGAGGAACGGGAGAAAAACCGGCGTGAATTTTTGTTTAACCCCGGCAACATCCGCTATGTGCTTTTAACCCATGCCCACATTGACCATTCCGGTTTGATCCCCCGCCTGTACCTGCAAGGGTTTAAGGGCGAGGTGCTCTGTACCCATGCCACAAAGGACTTGGCCGGTGTGATGCTGCCCGATTCCGGCCATATCCAGGAGATGGAGGCCGAGTGGCGGAGCAGGAAGAAGGCCCGGCTTGGCGAACCGCCGGTTGAACCCTTATATACTGCAGCAGAAGCCGTCCAATGTTTACAACACTTTGCATCCGTAGGTTATGGCGAGATTTTTGAGTTGGGCCCGGGGGTGAGGGTCCGCTTCTCCGATGCCGGCCATATCTTTGGCTCAGCCATCATCGAGGTTTGGGTGGAGGAGAAGGGTGAGACCACTAAGTTGGTCTTTTCGGGTGATCTTGGCCAGGCTAATCAGCCCATTATCCGCAACCCACAACTGATTGAGAATGCCGATGTGGTCTTCATTGAGTCCACCTATGGCGCAAGAAAACATGAGAATAAAGAGGACCGGGTGGAGCGGCTGCGGGAGATCATCATTGAAAGCGTTGCTTCCGGTGGAAACCTGATCATTCCTTCCTTTGCCGTTGGTCGTACCCAGGATCTGCTTTATCATATCAACCTTTTGCTTAAAGAGGGGAAGATTCCTGCCCTGCCTGTTTATATCGACTCGCCTATGGCGGTATCGGCTACGGAGATCTTCCGGAACCACAATGAGTGTTTTGATTGGGAGACTGTACAGCTGCTCCGGGCGGGGGACAGCCCCTTTGAATTTCCGACATTACATTACGTCCGCCAGGTGGAGGAATCCCGTGCCTTGAACGAAAATGCCAGGGGTTCGATTATTATCTCCGCCAGTGGAATGTGCGAGGCCGGGCGGATTTTGCACCATCTCAAGCATAATCTGTGGCGGCCGGAATCCCATGTACTCTTTGTCGGTTACCAAGCTGCCGGGACACTGGGCCGTCGCTTGCTGGAGGGCGCTAAGGTGGTTAAGCTCTTTGGCGAGGAGATCCGGGTGCAGGCGAAGATCCACAATATCGATGGTTTTTCGGCCCACGCGGATCAGGATGGGCTTTTGCAGTGGCTGAAGGGCTTTACGAAGCGGCCCGGCCAGATCTATCTGGTGCACGGGGAAGAAGAAACGATGGAAGAGTGGGCCCCCATCGTGCAACGGGAGATTGGAATTGCACCGGTGGTTCCCGCCTGGGGGGACAGTTATGAATTGCGGGGTTATCACGCAACGCTGGTGCAGACCATGCAAGAAACTACTGATCAAAAACGCGCTTTACTGCGCATGTTGAAGAATGTGGAATTTGACTATCTCAATTTGAAGAACTATGTGCATCAGCAGATCGATCAGATGGATGACGCGGCCATCGAAAAACTGGCGAAGCAATTGCGGGATCTGCAAGCGAAAATTCGTAAAGTCGGCTGATTTGTTTAACACTCTTCCCCGAAACCGTCATACAATAGACCAGGCAAAGCGGGAAGCCAAAACCGCATATTAGCCGGTATGAGCCGGCGGTTCTGCGGCAAAAGACCGACGGGGATTCGGGAGGGGTTGCCTTGGGCCGGATAGCACATTTAATTGCTGATCTCTATTTTGTAGGTGCAGCAAACCCCTTGGCGGACTGTGCAAGTTTGCAAAACATCTTCCGGAGTGTGCTGCCAGCAACCGGCGATTATCGGCCCCGGCTCCATATATTCGAAGGCAGCCAGGGCGGATGGTACGGTTTTGGCATCTTGGAGGGGGGCAGAATTAGCTTTCAAACCGTTCCGCCCCTAGAATTTATGGCCCTGGAGATTGTGGCCTTCAATCGTTCCTTTGATCCCAGGACCCTGAATGAACAATTGGTGACGTTACTGGCCCCCTCTTTGGTGACTGTTGATGTTTTCTCCCGGGGCCATCATTTGACGGGCTAATCCTCCAAAAGCTTCTTTGTGGACAAGCAGGAGAAAAGCTTGGGAGATGGAAATCATAACTTTGTAGAAAAGATGCTCGGGTTAAAGTGGCAATGAGCGCAAGGACGGCAAAGGAGATGATTTGATGGCAGGGCGGAAAGATAAACGGACCAAGGTTGTTGTCATCGGGACGGGCATGGTCGGTTCCACCTTTGCTTATAGTTTAATGATCAATGGCGTTGCGTCGGAGATTGTTTTGATCGATGCCAATGAAGAACGGGCTGCCAGTGAAGTGGCGGACTTAAATCACGGACTGCCCTTTGTCCGGCCGGCGGTTATCCGCACGGGCGAGTATGCCGACTGTGCCGATGCGGATGTTATTGTTATCACGGCCGGAGCAGCGCAGAGGCCGGGAGAGACCCGGCTGGATTTGGTTGGCCGCAATGTCAAGATCTTTGAGGATATTATCCCGAGGATTGTGGCCAGCGGTACCCATGGGGTGTTGGTGATTGCCTCTAATCCCGTGGATGTGATGACCTATGTTACATACAAGATCTCCGGTTTCCCGGCCAACCAGGTGATTGGTTCCGGAACGGTCCTGGATACTTCCCGTTTCCGGTATTTGTTGAGCCGCCACTGTGGGGTGGATCCCAGCAATGTCCATGCCTACATCATCGGTGAGCATGGCGATAGCGAGGTGGCGGTTTGGAGCCTGGCCAACATTGCGGGACTCCGGTTCAGTGAGTATTGCCCGATTTGTGGACATGACTGTGGTCCGTTGCGCAAAGAGGACATTTTTGAGCAGGTGCGGACAGCGGCCTATCCTATCATTAAGGCAAAAGGCGCCACCTACTATGCCATCGGCTTGGCCTTGGTCCAGATTGTGGAGACCATTCTCCGGGACGAGCATTCGGTGCTGACGGTCTCCTCGTTATTACAGGGTGAATACGGCTTGGAGAATGTCTGCCTGTCCCTGCCATCCCTTGTGAATAGGCACGGGGTAGCCAAAAAACTGCTGATTTCCTTGAACGAAAAGGAAGAAGAAGGATTGCGCAACTCCGCCCGGGTGTTGCAGGAAGTAATCAAAGCCGTAGGCTACTGACGCTAGGGTCGGAACGGAGCTTGTTTGCAGGAGGGTGGCCATGGCGGAAGTGGAGATTTATACAGACGGGGCATGCAGCGGGAACCCAGGCCCCGGCGGGTGGGGGGCGGTGCTGCTGGCTAAGGGGCAGCGTAAGGAGTTGTCCGGCGCCGAGCCGCAGACCACTAACCAACGGATGGAGTTGACTGCGGCCATTGGCGCCCTTTCGGCCTTGAAACGCCCATGTCAAGTCCGGCTCTACTCGGACAGCGCTTATTTGATCAATGCCTTTAAACAGCGGTGGTTTGACCGCTGGCAGCAGAACGGCTGGCGGAACAGTAAAGGACAAGCCGTGGAGAACCAGGACTTGTGGCAGGAATTGCTGCGCCTGGCGGCCATACACCGGATTGAATGGGTTAAGGTCAAGGGGCATGCGGATAATGTGGAGAATAACAGGTGCGATGCCCTGGCCCGCCAAGCAATTGCGGATTTAAACCCATAGATCAGGTTTTTGGTTCAAAGGATTTTTCTGCCTCTTGACTTCACCCAAAGACGAAGGTATAATTAATAATGCTTCGGTACTGGGGGATCGTCTAGTGGTAGGACGACGGGTTCTGGCCCCGTTAGCGAGGGTTCGAGTCCTTCTCCCCCAGCCAATATATGAAAGTTTGAAGTTAAAAGGGAAAAGAGAATAATACTAAGCAATTGTAGTGTTTACCTCTTTTCACTTTACACTTTTCACTTTAATCAAACGGTCCTATCGTCTAGAGGCCTAGGACACCGCCCTCTCACGGCGGAGACACGGGTTCGAATCCCGTTAGGACTACCAAAATATTAAACCAGCGTAATGCTGGGTTTTTGTTTTATCTGGGTAGTTTAAGTTAGTCCACTTTGGTAACAGAAAAGTGGTTGTGAAAATCCTATCTCTTCTGGTCTTTTTATGAAAGAAAGAATGATATTAAGTATACCGCCTATCGATATGTAGCGGTTACTGGATCTGATGATCATCCGGAACGATCTTCGGTTTGAATCCCCGCCGGCCGGCCGTTTCAGCTTTGGGGATCCGCAACTCCAACACGCCGTTTTTATAATGGGCCACCGCTTGATCGGGCTTAATCTCGATCGGCAGGGGGATAGTTCGGTAAAAACTGCCGTAGCGCCGTTCCATTAGGTGATAGCCTTTTTCCTCGCGGTTCTGCTCTCGCTTGGTTTCGCCTTTGAGGATCACTAGATTTTCATCGACGGTGATATCCAGATCTTCCTGGTTTACCCCCGGAATATCGGCATGAAGAATGATTTCCTGCTCCGTTTCCTTCAAATCAATCGATGGCCCCAAATTGCCGGTTCGAAAAAAGTCGTTAAAGGCTCTGGGCATCAACTGGTTAAAGAACCTATCGTCCCAAAAGTTATTATTGAACGGACTAAACCAATTCTTGCTTTCCATAGCTTTACCCCCTATTTTATAACTAACTATATTATCCCCATTAAAATATTGTTAATTACCTCCTACGTTTAAGATCAGGACAAAATCATACCGTGGTATCGTGGACTATATCCATCTAACCTAGGGTCAATTAAGGGAACACATCGACCGGGTAGGAAAGACGATCTTTAGCCGGGATTAAATTGTTAAAATTTGTATTCGAATCAATATAAAAGAAGGTATTTAGAAAAATATCTAGAATTTACCAAAACACAAAATCATGCGATTAAACAAAGATTAAGTTTGGGGAGGATGAGCGGGTATTGTTGGAAGGTCTTTTCAGGAAAAACCGTTTTATTTATGTAATTTGTTTAATTAGTGTTTTACTGGTTATTACTGGGTTTAAAGGAATTAACCGGCAGGCGAAACAGTCCCAGACGAAAACGCAAGAGGCAATAATTAATGACCAAATTAATGAAGTGAATAAACATCTAAAGTTACATCCAACGGATCATATGGCCTACCGGAAGCGGGGCAAGTTATACCGGCAAATTAAAGATTATAAAAAGGCTTTGCATGATTTAAACAAAGCAATTAGCTTGGCGGATTATGATCACTACTATGCCGATCGGGCCAATATTCGCCGCAAAACAGGTGATATCAAAGGGGCAATTGACGATTTGTCCATCGCAATCGAGAAAAGTCATGGATCCGCGAAATACTTGAACAACCGGGGTTGTTTATACATTAAACTTAACGAATATAAGAAAGCCAAAAATGATTTTTTAGAAGCCTTTGACAAATCTTGGGGTAGCGATTGTTCGGTCATGTTTAATCTGGCGCAAACATATGAGCTCTTAGGGGACAGGGAAAAGGCGTTAAAAAACTATCATAAGGCTTCCCGGATTTTTAGTTCAGATTACTTGCCTGAGCAGGCAAGGAATAAAATGAAGGCCAGGCTTGCTGGTGACTGGAACAGCTATAAAAATTGGGAAGAATCCCGGTATGCAAAGGAAGTTGTTTATCACGGTGATAAAATTTATACTGAAGAGGATGCAGACTAAAGCGATTCAATATGGAAATTCTGGGATATTCCTGGAGATGCAATGAAAGTATTCACGTGGTTAGGAATTGATCAATTTAAACTAAACAGTACTTAATCGGGGAAAACCCGGAATAAATGAAAAGGAGCTTTTCAGCTCCTTTTCATTTTGGCAGTTTTAATGTTTCGAAAAGGGCACCTACAACGGTTTTTCCCTGGGATAGTTGACATTGAAAGTGTAATTAATTGTTTTTTTTATGCCTAAGTTGGACCTGTTTAATCCGCCGGTTAAGATATTCACTTTTCAGGACATTTAACGCTCTTTGGAAACGATAGATTAATGTCTTAATGTTTTGCGGGTTCCGAAGTGAACCCGAAGCCAGTACGGACTCAAGATACCTGATCCGCTTGTCGACGACCTGAATGCACTCCACAAGCGTGTTGTCGTCAATATCGTCCACAATTAGTCACTCCTGTGGAATAAATTTTACTTGATCAATTCTTCATAACTCGGGTAATTATCGACACCGGGCAATTCTTCTAAATAAGCTTTCTTTAACTCATTTAATGCCTTCTCATAGCTGAAAATTAAATCCTGAATATCAGCATGATCCCGCAAAGTCTCGGAAGTAAGTAATTGTTCAAGCTCTTTAAATTTTCCATTAAGAGCTTGTATTGCACACATTAAGGTACTGATACTAACATTAGCCATTTTCTATCATCGCCTTTCGTATCTTAGCATTCCGCGCTAGTTCATCTAACAACCTAATGAATTTTGTCTTCGGCATAGTATAATCGGGGCTAAGAGTATAATGAGTTGCGTTATATTTTGTGTTAAAGTCGTCTTTTGTTATAATAAGTCCGCTGGGGATTTTTGTTCCCTTAGGGAGCTCAAAATTTGTCCAATAGGCTGAGCCAAACACCCCGGATTTATCAAATAGGGATATACCTCGCTCGAGCTCGGCCTTAACATGTAAAATACTTTGAATGTTTTTGTATCAATGTCTGGGGGTCTAAAACTTCCTGGTCTAATTTCTTTTTTTTCAAAATCCGGGTATAAAGGATTTGTCGCTGTTGATGTTTTATGAAGAGCCCGCACAGGTAAAGACTTAGTTCGCCTCTGTAGATTCGCCCGATCTCACCTCTGCTTATCAGCAAATCTTCAATAGTCTGATACAATTGCTACCACCATCCCTTTTTGATTCTAGGTATATACCAAAGGGATGGCGAGATCAATATAAAAAATACTGTAAATTCTGGCATATTCCTTTTGTGAACCTTTCTGTTATTCATTTTGATGATATTTTTTGACAATACCAACAGTCAATATTTTTAAGTATGTTGGTTTGTCGGGCCAAATTTAGTACCATGTTTATAACAGAGTCTTTGTATAGGCCGTAATTGATGAACGAAGGAATGCAGAGGATTTTTGTTAGACAGATTTCTAAGTTAGTTTTGGGTTTTTATCTGTTGTTGCAAATATAATCTTAGCGGAGACCCGACCCCAAATTTTTTAATTGAGCAGGTAAAATTCGCGAGGTATAGAATGAACTAACCAACATAGAAGCTGGGAGGGGTCTCCATGGCGGTGCAACTTAGGAGGGCGGAGGACGGGTCGGTGCGGGTCAGTTTCCCTTATGATTACGAACGGGTGAGGAAGATTAGGAGCATCCCCGGGTACCGCTGGGTGGAGGCCACCAAGGAATGGCAGTTGCCGGGGGACGAACAAACTGTCGACAAACTGGCGGAACTCTTTGCCGAGGACGACGTTGTCTTTGAATCAGGTGCGGATTGGTTTATTAGGTGCCTGATGGGGGATATTTAGAATATAGTTAAAAAGACCGGAGCCATTTAAGGCAAAGTCCGGTGGGGTAAGGAGGGTGATTGGTTATGCAGGCCCATGAGATGCTGCAACAGAAGATCTGGGCTGTTGTCGGCGCTAATAATGATCCGGACAAGTATGGCAATAAGATCTACAAAAAACTTAAGGACCGGGGTTATGAGGTCTATCCAGTGAATCCGAAATATGACAGGATCGAAGGGGATCCTTGTTATCCAGACCTGAAGTCATTGCCCAAGAAACCGGTGGTGGTCAACATGGTTGTTTCGCCAAAACACGGCAGAACTTTTATCGAAGAAGCAGCGGAGCTCGGTATAAGCAACATCTGGCTCCAGCCGGGAACCTATGACGATGAGTTGCTGGAGTTAATCAAAAACAAGGGTTTGCATGCAGTACAGGCCTGTGTGCTTATGAGTTGATCAACAGGCGGTTGGTTCTAATTCTGTCACAATTCGGTTAAAAATCTAATGGAACAAAATAACAGAGAAAAATAGCCTTTACAACTATCCTAGGATTATGGTAAAATTCTATTTGGTTTGATTGTGGTCCCATCGTCTAGAGGCCTAGG
>DGDV01000021.1:70319-79838 GCA_002385625.1 Firmicutes bacterium UBA3943
GGAGACACGGGTTCGAATCCCGTTGGGACTACCAATAAAGCAAAAATTCCAAGCGTGAAAGAGGTTTGACGAACCTCTTTTTTGTTGTTCTTTTCCGGATGCGACTGGTTCTGCTTTGCTTGTTGTGATATATTTCGTAGCTGAAGATGAGAAAACGCTTGGTAGTGGTCTTTACTTGATAAGGCGTCATAATGGCGGCAGGAAAATGGGGAAAAGGGATGAATATACGTTCGTAAAAGTATCATGGGGCGTTGAGATGAGCAAAAAGAAGGCAATTTTGCAACCCTTCCTGAAGTGGGCCGGCGGGAAGCGACAGCTCCTTCCCATAATACGGGAGTATGTGCCTAAAGAATATAAAACTTACTATGAGCCTTTTCTGGGCGCTGGGGCGGTTTTATTTGCCTTACGGCCGGCAAAGGCTGTGATTAATGATCTGAATTGGGAACTGATCAATTGTTACCGGGTGATCAAGGATTCCTTGGCCGAACTCTTAACCGACCTTGCCAAGCATAAAAACGACGAAGACTATTATTATCAAATCAGGGATTTGGACCGAACCGGTGAATTTCAGAATTTATCAGCCGTTACAAGGGCGTCAAGGATTATTTTTCTCAATAAAACCTGTTATAACGGATTGTTCCGGGTCAACAGCGACGGGCAGTTTAATGTCCCCTTTGGCCGGTATAAAAAGCCCAAGATTGTCGATGAAGCTGTGCTTAGAGCCGTGAGTAGCTATTTAAATAAAAACGACATTCAAATCATGAACAAGGACTTTGCGGCGGCGGTGGAAAGGGCAGAAAAGGGTGATTTTGTTTATTTTGACCCTCCCTATGACCCTGTGTCGAATACATCTTCTTTTACAGGCTACAATTTGCATGGTTTTAGCCGTGATGAGCAGAAAAGGCTAAGGGATGTATTCAGGATCTTGGATAAAAAGGGCTGCTTTGTGCTGCTCAGCAATTCGGCAACCGATTTTATCCTCGACTTATATAAAGACTACAAAGTAGTCACCGTCGAGGCCAATCGGGCAATTAACTCCGTGCCTACGGGCAGGGGCAAGGTTAATGAGGTCTTGGTGATGAATTATGGCTGATTATTTTAGTGTGTGATTATAGGAAGGAGCGAAAATTATCCCAGGGCGGCAAGTTTGCCGGCGGTGAAGAGATAAAGGTCATCTCCTGGCCTTTGGTGGGATGGAGCAGGACCAAGCCATGGGACCATAGCGCCAACTGCTGCCCGGGCTGGTTCAGTCCCGCACCGTATTTTTGGTCGCCCCAAAGGGGGTGACCGCTGGTGGCAAATTGGACCCGGATCTGGTGGGAACGGCCGGTATGGAGGTTAATCCGGACCAGGGATAACTCCTTTACTGTGGCCAGCAGTTGGTAATCCAAGATGGCTTCGCGGGCCCCGGCCACAGGCTGCAAATAGGCTGTGACCTTATTGTTTCTGGTATCTTTCCAAAGAAAATGTCGCAACGTGTCCCGGGGATTGGCCGGGGTGCCATGAACAATGGCCAGGTACTCTTTTTTCATGGTATGGTTGCGGACTTGCTCCGACAGGCGGGCAGCGGCCTTGGAGGTCTTAGCAAAGACCATCACTCCGCCTACAGGCCGGTCCAACCGGTGGACTAAACCCAGGTAGACATTGCCCGGCTTGTTGTACCGGATCTTAATGTCCTGTTTCAGCAAGGTTAACAGGTCGGGGTCGCCGCTGGCGTCGGCTTGGGAAGGCAGATTGGCTGGCTTTTCCACCACAAGCAAGTGATTGTCTTCATATAAGACGGGGATTTTTGCCTCCATTACCGCGCCTCCCACCGGCCGTAAATCCCGCAGGGGAGCACCAGGCCGGAAGAGCTGACGGGCAAGCCAATCTCCCCGCAGGAAACCTGGCCTTTGCTGCGCCGGTCCACCGTGGCCTTGAGGATATTGGCTAGGACAGAGGGGGCGAATTTGGAAGCATAGGAATTGATGAGGAAAAACAAGGGGCGGTCTGACAGTAAGTCCATACAGGCGTCGGTGAATTCATACAGCTTTTCTTCGACCTTCCAGACTTCGCCGCGGGGGCCACGACCATAGGAGGGCGGATCCATGATAATCCCATCGTAGGTCCGGCCCCGTCGTTTCTCCCGCTCTACAAACTTAAAGACGTCATCAACAATCCAACGGACCGGGCGATCGGCAAGCCCGGAGACAGCGGCGTTCTGCCGGGCCCATGTGACCATGCCTTTGGCGGCGTCCACATGACAGACCTCGGCGCCGGCAGCAGCCAATGCTACCGTTGCTCCGCCGGTGTAAGCGAAGAGATTTAGTACCCGGACCGGACCTGAAGCCCCACGGACCTTCCCGGTCAGCCAGTCCCAATTGACGGCTTGCTCCGGGAAGAGGCCGGTGTGTTTGAAGTCGGTGGGGCGGATGTGAAAGGTCAGATTCTTATATTGGATGGTCCAATCGGTAGGAAGTTTGCCATTATGTTCCCAGTGGCCGCCGCCGGTCTTGCTTCTCAGGTAATGGGCATCGGCCTTGTTCCATTCTTTTTCCTCCAAATGCCGGGGCCAAATAACCTGCGGGTCCGGCCGCCTGAGCACAATCCGGCCCCACCGTTCCAATTTTTCGCCGTAGCCTGTATCCAACAGTTCATAGTCTTTCCACTGATCTGCGATGAGCATCAAGAGTCCCCCTTGTCCTCCCCAAATGCGAAACTTTCTGCTGGGCATGGGTTGTCCGTGGACGAGTTGGTAGTTGTTTCTAGATACTATCTTAGATGGTAATTGGCAACGGCACAAGGCTTTCTTTTTATCATGGAACCAAGAGGGGAGCGGACTTTCGGCTAAAAGAGGATTTATAACGGGGAAAATATAAGAGGCGTTTGGAAACGCCTCTTTTTTTAAGTAGGACCGATTAATCTTCCGGTTCAAACATTTCCTTGCCTACGCCGCAAATGGGGCAGACCCAATTATCGGGCAGATCTTCAAAGGCAGTTCCGGGGGCGATGAGATTATCCTGGTCTCCGGTTACTGGGTCGTAAAGATAGTCACAGACAGTACACCGATAACGCTTCAAGGCCATCCCCTCCTGTGTGAAAATAATGACCAACTGTAGCTTTAATTATTCGACGTTTTTTTAAAGGATCCTTTATTAGCCAATGGTTTTTCGGGTTACCAGGAGATCCCCAGGTATCCAGGGAAAAACCAGAGTCGGCCGGGCCGACGGGGGGATAATAGTTGGTGAAAGGAGGTGTTAACAATGGGAACCGGACAAAAGCGCAACAGCTATGTGGTGAAAGAGGCCGGTGCGGCGATGGATAAATTCAAGTGGGAAATCGCAAATGAGTTAAACATCGACCTTTCTCCCGTCCAAGGCGGTTACTGGGGTTACATGACGACCCGTGACACCGGCTCTATTGGCGGACATATGGTGAGGCGGATGATTGAAGCCGCAGAAGCCAGCTTGGCCCAGCAAGCCGCCAACCAGGTGAGTTCGGCCTTCCGTCAGACGTTGGCGACTCCCAGCCAACAACAACAACAGCAGCAGCAACAGCAATTTAGCGGGATGAACCAGCAACAGTAATATTGAACTGATTCCTGAAGCGGGGGAGTATTTCTCCCGCTTTAATCCGTTTTTAACAGGCCTGATAAAGGGATTTAAGTTCTGGTGGCGAACCCCTTCTTTGTTTGGAGGGATTTTTGTGCGATTGACGTTTGTTGCTGCGGGTAACCAAAGAACCGGCTGCGGAGAATCCTGTGGTCCCGTCATGGCGCTTCGGGACCAGATCCGGCAGGTATTGGGCGGGCTGAAATTGGCCTACGGTGACCAGGTGCAGGGGGAGTTTGTGGACCTGGATGAACCGGCGGGGACTGCGCATCCTCTGGGGCGGTTCTGCCAAAAACAGCAGGTGGCTTTGCCGGCCTTGTTTATTGACGGTGAACTTAAGTTGCAAGGGGGAATTCCCCTGGCTGCTGTCAAGGCCTATTTGGACGAGGCTGGTTTGGAACCCATAATCTATCATAAAACCGCTGAAGAGAGGGAAGCATAAAAAGACCGCACAGGTCTTTTTATTTTACCCCGGTGTTTGAAGGGACAATCCGGGCGTACATACATTGAGCGCAGCGAAAAGGGGTATCCTATCCGTAAGGAGGGGGTTTTTTATGGGTAAGAGAATCCTTTTTCTGTTGATCATGATTGGCGCCGGGTTGCTCTTTGCCAGGGAAGATCTTAAGGCGGACTGGACTTACACGGTCAAGCGCGGGGATACGATCTACAAGATTGCCCGCCGGACCGGGACAACAGTGGCAGCGATTCGCCGCCGGAACGGCTTTTACGGCCGGATTCTCCGTCCGGGGAAACGGCTGATCATTCCAACTGCGCCCACACGGAACGGCTGGGTCTATACGGTGCGACGGGGAGATACCATCTATAGAATCTCCCGGCGGGTTGGGGTGCCGGTCAGCCGGATCCGGTCGGCCAATGGGCTTTATACAAATTCTCTGCGGATTGGGCAGCGCATTTTTATTCCCACAGCGGCCACGGGCAAGAGTACTACCGCGCGGATGGGAAACCGGCGGGCGGTCAACGCTTATGCTTTAGCCCAGTTAATCCATGCCGAGGCGGAGGCAGAGCCCTTTGCCGGTAAAGTTGCGGTGGGGGCGGTGGTCTTAAACAGGATCGAAAACCCGAAGTTCCCCAATACCCTGGCGGGGGTGCTCTATCAACCCCATGCCTTTGAGACCGTCTCCAACGGGCGGATCTATAATCGCCCCAGCCGGGATGCGTTGCGGGCGGCGCAAGCGGCCATTAGCGGGTGGGATCCATCGGGTGGTGCCATCTACTTCTTTAACCCTTCTAAGACACGGAACCGCTTCATCTGGTCGCGCCGGATAATTAATCGCATCGGCAAGCACATTTTTTCCATCTAAAAGATTGTTTGCAGGGGAGAGTTTCCGGGAATGAAACTTGGGCGGGTGTTACTCCGGTCTGTTGTAGCCTTTGTAGTTTTGTTTCTCTTAGGCTATCTGGTCCCCGGTTTTTCCGGTTTAACCTTTCCGTTATTAACGATGGTCGGCATCTTGGTGGGGGTGGTGGCCGCCCTGGTGGAGCGGACTACCCATCCCCACTCCGTACGGGGCCGGGCCCTGTCACTTTTCCTGATTACTGCCGCAGTGGCCTATTTCTTCTCTTGGCTGGCGGTGGGACGGCCACCGGTGGCCAGTGCACTGATTGCCGGCGGGTTGGTGGCATTGGTGGATCTAATCTATCCCGAGCGGGTACAGACATAAGGAGCGGAAGGCCGCTTTTTTTTTATTATGTTGTATATATTGTAATATTATAATATAATAAACTAGTGATAATGGAGGGGTGATAAGAGATGGGGTGGCATAAGCCTGATGAAAAAGAATTGGCTGTAAAGGCAGAGCTATTGAAAGCTTTGGCCCATCCGGTACGGCTCTGTATCGTGAAAGGTTTAATCGACCGGGGCGAGTGCAATGTGGGAAATATGCAGGGTTGTTTGGGTTTGCCCCAATCCACCATCTCCCAAAACTTGGCTAAACTGCGGGTGAGTGGCATTGTGACAGCACGCCGGGAGGGGCTGGAGGTCTTTTATTCAGTGGAAGATCCGGTTATTCGCCGGTTGGTTCAGGTCTTGTTCGAAAACGAGGCGGAGTGAGGTGGTGTAAGAATGGGACAGAAAGTTCTGATCGTGGGTGGCGGCGCCGGCGGGGCCACTGCCGCCGCACGGTTGCGCCGGTTGGATGAGAGCCTGGAGATAATTATCTTTGAAAAAGGTCCATATATCTCCTATGCCAGCTGTGGCCTTCCCTACTACATCGGGGACATGATCAAGGAACGGGAGCGGTTGTTGGTGCAGACCGCCCAAGGCTTGGCGGAACGGTACAATATTGATGTCCGGGTCAACCAGGAGGTCTTGAGGATTGACCGGTCGGGGAAACGGCTGGAGATCCGTGATTATGCCAGGGATCAGGTGTATTTTGAGTCTTATGATGTCCTGTTATTGACGACGGGTTCCTCCCCGGTCCAGCCCAATGTGCCGGGGGTGGATGGCCCGAATGTCTTTACGCTCCACAATATTCCGGATACTGATGCGATTAAAAGTTTCTTGCTGGTGAAGCGGCCGACCCGGGCGGTGGTGGTCGGCGGTGGTTTTATCGGGCTGGAAATGGGGGAAAGCTTAGTGGAACAAGGAATTCAGACGGAAATAGTGGAAATGGCGGAGCAGGTGCTACCGAACATTGATCGGGATATGGCTGCCCTGGTCCACGGGCATCTGCGGGAGAGGGGAGTTGGCCTGCATCTGGCCGGCCGTTTGGCCCGCATTGATCGGGAAGATGGTCAAAGCGTTGTCCTGCTGGAAGACGGGCGGAGTTTTCCCGCCGATCTTATCATTTTGGCCACCGGTGTACGGCCCAATACCCGTCTGGCGCAACAGGCCGGGCTGGAGTTGGGGCTTAAAGGCGCTATCCGGGTGGACCAGCGGCTGAGGACCTCGGACCCGTTTATTTATGCCGTGGGTGATGCGGTGGAGGTCCGGGAACGGGTGGCTGGGAAACGCATCTGGCTCCCCTTGGCGGGACCGGCCAACCGCCAAGGTCGCTTGGCGGCGGATGCCATCACCGGCCGACCGGTGGATTACCGCGGTGCGCTGGGGACGTCGATCGCAAAGGTCTTTGCCTTGACCGTTGCTTCGGTGGGCCTGAATGAACGCACCCTTAGCGAGAGGGAGATTTCTTTCCGCACCAATATAATCCACGCCTATTCCCATGCCACCTATTATCCGGGCGCCTTGCCGCTGGCCATTAAGCTGCTTTTTAGCCCAGATGGTAAGATCCTGGGGGCGCAAGCTGTGGGCTATGGCGGGGTGGATAAGCGAATTGATGCTATTGCCGCTGTCCTTAAGTTTGGCGGAACCGTGGATGACCTGGCGGATCTGGAATTGGCCTATGCCCCACCATACTCGTCGGCGAAGGATCCGGTGAACATCGCGGGTTATGCGGCAGGAAATATTCTCCGGGGCGATGTGGAGGTCATCAGCCCACAGGAGCTGCAGGAAATGCAGGCAGCGGGAAACGATGGGACGATATTACTAGATGTTCGGGAGCAAGTCGAACGGGATGCAGGGATGATTCCGGGGTCCTTGCATATTCCTCTGGACCAATTACGCAAGCGCCTGGCGGAACTGCCCAAGGACAAGACATTCATTGTCTATTGCGCCGTGGGTTTACGGGGTTATGTGGCGGCCCGCTTGCTGAAGCAGAAGGGTTTTGTGGTGAAAAACCTCAGCGGCGGTTACCGGAGTTACGCGGCGCTTGCTGCAGAAGTGCGGGATACCCCGGGACATATTAGCCAAACCGTGGGAGAAAGCCGGGAACAGGCCAAAGCAAAGGAGGAGCCTGTGATTAAGCTGGATGCCTGTGGCCTACAGTGTCCAGGGCCGATCCTCCAGGTTTACCGGAAACTGCAGATGATGGCGGAGGGGCAAGTCCTGGAGGTTAGGGCCACCGATCCCGGCTTCTTAAATGACGTGGAAGCTTGGTGCGGGCGGACGGGCAACACGCTAATCAGCAGAAAAACGGAGAACGGGGTCTATGTTGCGGTGATCAGGAAAGGCAGTACGCCGTCAGCAGCAGCGGCAAGAACGGCCGGAGGCCAGGATAAAACCATTGTGCTTTTCAGCGGCGATTTGGACAAAGCCATTGCAGCTTTCATCATTGCCAACGGCGCGGCGGCCATGGGACGGAAGGTGATAATTTTCTGCACCTTTTGGGGCTTGAATCTCCTGCGCCGGTCGGAGCGGGTTAACGTAACCAAAGGGTTTTTGGACCGGATGTTTGGCTTGATGATGCCAAAGGGCAGCCGGCGCCTGGGCTTGTCCCGGTTGAACATGGGTGGCTTTGGTCCCAAGCTGATCAGAACAGTGATGAAGAAAAAGAACATCGCTTCGCTGGAGATGTTAATCCAAGAAGCCCAGCAGGCGGGTGTTCGGATTGTCGCGTGTCAGATGTCCATGGATGTTATGGGAATCAGGCGGGAAGAGCTCATCGACGGTGTGGAGGTGGGCGGTGTGGCCTCATATCTGGCTGCTGCCGAGCAAGGCGATGTCAACCTGTTTATCTAAAGGCCTGATAGTTCATACAATTCTATGGGTACCTGCCTTGGGAGTTAATTCCTGTCCGAAGATCTTCCAGAAGGTTTATTGTCCTTAACGGCGAATGCATCATAAAGAAAGTGGGCAAATATATTTTTATATTATTTTAGAAGGCAGGGATTGACATGGCAAAGAAGACCGGGCGAGGTGCCGGCCGCAAAGGAACGCAGCGCTCCCCGTTACCGTTGCTTTTTGGCGTATTGGTTGTTGTGATTGTCATTTGGTGGTTGGCTTTGAGCCGGCAATCTGTGCTGCAGCCTTCCGGTACCACTCCTGGAACTGCACCTGGAGCCACACCGGGGAAAACCCCCACTGTCCAGGTGGGGCAGGAGGTTAAAGCGGAACTCTATTATGTAAACAAAGACTACATTCAACTTGGCAAGGAAGAGTTGGCCGGTTTGGTGCCGGTGCAACGCGTGCTCCGTTACAACAAGGGTACGGAGGAGGAGGCGATTGCCCGCGCCCTTCGGGAGAATCCGGAAAACCCCAAACTCACTACGGCCCTGCGCAAGGATCTGGCCATCAATAGCGTCCGCGTGAAAGGTAAAGTGGCGGTGGTGGACTTCTCCGACCAGAACCTCTACGGTGGATCGCTGGAGGAGACTCTCGTTCTGCAGCAGTTGGTCTATACCCTGACCGGGCGGCCGGGGATTGAGAAGGTCCAGTTTTTGGTGAATGGGGAGAAAAGGGAGACCCTCATGGGGCATGTGACGATCATTGAGCCTCTGGGGCGGAAGGATTTTTAGGATTTAAGTTGTTAGCTTATATAACAAAAAGCGGCGAAACAAGCCGCTTTTTTGTTTGGTGGGTGCTAGTAGTTTTAAATATTTGAAAATAAAGGCAGGAAAAATAGAAAAGGGGAAGAAATGAGAATGCCGGTTATATTTCCAATTTTAAGTATAGTCAATTTGGAGGGGTATTTAATGCGAAATTGGCGGATGGTAGGGGTTTTTGCTGCGTTATTGTTGGTTTTTTTGTTTGCCACTCACTTTACAGTGGGGGCGTTTAGGGAAGTTAAAACATTGGTTGCAGATGAGCATCAGCAGAAGATGGTGCAATTTAATAACTTGCAGTTAATAGTTCCCGCCGGAGCGACTAAAGGCAAAATTTCAGTTGGCTGGGGAGATCAGAACCTTCGAGGTATCAAGTTGCCCTATGGTTTCAAAGCCTTATCGCGACCCTATCGTTTCGGACCGCATGGATTAAAGTTTTAAAATAAGAAGCTGACAGCGAGAATCCGTTTTGATCAACAAAAGATACCCTATGGGTATTCTACTGATTTAGTTAAACTTTACTATATTAACCGTGAGACCGGGGATTTGGAACTGGTTGAGGAACAATGACCTGACCCCAATTTATGTA
>DGDV01000001.1:0-5327 GCA_002385625.1 Firmicutes bacterium UBA3943
AGATGTGTATAAGAGACAGAGGTATCACCGGACCGAATGGTATAAAACCGGCCGGAACAGGTGGCAGGGGGCATTGGGAAGGGAACGCAGATCCGTTGGCCCGGGAAAATCAGGTTGGGGTCGGCAATCTGCGGATTGGCCCGGATCAAGGCGTCTAAAGTGATTCCAAAACGCCGGGCGATCTCGAACATGGTATCGCCCCGGACAACAGTATAAAGAAAGCCATTGGGGCATTGCGGCGGGCCAACCGGTGTCGGGATACAGACAAGCTGCCCGGGGAAAATACGGTTAGGGTCGGTAATCTGCGGGTTCGCCGCCAGCAACGCATCCAAGGTAACCCCAAAGCGCCGGGCAATCTCGAACATGGTATCACCCTGGACCACAGTGTAAGTGGTGCTTCCCGGCGGGCAGGCCGCAGCAACGGGTACGCACAGTTGTTGACCGGGATAAATAAGATTGGGGTTTGCCACCTGCGGATTGGCCTCAATTAAACGCTGCAGGGAGATCCCAAACCGTTGGGCGATGAGAAACATTGTATCCCCGGGTTGAACCGTATAGATTCTGCCATTCAAACACCCGGGCGGCAGCGGCGGGCTTTGGGCGACATCGCGTTCCAGCCCGGAGTATTCAGCGGACATTACTCTCCCCCCTTTTGCGAAATCCACGGATGACCAGTGCATCCTCACTGTAGGATATTCGCCAGCCCTTCCTTTTGTCCACGCATTAACGGGGGAATTTCTTTTTTTCTTCCGCCACAGCTTGCCACACCGGCAATTCCTCCCGCATTCCGGGGCGATAACAATGGTCGCCGGTCCAGGGTCACCGGCCAAGGAGATCCGACGTCACAGGGAGAATTTATACAGCGGGAATTCCCCGGGGCTAAAAAAACCCCGACGCCGAACGACTTTCCCAGTATAACAGCGAACTTACGGCCAAAAAGAAGGCAGGTGTTGGTTTGTTTACATACCCGCCCATCGAGTTTACTGTCCCTGCCCCATGGGACGGACGTAGCATCCAGTCCATTCTCCGGTCGGAGCTGGACTTTTCACGGACAGCCATCCGGCGGCTGAAGCGGGGCCCCTTTGTGCTGAAGAACCATGTCCCCGCTGCCCTTTGGGAACCCGTGCGGGCCGGCGACCAAATCACGATTACCATCGAAACCGAGGGGCCAAAGCTGCCCGGTGATGATCTCCCCCTTGATATCTGTTACGAAGACGCAGATCTAGTGGTGGTGAACAAGGCCCCCGGCATGGTAGTCCATCCCACCAAAGGCCACGTCCGCGGGACATTGGCCAACGCCCTGGTCCACCATTGGAACAGCCGGGGCGAAAGCGCCGGTTTTCATCCCGTCCACCGCCTGGACCGCTGGACCTCCGGGCTTTTGGTCATCGCCAAGTCCCCCTGGGCCCACCAACAATTGGACATCGCCCTCCAAAAGCATCGCTTGGTCCGGGAATACCTGGCCATTGTTGCAGGGAGGCTAGCCTATGACAGTGGTGTCATCACCGCTCCCATCCGGCTCACCGAGGACCAACTCCACCGGGGTGTGGCCCGGGAAGGCCAAGCGGCCCGTACCCGCTACCGGACGTTAAAACGTTGGGACGATGCCAGCCTGGTCTTTTGCCGACTTTTCACGGGCCGGACCCACCAAATCCGGGTTCACCTGGCCTATATGGGCCATCCCATCTTGGGTGATGTCTTCTACGGCAATGAAGACCCCCGCATCGACCGGCCGGCCCTCCATGCCTGCCGTCTCCGGCTGCCCCATCCCCGCACCCGGGAGGTGCTTAGTTTTACTTGCCCGTTACCGGAGGACATGCAAAGAGCGCTGGCTTTGGCCACCTCCGGAAAAAACCTGGACAATGAATAAGCCACCGGAAGATCCAGTGGCTGTAAAGGAGTTTTTTTGCCTTTTCCTTTTAAATCTGCTGGTCTGGTTCAGACAGGGGCTGCGGGGGATCGATCTGAACAGGCGGCTCCTCCCTCTTTACCGCTTTCAAACCCTGCCAGAGATAGATCAGGGCCAACAAGTAAATGAGCAGGAACCAACCGGACTT
This sequence comes from Firmicutes bacterium UBA3943, assembly GCA_002385625.1. GTDB lineage: Bacteria > Bacillota > UBA4882 > UBA10575 > UBA3943 > UBA3943. Next base: position 2,058 of record DGDV01000001.1, read on the forward strand.
CAGGCCGGTCATCTCCAAGGCCACCTTGACAATAATGGGCAGGGTTAAGGCATAGTGGCTAAGTTTATAGCTATCGGCAAAGCCCAATTTACCGCCGCCGGTCTTGGCAAACACCAAGCCAATAAGGCCTAAAATGAAAGCCAGGAAATATTTTTTCGCGATAAAAAACAACAATCCGAAAAGGTAAAGTAAGATATTACACCACTTAAACAGGGGCAACCAAGAAACAACATTATCCTTGGTAATTCGCCAGTCGGCAAAGTCCTGGAAGTTGATGATCTGTGTCCTGCCGTTCTCCTTATTGACCAGCTTATCCCGGCCAATAAAGATAACCTCATCGAATTGCTCCACACTGCTTTCATCATACTGCCCCGTGGTGTCTATGATTAAGATCATGTCTTCCTCTTGGACGAAGACGGGCTGTTCACCTTCAACGGTAAGTTCCCCGTTCTCCAAGACAAACTCAGGCGCCTCAAGGGCAAACCAGCGGGTAAATTCGTCAATCGCCTGGCTAAACTCAACCATGGGCCGGATCAAACTCAGTGAACCGAAGATCAATGAAAGCAACAGCAAGTACACAACGGCTTTCCCTACGGAACGCCGCTGAAAAATCCGATACGCATCAGCTTTTGTCATACTATACCCGAGCGTACCCCAAAAACCGATTTTTTCTGTTTCCATCCAATTCACTCCTCTGAATTTAATCAACCAAACGCAAATACCTTACCGAATGTTAAAAGCATTGTAATACTTCTCTACAACGACCTCTTCCCCTGCCGGAATTTTTCCGTGCTTACTTGCTTGACTCCGCCCCCGGCTCTGGTATAATTATGAAGATATCGGAGGTGAACCCCTTGGAACGTGAGCGAAAAAATATCGCCACCAACCGGCAGGCGCGCCATGAATATTTTATTTTGGAAACCCTGGAAGCTGGCATTGTGTTGACAGGTACCGAGGTAAAATCCCTCCGGCAAGGCAAAGGCAGCCTCAAAGAGAGTTACGCCCAGGTCCAAAACGGCGAGGTCTACCTATATAACTGTCATATCAGCACCTACGATTTTGGCAACCGTTTCAACCACGACCCCTTGCGCCCGCGGAAGCTGCTCTTGCACAAAGAAGAGATCCGGCGTTTAATCGGCAAAACAAAGGAAAAAGGGTTGACCCTGGTCCCCCTGGCCCTCTATTTTGACGCCAACAATCGCGTCAAGGTGGAGCTGGCTTTGGCCAAAGGGAAGAAACTCTACGACAAACGGGAAGACATGGCCAAACGCGACGCCCAGCGCGCCATCGAGCGGGCCCTGCGAGGTAAGGAGTAATATTCATCATATTTTACCGGCCTTAATCGGCCACAATCCATATTATACCAAACTACCCGGAATTACCTCAAAAACCCCACTCCCCAAAGGGGTCAAGATATGCTATAATATATTGCACACTCCTGGGGGCGACAGGTTTCGACGGGGAGTGTAATGGCAGGATAAGCGGGCTGAGGTGGCCGTGACCTCATTAAACAGCGGCAAAGGCAATAACTGCCAACAACAATTACGCTTTAGCTGCTTAATTTTAAGTAGCCGTCCAAACCGAACTTAACCTGGGAGGTCGGGGCGGGCGTCAAACAAACCAGGGTGCTCTCAAACCAATGCTCGGAGGTTTGAGCTAAGAGCATCGAGCTAGCCAAGGAGTAGCGGGCCAAGATCGCGACTTCGCGGCGAAATCCAAAGATCTTGGCTGCGCCCGGAGAAGGTCCTGTGGTTACCTTTTCGGACGGGGGTTCGACTCCCCCCGCCTCCACCATCTTAATCTGAAATCATACAGTCCGTGCGAATGGACACTGTTCTCCTCAGAAATGATTTTGCACAAAAAAAGTTCCGGTAAAACGCCGGAACCTTTTTATGTACATCGTTAGGGTCTCCTTTTCAAGGATGACCCGCTTATCTTTTTTGAGGTTTTCCCCGTGGTTCCGGGGCATATTCCACGGAGAAAAGGGGAAAATAACGCAATAAACAAAAACTATGATTGGGGTAATCAAATTGGTAAAACTGCCGCTATACTCCACCTATCTCATTTATACGGCCGTTTTGGGTTTGATCATGACGGTAATTGTCCCGCGAAGACAAATTAAAAGGCTGGCATTTTGGGGTCTGATTTATGGTTCAGTCGTTGATTTCCTCATATTAATCCTCTATAACGTCTTCAGCATCGGCAAATATAAAAATTACGGGCCCTTCGCCTTTATGGGCTTCCCGTTTTTCCCCTTGCTTGCCTGGGCCTTCTATTTCATCATCTATCTGTACTTTCTGCCAAAACCGAGACCTTTTAACTATGTTTATTCAATCGCAGCCGCCGGATACTGTACAATTTTCTCTAATATCCTCCAGAACCTCCATATATTCCGCTGGCATTACGGGCGCCTTGTCTTACCCTTCATCATCTATTTGCTTTGGAATTTAGCCGTTACCTGGACCTATCAAAGGTTTTTCCAAGACAAAAAGCTCTAATAACCTTGACTTTTTCCTGACTGTCCAAACTGTCTCCCACAGGTTTATTCCCCTCTTGCCTGTATAAGAAAAACACTGTATCTCCGGATTAACCAGCAAGTAACTCCGCCATACAGAATATGGGGGAAGAACAACAACAGATTAGGCAACGGGGTCAGCAGGCTGGCCCTGGTGATATTCAAGTCCATAAAGGCGCCATAAAGAATTATGTATAAAAAGGTGCCGAATCCCATACCTTTTAGAACTGCAAAATCATTCCCGTACTTTTTCAGCATCAGATTCATAATAAAGCCCAAAAATGCAGCCATGGTAAAATCAGCGATGGAGCCGATCGCCAGGGATACAGGATCGTCGATGAATTCGACCGAGACAAAAGATCCCGCTGCAATGTGGATAAAGGTGTACCGCAAGTAACCATAGGCGTAAAATAACCATGCCAGTATTGTTTTGGGTATATTGCCAATGATACCGGCCACTGCCCCCACAATAATCGGATCCTCCGTCAACAATCCCAACCCCTCTGCATAGCAAAGCATTATTCTTATTTTGCTTCATCCCTAAGCTTTTATTACTTTTATTACTTCCGGCCAAGAAACCCAATCCTCGTTTATCCTTCACTACTTTAGCGTTCTCCCGCCATACGTGAGCAAAAACCGACTAATGGGAAGCCTGCCTTTGCCATTAGTCGGTCAATCTGCCGTCATCCGACGGGTGACTGTCTTGTACTTTTCCACTGTCTAATATTCTTTAATCCTGTATTTGGTCTTGTTGC
>DGDV01000001.1:5533-42298 GCA_002385625.1 Firmicutes bacterium UBA3943
CATTTTTATAATCTTTCTCCAGTTGTTTGGTGGAAAACTCAGCCCGGTCGTAATTGGAGAGTACGAAGATGAACAGCTCTTTTTCTTTTACTGTAATCCTGCCGTCCGTCACATGCCTTTGGAATAATTCCAACAGATTACGGTTGTTCTTTTGCCCAATCAGTTTACTGAAGACGTTTTTGTTAAAGTAATTGAGAAAGGGCGTCACGTCGATGATCTTAGATACTTCGGCATTACCTTCAACAAGTTCAAAGGCTTTGTAATATTGGCTTTTGCTGTTTTTAATCAACTGCGAGAAGGAGACCAACAGCGCGGCATGATAGTCGTTTTGGATCAAGTACCAAAGTTGGACCATGCGGGCCATCCGGCCATTGCCGTCAAAATAAGGATGGAGATAGGAGAAGTAGAAATGGATGACGGCGGATTTGACAATAACGCCAAGATCATCCTTGGTGTTGATGAAGCTGATGAATTCGTCCATGTATTGTTTCAGCAGACCATGCTCCAATCCCCGGTGGAAGACAGTGCTGCCAACGACATAGACGCTGTCATGGCGGTAATAGTTGCCCGGCAATAACTTTTCGTTCTCGTCGAGATAATCGCCAATGGCCATCATATAAAGGCGGTGCAGGTTTTCTGTGGTAATTTGATTGCTTTTATCGGCAATAAAATCCAAACCCCTTTTTATACCATAAATCCTGTCTTCTTCAGAATTCTTGGGGGCTGCGCCGCGCAGGATGTTTTGAATACTGCTACGACTAGAATAAATGTTTTCGATCGCAAGAGTACTATCGATCTCCTCTTCCATCCTGGCAATACTGTACGGCTCGCCATTGTCCCCGGAGAGCAGAGCCTTATATGTGTCGTCCTGAATATTGATGAAAGACGGGCAAAAGACCAGGGGTTGACCTTGAAAGTCTTTGATTGCCAGCCTGCGGTAAACGGTAGCTTTTAACAGTTCGATGGCTTCGTCTACAGCCCCCGCGCCGTATTTATGGCGGAGCCGTTTGAGATCGAAGAAATGCTTGTCGCGGAATATTGCCATAAACAACTGTGCATCCATCATTACCCCGCCTCCTTCTTCTGATAGTTTTTGATATCATTTTGTATCAATTATAGCATAGGCAGTTTTGTTTTGGAATATGTGCAGAACTCTTTTGATTTTTGAGGACCATCTCCCCATGTTTAATATTATGTGAACCCCTCCGCTGTTTTAGGGAGGATTTTCCAAGAAAGGTGCGAATAATATTAATGAATATACCGAATTTGGTCGTAATATTGCGTGGGCTTAATTAAACAAAAACAATCCTGACAGTTTTATGTCCTAAAGATTGGCAATAAATCAAAACAACCTGCACATAGCAGGTTTTCGTCTTATTATAGGCTTTTGCTATTATTCGACGGGAAAAAACGGCCACAAGTTCAAAGTGGTATTTATAATCCTAAATTGCTATAAACAGTGGTGGACGGCGAACCCCATCCACCATCTTTAACATTTTCCTAATTTTCCATAACTTGACATTCTGCAGCATATGACAGTATAATATGACTTACCAAGTGGTTCTGCTTTCTCCCCTGGGGAAGTTTTTCCTCAATAACAGGAAGTTAGAGATTATGCCCACCAACAAAGGGTCAATTGCAAAGGAGTTTAAAACATGGAGGTTTTTCTGGCCAGGCAGCCCATTATGAACAGGCGGCAACAAGTATTCGCCTACGAGTTGCTCTTCCGGGCCGGACTCGACAATGTCTATAACTGCACGGATGGCAACCGCGCCACGGCCACCGTCATCAATAACAGCTTGTTTACCATCGGTTTGGACGAGGTTACCGGAGGTAAGCTAGCCTTTATTAACTTCCCGCGTCAACTCTTGGTCGATGAGATCCCCACCCTCCTCCCACCCGATCAGGTCGCCATCGAGATCTTGGAGGATGTCCAACCCGACGAGGAGGTCGTGGCTGCTTGTACCAAATTCAAACAAGCAGGTTACATCCTGGCTTTAGACGATTTTGTCCTCCGCGCGGATTACAAGCCCCTGATTGAGCTGGCAGATATTATCAAGGTCGACTTCCTGGCCACACCACCGGCGGAACGAGCCGAGCTAATTAAAAGATTGGATAACAACCGCATCAAATTCCTGGCCGAAAAGGTAGAAACCTACGCTGATTTTCGCCAGGGAATGCAATTGGGCTACAGCTACTTCCAGGGCTACTATTTCTGCCGCCCGACCCTAATCTCCGGTCGCCAACTTCCCGGTAGCTATTTAACATTTTTCCAGGCCTTGCAAGAAATTTCCCAGCCAGAGCCGAACTTTAATCGCCTCGAAGGCATAATTAAACGGGACCTGGCCTTCTCCTACAGCATTCTCAAACTAGTCAACTCCGCCGCCTTCGGGTTGCGCAATCAGGTCAAATCCATTAAACACGCGGTGGTGCTTTTGGGCCTCCGGGAGATGCGCAAGCTCATCTCCTTGTGCCTGATGCGGGGTGTTGCCAAGGACAAACCGGAAGAACTGTTGACCTGTTCCATTGTGCGGGGTCGTTTTGGTGAACTAATCGCCGAATGCTTTGGTTTAGTCGAATGGAAATCCGACCTGTTTTTCACTGGCCTTTTCTCCATGATTGATGCCCTTTTGGAGAAGCCCATGGATGAAATCTTGAATGAACTGCCCCTGTCCGAGCGGGTTAGGGATGCCTTGAAAGGAAAAGCCGGTGACTTGCGTAACATCTTAAACCTGATCATCTGTTACGAGCAGGGTAATTGGGCGGAAATAAAATACCACCTGGCCCTCCTTAGTAACCTCGGTATAAGAGAAAATGAACTTCCCCATTTGTACCGTAACTCCTTGGTCTGGGCCAACAACCTGCTGGGTTAAATTTGCTGGACCAGTTAGTCCAAGCCACCACTTACTTACGCTGCCTCATCATGATCGTTGCTTCTTTGGCAGGACAACTTTTTCAGGAGATAAACCGTCAATCCGCCATAGAGCAAATAGCTTACGAAGATAAAAAACATGGCCACCGCATCCTTCCGCAGCTTGGCCGGGTAGTTCAGCGCCTTGGCCAATAGCCCCAAATGTAAAAAGAAGATCGCGGTGCTAACCACCAAGCTTTTAAGCAGATAGTGCTTCTCTGTAAAAACCTTCGAAAATAAAATGGCGATTATTACTCCCCAAAAAGCACCTATACCCAAATGAAGCAGAAGCCCAAAGACCACATGGAATATATTGCCATGCTCATAATGTAATACTGCATTGCCGGCCATAAAAAGCCAACAATGCTTGATCAGGCCAAGAACTTCCAGCAGTTCCATCAGGAGACAAATGAGCAGGGCACTTAAGGCGCCAGCAATTGCACCGCACATAAACTCGTCGTTAGTTTCAAACTTGGACATTGGAAGCTAACCATTCCTTTTTCTTTTTCATATATTTTTTCTGATCAAGCCAAGTTTTATCTATCCATTTCCTAACCAACCATAAACAGCCTCCGAGATACTTGCTTTAACTTGAATAAATCCCTATTAATACTGCCTCATAAAGGGAGTCGGTCTCAAAGCCGTCTCCCTTTTTCATTCCAACCACATCCTGCAAAACTTTTTTCAGTTACCCCTTCCATTTTTGTCAATCCCGCTTTATAATATCCTCAATAATACTACATTGAATAGTATTATAACTACTAATACGAGGTGAATGTATATGCCACGGCTTCTTTCTGCCGTCATCCTTTCCCTGCTTTTCCTGGTTTTTGCTTTCCAACCGGCATTTGCGGCCCTTCAAGCCGAGTTTGGCTCTGCCCTCTACTTCCGTTACTCAGATAGCAGTGACATGGACCCCGGCTTTGACCTGCCAGGCATTGAACTTAACCCCCGGTTCACCTTGTCCGGTGACGCTGGGGATCTGTTGACCCTAGCCTTTCAGATCTTTGCCAACGGTACCATGCACGGTACCATGAAAGATCTGCACTACGGTAATGCCTACCTAATCATCCCTACCGGCCTGGACAAACCCACCATCAAGCTGGGCCAACAAGTGCTTCCCTTCGGCCAACTGGCAGAATATGACACCCACGCCCAGATCATCCAAAACCTCTACGCTAAGACCATTGGTCTACGGATTGACACCGGTATTTCCCTTTATGGCCTCGCTGGCGCCTACGACTATTGGCTGATGATCAGTAACGGCAACGGTCCCAACCGCGCTGACAGTGACAATAACAAGTTAATCACCGCCCGGATTGCCCGCAAATTTATCCTGGGCAGTAGCGACCTGAAAGTCGGTTTCTCCGGGCTCCGCGGCAATCTGCCCTACTTTAAGCCGGGCCACGATGCCATACAGGCAATGCATGCCGCCCGGGCATCCGACTACTTCGAGGCCAAGACCCTTGTTGCCCTGGATGCCGAGTTATCGTTCGGCCCCTTCCTTTTCCGCGGTGAACTGGTGACCGGTAGGAACAAACTCCACCACATTCCCACCGGTAGTGTAACTGAGGGTAACGCCCTGGGCTACTATACAGAAGTGCGTTACGCCCTAAGCGATAGCCTGGAGCTAATCGGTAAATACGACTCCTGGAAGCCTTACGACCACCGGCAGGAAAGGGTCACCAGCAACGCGCTGGGGCTGAACTACAGCATCAACAAGAACGTAGAGCTCCAGCTGGCCGCCGAACGCTTTGACAATCACAACATCGCCGATGCTCCCAAACACCGGGAAAGCTACACCCTGCAAGTTAGCGTCTACTTCTAAACAGACCCCACAGAAAGGAAGGATTGGAATGAACAGACATGCCATGATCTTCGTATTAGCCATGCTGGCCGGTGTATTTATCATCCCGGCCATTGCCGACGCCGGCCTATGCGTCTGGCGTTTGCCCGACCGGGACATTAAAGAAATCTATGGCGCCGACAGCTACAAGACCATCCTGGTGGATGTCTCACCGGCCCACAAGGAGCAGATCGAACAACGCCTAGGCGCCAAACTCGACCCGGATGAAAGCCAATTCCGTTTCTGGCCGGTCTATAAAGGGCGTCCGGGTCGGGACTGTGTCGACCCACCTGACAAAGGCCGACTACGGCGCCATCGAAGTCGTCATTGCCCTGGAACACGAGGTCAACGGCAAAAATGCCCGGGTAAAAGAGATCCGGATCCAGCGGGACCGGGAAAAGGCCCGCAAGGCCATCCGCAGTGCGGAATTTTTAGGTCAGTTCACCGGAAAAACCAGCAAGGATCCGCTGGAAGTCGGCAAGGACATCAGACCGGCCGACGGTACAAAACGCACCTCACACGCCATTGCTTTTTCCGTCAAAAAACAGTTGATCGCCTTTGAGGTGCTGATGGCCAGCCAAGCTGACTAGTTGGAGCGAACATGGCAAAGGAGGTCGTTTCAATGAAAAAAAGGATCTTAACTGTAGTTTCCCTGGCTATGCTTGTCGCAGCAACGGTTTTCAGCATAGGATGCACCAAAGGAAAAACCTACGGGAACACCATCCCCGCAGGGATTAAACCAACACCGATTGCTGCCGTGTTAAAGGACCAACAACGCTACGCCAAGGAAACGGTGGTTATTGAAGGCAGCATTACCTCCATCTGCCCCGCCGGCGGGTGGTTTTACCTCCGGGACCAAACCGGCGAAATCTATGTTAATAACCATCCCACCTTTATCTTTATCCCCCCCAAGACCGGCGGCAGGGTAAAGGTCATGGGAAAACTGGTCCCATCAGACCGCGGCGCTCAGTTTGTCGGGACAAGCGTGCATATAAGGTAAAGTAAATAAGAAAAGGGTGAACTCAATGAAACTTGGCGTATTCGCCATAAAAAACCTGGCCCAACACAAGGTCCGCACAATTTTGACGCTCCTGAGCATCGTCGCGGCGGTGGCAGTCCTCTTTACCCTTCTCTCCTTTAATCAGGGGTATGAGGCAGCGCTCAAAGACCAGTTGCAACAGATGGGTGTCCATATCATGGCAGTACCCATGGGCTGCCCCTTTGAATCCGCCACCCTCATCTTAAAAGGCGGTAAGATCCCCGCCTACCTGGATATGTCCGTCATGGAACAGATTGACCAGATTGACGGCATCCAGATTGCCGCGCCTTCGCTCATGCACGGGCTAATCCGGCCCGAGGAGGGGCGTACTGACATTTTTCTCGGCATTGACGAACGCATGTTGACCCTGAAAAACTGGTGGAAGATTAAGGGCTCCTTCTTCAAAAAGAATAACGATATCATCCTGGGTTACAATGCCGCCCTGGTGGAACTGGCCGAAGTCGGCGACCAGATCTATCTTCCCGAATACGACAAGACCTTTAACGTCGTGGGAATCCTGGAATCCACCGGCACCCAGGATGACGGGTTCTTTTATATCCCACTAGCAACGGCACAAGCACTTTTTGGGCAAGAACACAAAATTACCCACATCCAGATCCGGGTGAAAGACCCGGCCCAGGCCGATGCCATCGCCGGTCAGTTGCAAAACATTGACGGCCTAAGCGTCCTGACCACGGCGGAACTGATGGGGACCATGCTTTCCCTGATGGGTTCCGCCAAAACCCTGATCTTCTCCATCGTCCTGATCGCCATTGTCATCAGTACCCTTGGCGTCCTGAATACCGTCCTGATGTCGGTCTTTGAGCGGACCAGGGAAATCGGGATCATGCGGGCCACCGGCGCAGCCAAGCGACATATCTTTGCCCTGATTTGGCTGGAGACCCTCAGCCTTTCCCTTATTGGCGGCACTTTGGGCATTGTCATAGCCTTGATCGGAGCAGGGCAGATCGAGACGGTCATTAAAAGATTCCTGCCCATCGCCCCGCAAGGCAGCATCGTCAGTCTGGACCCCGGCAATCTCCTGCTCTGCCTGGCGTTCATCCTGGGCATTGGGGTCTTTGCCGGACTTTACCCGGCTTACAAGGCTGCAACAGCTAATCCCATTCAAACGCTGAGGAAAGAATGATTCAAGCTGCTTCACATTAAGGAGGAATTCCCATGGGTGTTTGGTTTGGTTTAGCCATAAAAAACTTGCTCCGCCGCCCCACCCGGTCCATCCTCACGATCCTGGGGGTCACCATCGCCATTGCGGTGTTGTATAGCCTCCTACAGTTTCAGGTCAATTACGAAAAGGGATTGAAAAAAGAACTCGGCGCTTTAGGCGCTCACGTCATGGTGGTGCCTAAAGGCTGTCCCTACGAAGCCGCCACTATTGTCCTGCACGGCGGCAAGTGGCCCCGGTATATGGACGAAGCGGTCCTGGAAAAGGTGAAAAGCGTCCCCGGGATTGCCCAGACCGCCGGGATCATCATGGATGCCATCCTCGACTTCGAGAAAAACGAAAACCGGATCTTTATGGGCATTGATGAAGACTACCCAAAGATCCGGGGCAACTGGCATGTGCAAGGTTCCTGGTTCACCGGCGCCAAGGATGAGATTATCCTGGGCGAAAACGTCGCCAAACTTGAAGGACTCAAAGTCGGCGACACCTATTATCTCAAGGAAAAGGACTGCTCCTTCAAAGTAATTGGCATTTTGGCGGCCACCCACAGCCAGGATGATGGGTTTTACTTCCTCCACCGAAAAACCCTGCAAAAGGTTTTTGACCTGCCGGAGAAGCTGGTAGTCATTCTGGTCAAACTGGCTGACATTGAACAGGCTGATAAAGTCGTTGCCAAGATCCGGACCATGGACGGCAATCTCAATGTCTTCCCCTTGTCTGAGCTTTTAAGCACCGTCGGCAACCTAGTCCAAAGCACAAATATCTTCGTCCTGGCCATTGTCTTCATTGCTATCGCCATCAGTGCGGTGGGCGTCCTCAATACCATCCTGATGGCCGTCTATGAACGCACGAAGGAGATCGGGATGATGAAAGCCGTCGGCGCCTCCCGGAGCGATATTTTCAAGCTAATCTGGCTGGAAACCCTGGTAGTCTGCACTACCGGCGGCCTGTTCGGGGTGGGTCTAGCCCTCGCCTTCGCCAAGGTCATTGAATCCTTTGTCCGCAGCGCCCTACCCTACGCCTCCCGGTCAGAAGCCTTAATCGGCCTTTCCCTGTCAGACTCATTAGCCTGCGTCCTCTTCTCCGTTGTCCTTGGGCTCATTGCCGGTTGGTACCCGGCCTGCCACGCCGCGTCGGTCAAACCCATGGAAGCCATCCGCACGGAATAACCAACACAAGCACTAAAGGAGGATTAACCATGATTACTGCCACCGGCATCACGAAAAACTACCAACGCGGGGCAGAGTCCTTTGCGGCGCTAAAAGGTGTCTCATTAAACATCAATGAAGGCGATTTCATCTGCTTGCTTGGCCCTTCCGGCGCAGGAAAAACCACCTTGCTCAATATTTTGGGTTGCATGGACGCACCCGCCGACGGCGACCTTGTAATTGCTGGGCAGAAGGTGGTAACGAGCGGCCGCAGACAACTGACGGACGCCAAATTGGACCGGTTCCGCCGCAAACACATCGGCTTTATTTTCACCGACTTCTTTCTCATCCCCAGTCTAACCGCACTGGAAAACGTAGAAATGCCGCTGCTTTGGTCGGGCAAGCCCAACCGGGAGCGGGCAAAAGAACTTTTAGCCAGTGTCAACATGGATCACCGCCTAAACCACCGGCCCACCGAGCTTTCCGGCGGCGAGATGCAACGGGTGGCCATAGCTCGCGCTTTGGTCAACAACCCCCGCATCCTCTTGGCGGATGAACCCACCGGTAATTTGGATACCAAAACCCGGGACACCATCTTGGACCTCTTCGACCACTTGAACCAGCAGGGGCTAACCATTGTCTTGGCCACCCACGACCATGAAATCGCGGAACGAGTGACACAAGTAGTGCGACTCAATGAAGGGAGGCTTGAGGGATGAGCGTGATCTTACAGGCAGAAAAACTCTGCCGCTATTACCGGCGCGGCAGCGAAACCGTCAAAGCCCTCCAAGAACTGGATTTGACGTTACACAAGGGTCAAATCATCAGTATTGTCGGCCGTTCTGGTTCCGGGAAAACCACCTTGCTCAACCAGGTGGGGTGTTTAGACACCCCCACCTCCGGCCGGTTAATCATTGCCGGTACGGATGTGACCGCCCTCAAGGAAAAGGAGCTGGAACACTTCCGCCGCAATCATATTGGGTTCATTTTTCAGCTGTTTTACCTGATCCCCACCATTAATGTCTTGGAAAACGTGGAGCTGCCCTTGGTCTTCGCCCGGCGGCACAACCGCCAAAAGGTGCTGGAAGTATTGGAGCTTGTCGGACTGGCCGGCAAGGAGAAACTACTGCCCAAACAGTTAAGCGGCGGTGATATGCAGCGGGTCGCCATTGCCCGGGCTTTGATTAATAACCCCAAGATCCTGCTGGCCGATGAACCTACGGGCCGGTTGGAAAAAGAAGAAAAGGCCCCGATCATGGACCTCTTTCAGCAATTAACTAAAGAAGGCCTCGCCATCATCATCGCCACCCATGACCTGGCACAAGCCCGCTACGGGGAGCGCATCTTAGAACTCAAAGACGGGCGGATCATCGCCGAACACTCTCCGGAGACCATTGTCAGACTCCGGGGGTAATTTCTAAAGAAAAAAGAAAGAAGGAATGAAAATGAGAAACAGACGTTTACCTGTTATCCTAACTGGCTTTGGCCTTGGCATCCTCAGCACTGTTTTCTTGCTAGCCTGCGCGACAAGCGGGACCGCCACTGGCACCAAAACCAACGCTGGCCCTTCGCCGAACCTCTCACCCTATCTGGTCCCCGTTAAAATCGAATGGAAGCAAGTTTCCCCCCGGGACATTATTGTGCGGATCAACACCAAGGCAAATTTACCGGCTAAAATCAGTGACGGGGCAGTCTGGGTGATCGGCTTTGACCTAGATGAAAATAAAGCCACTGGTGAAAAATGGAGTAAGATCGGCGGCGAAGTCTTCATTAGTCTCAAGCAAAAGGACGGTCAATGGGCGGCCAGTTTCAAAGACCAGATTACAGGTTTTAGCGGGCCCTTGTCCCAGCCAGTAAGAGTCACCAGCAACCAAGTAGAGTTCCCGGTACCCCTCCAGCTATTGGGTTACCCTAGCGCTTTCCGGTGGCAAGTAAAGGTTTTCGAAGGTGACCAAAGCTTTCAATTTCCGGTTTCCACCCGCGTCGTGGTCCGGACCGACAGCGACTGTCCCAACATGAGCTGCCATTAAACCAAAGCCATCTGGCCGAAATAACACGAACCCCCGCCCGGTATTTACCCCGGCGCGGGGGTGTCTTGCTGATACCTGTCCGTTTGCGGCAAACTATACAAACTTATCAACAGATACTGCGGAAGACGATAAATAGTAAAACGGCAGTTACAGCAATAATCGTCAAACCCCATTGATCCTTGGGCTCCTCGCCCAAAAGAGCGGAAACCCGTTGGGTTAAACTCTTACCGTCATACAGGGTAGGATTGATACTCAGATGGGCTTGGCCCAATTTGGCATGTTTCACTAAGGCACTGGCCAGGTGGTAACCCCCACCCAGCCAGCGGCGGGCCCGCTCGTCACAATCCCGCTCCACCTCCCGGCGGTACAGCCGGTAACTTAGGACCGCAAACGGCGAAAAGACCAGTAAGTCTTTTAACAGGGACCAGACCCAGCCCAAAATATTGTCCTTCCGTTGCATGTGCGCCAGTTCGTGGGCAACAATCCCTTGCAACTCTTCCCTTTCCAGCATTTCCAGCAGGTTGCGGCTAACCACAAGATTTTTCCGGAAGATGCCAAATACGGCACAGACCGGCCGGGGCAAGTCCATGACAAAGATTCGGGGCAAAGCGACACCAATTTGTACACAAAGTTCCTGCACGAGTTGGGCAAAGGCTTCATTGGAGGTATCAAACCCGGTCAAGCCCAGCCATTTGCGGTAGCCAATGGTACGCCGGATCAGGCAATAAACCGTATAAAGCAAAGAAATGGTGATGGCAGCAATAACATAGGGGAAGAAAAAGGACTCCAAAGCGCAAAGAAAGTGCCCGGACCAGGACAAAGCCCGGTCAATCCCACAGACTTTGGGGTGGAGAAAATGGGTCACCAAAAATGAAACCAGCGGCAGAACAATGGGCAAAAGAAACAGTTTGGCCCGGTCCCGCGGCTCTTTTACGAACCGACCCAATAGGTAAGCCACACCCAAACTTGTACCGGTAGTGAAGATCAAATAGAAGAAGACAGAATGAAAAGTTTGCACTTAGTGCCCTCCTTTTGCTTTACGCAGCAATTCCTCGAGGGCCTTAATCTGCTCTTCCTTACCTTCTTTAACCACTTTTTCCGCAAAGTAGTTGATGGCGCCTTCGGCGTTAAATTCCATCACACTATCGACCACTTTCTTTAAGGTCTCCCGTTCAAACTCTTCTCTACTCATAGTTGGATAGTAATGGTAGGCAGTACCTTCTTTGTCCGCCCGCAACAAGCCCTTTTCCGCCAAACGCCCCATCACCGTCATAACGGTGGTGTAGGCGATCTTTTTATGCAGGCGCAACTCTTCGTACACATCCCGGACGGTATGGAGGCTTTTGCTCCAGATCACTTCCATAATCTCCGCTTCCAAATCACCCAAGACCTTGCGCAGTCCATCCTTGTTCATCCGGAAATCATCCAATAAAGCCAACCTTGGGCCTCCTTTCCATCCATACTATAAGCTGTAATACTACTTATAGTATATTACTAAAGCACCATGGGGTCAAGGCGCCTGCTATGAGTCAAGGAAAAGAAAAAAGAGGACCTCCCCCTGGAGATCCTCTTTTACTGCTAAAGACAAACCTGTTTTTAGAAGGTAACGTACTTATCCTTGGGCACACCGCAGACCGGGCATTTGTCAGGGATCCCGTCAATGACGGTGTGGCCGCAGACAGGACAAACACCGACCTTTTCAAACTGCAGGTCCTTACCTTGCTTTACCGCATCCTGGGCCTCTTTAAAGAGCTGGGCGTGGATCTTTTCGGCTTCCAAGGCAAAGTGGAAGGACCTTTCCGCACCCTTTTCACCCTGGAATTGGGCGGCTTGCATGTAAACAGGATACATCTGTTCAACCTCATGCAACTCGCCGTTAATGGCCCCTTGCAGGTTATCCACCAGACTGCCTTTGCCGAAGACAGCGCCGGCGGTGACACTGTAGTCACCCGCTTGATCTTTTAATTCATGGAAGTGATTTCCAGCATGGACCTGCTCCGCATAGGCAATGGCCTTAAAGAGCCTGCCGATATTGGGAAAACCTTCTTTCTCCGCTTGGTTGCCCCAGATGAGATAGCGCATGTGGGCCATGCTCTCCCCACCGTAGGCCGACCGCAAGAAATCCGCTGTCATTGCATTTTGGACTGCCAACTATACATCCCCTCCTGATAAGTTATTTATTAAAACCCTTTGACGGGTTTAATCGCCGCCAAGCGCACAACTTCCTCGTTTTCCAGGGGAGTAACCCCCCATCCGCTCCCGTCTTCCCGGCCAGGGCCAGGGCTTTCATTAGCATGCCTTTTTCCCTTTTATCTATGTAATTTTACATCCAGCTCTAATAAAAAGCACCGTGATCCGACGGCCAGGAAACCTCCGGCCTTAGCTGTTCTTCGGGAAGAGATGGCGGTAAATTTACTTTAGATAAAGGTTAACATGGTTAAATAATTTTGTCAATAACCCTTCAGTACCTAAATGGCCCGCTGTAAGGATAAAACAAGAGCTGTTGCCTTTTAATTTTTTAAAACCGGTTAAAATGAAGTTTATCCAGGTGTAACTCTTCTTCTTTGTAGGGTAGTTTTTCTTCCCCCTTATACCCGACGGCGATCATGCATTCGATCCGGTAACGTTCGGGGATACCCAGGAGATTTTTGATATAATCTTCGGCGGTCTGTTCCTTGGTGTGCCACCGTTCCCGCACTTGGATCCAACAGGAACCCAGCCCCAGGGATTCGGCGGCCAGTTGGATGATGATGGCGGCAATAGAGGCATCCTCAATCCAAACGTCGCATTGTTCGGGATCCGCCAGGATCACCACCCCCAGGGGCGCTCCAGCGAGAAACTCCGAGCTGTGCTCCCGGCATTGGGCCAGTTGCTGCAGCAATCCTTTGTCGGTAACCGCGATAAACTCCCAGGGCCGGCGTCGCCGGGAAGATGGGGCCAGGAGGGCACTTTTCAGCAGGATGTCGATCTTTTCCTGTTCAACAGCCCGGTCTTGAAAGACCCGGATACTCCGGCGGTTCTTCAACAGTTCATACATAAGCGGTACTAACCTCCTTTGGCGTGCCGTTAAACGGCTATGATCCGGTAGTCCTCTCCGGTGAGGCACTTACCGCCGGCCGGGGTCACCTCGAAGGTGTTTTCCACCCCGACCATGCCAAGGCCGGGAAGGCCGATCTTCGGCTCGATGGCAAAGACCATTCCTTCCTCCACCGGCAGGTCGAAGCCCTTGGCCACCACCGGGTACTCATCCACAGCCAGCCCGATGCCATGGGCAACAAAGCTCACTTTGTTCCGGCCTAGGCCCATGAAGCCTTCGGCCCACTTGCTCTGCTCTGCTTTGGCCAAGACTTGCCGCCAGATCTCACTGGGAATGGCCCCTGGCTTAAGCTTGGCCGCCACTTCATTTTGGATTTCAATACAAAAGTCATGGGCAGCCCGAGCTTGATCGGGTAGGCTCTTTTCGTCGCCCAGCCAATAGACCTGAGTTTTGTCGGTGAGATACCCTTCCCAGGCAAAACCCACATCGATGACGAGGAGTTGATGCCGTTCCCAGGCCACCTGGGCAGAACCCATGATGGGTGCGGCGGGGTGAATGCCCCGCACACCGACGGGGCCATTAAAAACGCTGGGATAATTGGCGCTTTCCCCTACACAGACATGGCCCAGGAAGATTTCCTCGCCATAGTTTTCCATATGCATGATGCCATGGTGGCCTTCGGCGAAGAAGACTTCCCATAATTTATGGCTGATCGCCAACTCGCTGAGGCCCTCATGGAGCAGTGGGGGCAGCAACTCAGTCAAGCATTTATTATGCTTCGCGCCGGCAATCCGCATCTTCTTCAGTTCCCAGGGGGACTTTTTCGCCCGGGTCATGGCGAGGATCTTATCGCCGGAGATAAACTGCACGGTGGGTAGATATTTGGTCAAGCTCATGGAGAGGGCCCAGGTCAGACCATTCATCTCGGCCGCCGCCACGTTGGGCAGGGGCATGTCCAGGCCATCCAGGATTTTGAGGATGTCGCCATAGGAAGTATATGGCACGATATTTTGCAGCGGCGACTCCAGCTTGGCCCGTTCCAGCCCGCGCCGGCAGAGCAAGACGGGCTCGCCTTGCAGGGGTAGCCACAAGAGGCCGTTGACGATGGTGCCGGTGAAGTAGTAGATGTTGAGTTTGGAGAAGATCAGCATTCCTTCAGCCTGTGGGGCGAATTGGCTTAGAAACCCCCTGCATCTTTCCCAGCGGTATTTTAGCTCTTGGTACGGTACTGTTTGGTTCATCTTTACGCTCCTTTAGGCAAATGTTATCTTCTTTGCTTATCACCGGTTTAGACCGGGCACTCCAATCCCAACCTAAACCGGTTAAGAATATTACCCTTAAGGCGGTAAAAATCCTTTTATTGTTGACAAAATTAATATGCATTTGGTTACAAAAGCAAAGAGCAAGCCCTTGTTTCCCGGTAAGGGTTTGCTCTTTTTGGCGTTTGACTTTTTGGCCTTGGATCGTATTTATCTTATCCGGCGGCTCCCCGGTGTTATGCAAAGCGGCTGGCGCCTTCGGCAGTTGCACCCAGCTTAACAAGATGGACTTTAGCTCTTCGTAACCGTCGAATTCTTTATTTAAACGGCATATTACCGCCATTTGCCTCGTTCAACTGATCAATTGGCTTTTGGGAAATCTCCACCCAGCGGTGGGGCAGAGTAACCGAAAAGCCATCTTCCGGGTAGTTATATTCGGTAAAACCGGAGTCCCCGGAGGCATGGCAGAACATACTGAACGCAAAGGAAAATGTCAACAGTACCAGTATTAACGCTATTCTTTGGAAATACTTTGCCAAACTCAAGACCCTACCCCTTTCTTTTCCCACTCACTTTCGCATAAATATTTAAAAATATTCTTGAAATTTCCTCCCTAATACTTAAAATTCCCCGGACAATATTGGTAAGTGAACAATAAAAATAAATCCTCCGGAGTGTCTCCACTGTTCTCCGGAGGATTCTTACAGTACTATCAGTTCCGCAGATCGATCCAAGAAAGATTAGCTCAATAATATCCTGGAATGTTTGAACAAAGAAAATAGCCGGCAATCTATATTTGTTGGGATCTTTCCCTCATTGAATCCTCATTCAATTATTGCTGCTACCCCATATCTATTATCTTTAATTTGGGACTTAACAAGTATTTGACATGAGTCGTCAAATCCCAATTCTGGTAATTTTACAAAAACAATTTCATTACCCCAACCATAATCGTATATTTCTTTTTCAATCCACTTTGAATTATAAACAGGATCCACAAAACCCCTTCCTGATCATGAGAGGGTTTATTTTATCCCTTTAACTGAGTGTCTGGCAAACTGGGGGAAGTCTATACCCTAACTATTTTGTGTCCACTATAACGTATAACGGGAAAAGGTCACCCTTATCTTAAATAGGGAATTAGGTTAAAAGCACAAAATTATTGACAGACCCAAAAAAATATTTCCCTTCGTTCATCACGGTATCTAATTATCTTCTTTATAATATCTGATAATAATTTGACTTGATGCTGACCGGGGATCATAATTTGAAGTAATTTCACCCCAATCAAACTTATAAGGAGGGTCACCGAGATATCGTTTCAACAAACAATCATGCTTATCTTTTATTCTCATTTCCTCCTCTTCAGACCAATTGTCCCATGATGGTATTTTCCCATCCGTGGTTAAACTCAAGCTGACTGCAGAAATATGATCACCTGGATCAAAAACAACCCTAACGACAAATTCATCCACACCAATTTTTTGTGGTTTCAAATAGTAATTTGAAAATACATCCTCATCTTCCGATATTACCTCGGAACACAAATCAGATTGCAGAAACTCCTGTTTTGTTAAACCAGGGTAAAGCTGTGTACTCTTCGTATTAAATTTAATTATTCCTTTAGTTAAATCTTCCACTGTTATCGCTCCTATCGGTTAGTTAATATGATTGACTTAATTGGTTTTAATACTTCCTGCGGATTTGGTACATAATACTGTTCAAATCCTCCCGGGCCATGTTGAGTATTAGCGAGCGCTTTTGAATACCCTACTATAATATCTTCTTTCACTTCGTACTGTGTCATACCTGGGCGATATAATGGATATTTCCCTTTCGAAACCTGGAGACCTCTGAATAGTTTTGTAGCGTCATGGTTAACTTCTTGAATAACCTTTTCAGAAGAATAAAAATTACTTTGTCCAGGTGCACCTCCCCATATTTTGGTTCCTTTTTTAAGAACAATGTTTTTCCAATCATCTATACCTGGATATAGATCATTGCCTTGCCACATTTTTGCCATACTTGCCGGTTCTATCTTCGGCCTTGCCATCGCATTCGCTGTCTTTTTGAGATCCCCAACCGGGTCGGAGTTGCCAGCTTTCAACCCCTGAGCTGTGGTAATGTTCTTGCCCTTAGGTGGTTGAGTAGATTTCATTCCACCAGTCTGTTTTACTGATACATTCTTTTTGTTATTAACGCTTTGCCCAGTTGCCGCTGTCCCAGTAGCTGTAGGTGGAGGTTCCGCCCAAGGAGCCACAAAACCCGATAAGACGAATATAATACCACCAGCAATCATCTGGGCTTCATTATATGCTTCTTCGTTTCCTTGAAACACCTCATCTCTTACGGGATTAACCGCCTTATCTTCTCTGTTAAGTGCGCCAAGCGCCACATCATGCTGACCTTCAATAGCATTTGAAATCCCCATTGCTGTATAAGAACCACCTACAACAACCAAACCCACCGCACCCGCTACAACAATAACAGGCGCCGTAGCGGTAATTGCAAAAGCACCGGTTAACATGGCTCCTATTCCGACAAGTGCCATCAATGCACCATCTAGTCCTTTATTACAACCAAGACCCATTCTTTCCTTATTCATCGATTCAAACCAATCAAACCAGCTCCTAGGCTTTCTCGACTACATGAGCATTGGGCCTTGCCCATCATGGACAATCGATATGGTCCCGCCGGTAAGACACGCGACCTTTGATATGTCCAGCAACGCCGGGGCGCCGTCAACCCAGGTATCATCTTTCCCATTAACCCATTGTATGGTAATGATTGGCACACATTTCGACTCCCTGGTCATGCAATAACCAAATGGTAATATATTAAACATAGGCTCAAAGTCCATAATATTCCCTTGACGCCTGCCCTGGATCTTCGCAGACCTTCTTCCCGGTGTCAGTAACGTGCTGTAGGAAGTCCCACAACTACACTTCAGGGTCGCTCCATCCACTACATAACTGTGTTTTGGGCTGTCGTCGGGTATTTTCTCGATCTTTTCTTTTTTATCCACTTAACCTCCTCCTTCAGCATTCAGAAGTCAGAAGTCAATATTAGTACTCTCAAGAGTCAGAATCAGAATCCAAGAGATTAGGGTTAAAACTTCCAGCCACCAGCCCTACCTCCTCGGCTCCACCGTCACCCTCGGCCCCTTCAGATGGGTTATACCATCTAGATCAATAGAACAGGAACCGCAGACCAGTTGAATCTCGTCCTTGGCTTTAATTGAAACCTTTTTCTCCATGTCAAAGGTGAGATTTTTGCGGGCTGTCAAATAAAGTTCACTGTCGCTCCGGATCTCCACACCCTGCTCATCATCGAGCTTGATAAAGATCTTGCCGTCCTTATGGTCCTTTGCCGTCAGCTTCAACTCTTTGCCACCCATCATCAGCTCTTTACCATGGTCGGTACCCCAATATTTCACCGCCGGTGTTTGAATCTTGGAGCAACTCTCCCGATCTTGCCGGACCGAATTTAGGACCACAGCATCCAGCTCCCTGCCGGTGGGAAAGTAGAGATTGACTTGATCGCCAAGTACAGGCATGCAATAAAACCCACTATTGCCCTCCGCAGTATAACAGGTGGCGTAACGGAACCACCGGGCAGTCTCCTTATCCTGTTTCTGGTCAATGGCCAAATGCACCCGGACCATGTCCTTTTCAAGGTCAATAACCTTTCCTGGCAAAGCAGCACCGGTAAAATCCGCAGCTTCCAAATTAGCCCCGGCAAAGTTAACCCCAGTCAAACTAAAGATTCCTGTTACCACTGCTGCCCTGATACCACAGGCCCCATCCACTCCTTGAAAAACTGCCCTGCTCAAGTTGGCGTCCTGAAAATCCGCCTCATGAATCAGGGCATGGGAAAAGTCCGTCTGGACCATTGTGCAGCCACTCAGACAAGAGTTAATCAACAAGCATTTTTGCAGGTTACTTCCAGAAAAGTCACTGCCACACATATCGACCCGGCGTAAATCAATGCCCTCATAATCTCCTGCCGACAAATCCAGATTCCTCAGAACCGCCGCCACATATTGGTCCTGATGTTTATCCTCCAACCACTCTTTAATTTCTTCCGCATCCTTTTCCCGCAAATCTTCCTTATAGACCACTTCACTCAGGTCGTAATACTCACCAACCCTAACCTCGAATTCATTAGCTTTTGTAAACTCCGGAATTTGCCCTTCTTTTTCCGCTTGCCTTAACGCCTGCCCAGCCAAGTGTATGATGAACTGGTTGAACTTTGCCGCTTCCTGGCGCTTAATCAGCTCCAGATCTGCCGGGGAGATAACGCCAAAGTATCTTTTACGCGGCTCATCAAGCTCATCTACAAGCTCATCAAGGAAATTAAAGATCGTCGAACCGTCGTACTCACCCTGACACTCTTTTTGGGTCGAATCAAAATACCATTTCTCGTTATACACATCAATCCGGTGGGTCGGCCGTTTAGCTAAGAGCGCCGAGCGCAGCATGGAGTATTGGATATAGCCCACCGGACCGAGCGCACCGACGGCCTGCCGTCTCCGGATCTCCTCGACAATTGCTTGGAAGGACCGGAGAAACCCGTCCTTTAATTCCCCGTAGTGCCGGTGATAATATTCCTCGGCTTGCATCAACTTTTTCCAGACTCTCTCTTGGACATAAACCCGTCCAAAGTGCTCTAAAGCCTCTGCTTTAGTCACCATTCTTCACCACTTTTAATTCGTCTTAACCTCATCCCCCGTAACAACTACAGTAGTTTTATCCAAGTTAATTTTGCTGTTGTCACAGGAGAGATCGATCCCTTCCTTGGCTTTTACAATGACCTTGGCTTCTTCCGACTCCATAATCAGATCTTCTTTGGCTATTACTTTCACCGCTTTATTGCTGCAGACCAAAATCCCGTCCTTGTCATTCATCTTTACAAACAACTTGTTATCCTTACCTGAGATTACCACCTCAGAAGGGCTAAACATAAGTTCCTTCCCCGCCTTGGTCCGGAAGTACTTAATGTCAGGATTGCTAATTTTGTTTTTCTCATTGGGATTAACATCTTTCCGGACGGAACTTATGGCCATGGCGGCATCCTCGTTTTTATCCGGGAAGTAAACAAGCACAGTATCGTCACGCTCCGGCATATAGTAAAACCCGCTGTTGCCTTCGGCTGTATATGCCGACGAATAAGAAAACCACCAAGCATTCTCCACTGTTTGCTTCTCATCAATTGCCAAATGCACCTTGACACGGTCCTTATCCACAGCAATGACCTGACCTTCCAAAGACAGGCCGACAATCTTTTCATTGTATAACTGCGGCTGGCTTAACCCCTTTTGGGGTTTTAGGCAATAACGATGCCTGAAACGATTGTTTTCCAGAAAAGATATTGCTTCACCAACATAAAGCTTAATACCGTTAAAACTTACCATGTCACCGATCTTAAGGCTCTGCTCGCTTTCCACTTCGTAATGAATAAAATCTGCTTCACCAAGGCTAGGATCGTGATTTTCCGAAAAACACCTATACTCAGCCAGCTTTTTACTAACCCGGTAATTGTAAGACTCAAGTTCAGCGGTGTCCTCCGGTTCCGGCAGGCCAAAGAACAACTTGGGCTTATCCGCCAAATCGTAGGGTATCAGCCCTGTATTAAAATGGGACGCCAAACGTTTTAAAAACTGCCAGTCGGTTTCCTGATACTGCATAACCATTTTCCCGATCTTTTTTTGTCTGGATACCTCATCCCGGATATCCCCGTCATACTCCGACACGATCCCCTTAATTAAAGCCTCATAGCTCAGGTCTTTATTTTGAAAGGACCGGCTTTTTAATTTACAGTCAAGCATCTGGGTCAGTGACACAGCCTCGACCTCGAGATAATTGATATTGTGCACTGTTTTCAATTCGATTTGAGAAACAAGCCCTCTAAACAACAGGGACATTACATGATCAAAACTCATTTGATTGACTTCAACCAGAGAATCCCGGGTAATCTCCCGCAGGCACTGGTCTTTATCCTCCTCCAAGACAATGCCGGTAAAAGTTAACCGGGTATGTTCATTAAACTTAGGGATAATTTTCAAATCCAACAAGCGTTCAAGTTTAAATGGGGTAACCTGCAGATTACCGCTGGTCAGGATCGATAAAGCCACTAAAACCCCTCCCTATGCCAAGGTAGTTGCCGGCATACTGAAACCTTCCACTGGCAACCGTTTCTCCACCGCGTTTTCAATCTCACTTTTTGCCACCCATTTTTCGTAGACATGAGGGCCAATTCTCTGCATTTGCAGTTGTACAATCAGATCATAGTTGTAATCATCCATTATCAACTGGACTTCGTTCTTGAGCTCTTGTCCCAAGGCAAAGACATGCCCCTGGTAGTAAAGGGTAAACTTACGTTCATAGGCGGCAGTAATTTCGTTTTTATCAACTGTCTTTTTAAACACCCCATCTTGCCGAAAGAAGCCATTGTCCGCACAATCCCGTTCATCGTTGGAAATTAATCGATACAAACCTTCACCAACCTCGAAAAAACGGTATTCCTTTCCCTTATAGACAGCATATAGTCCCTGATTAAAAGTGAAATTCGAATAATCTTGCTGTGGTAAAGCCCCTCCTGTTGTTTCTTCCGTCGTCATCACTTCAATTGAGGCAAGCATTTGCTGGAATACTTCTTTCCAACCTTTAAGCTCCCGGTCGCCACAAACAAAACTGCCTGTTAAGATCCGGTGTTCCAAGGCCAGAAAGAAGCTGAGATTGTATACGCTTGTCCCCAACATTGGGGTTACGAATGTAAAGAACGCCACCTGTCTCCCGCCAATATCCTTAACGCTGTCATCCAGCCATTCTATAGAAGGATTCATGGCTTGCAGGATTTGCCGAACATCATTTTTATGGGCGACCACTGCACTATCATCGGCAACTTCCTTGGCCAGATGGGCCAGGCTAATGTAGACCGACCCGCTCTCATTCGCCAGGGCAAGATCCGGTCTAGCCTCCGGTCGATATAGCTCTTCCACAGGAATTTCCTGAAAATCCCTGGGTAAAATCATTGTTACTTTATCATTCAAAAGGGGTTTTCGTTCAAAATACACCCTTTCACCACGAATAACGACCACACCTGAACGGATATCCACAGAGTAAATTCCTTGATTCAAACCGTTCTTTCCCGTTTCCCTAATCAGCCGTGCTATTTCCGTATCCAAATATGCCTGTCTCTGCATGCACAATCGCTCCATCCAACCGTTTTTGTTTTTTATTCTCCCATTTTTCAATGTTTCCTTTCTTTATATTTAATTTTTGCAATTTCAGTTTCATTCAGGAAAACAGCGCTTAGGAGTCGTTATTCAGAATGACCCGGGTGGCTACTGACTGCTGATTACTTCCTGTTTGAATCTCCTCCCACGGAATTGTATAATCTACTTAACACACAAAAAGGGAGGGGACCCCATGAGTGAACACCTGATCAAAAATATTGTCTTTGCCACCCCCATCATCCTGGAAAACCTCGTTGAATATCAGTCCGGACAAGTGGTCAGCCGGACCTTGGCCCAAGGTAAAACCCTTAGCCTCACCCTGTTCGCCTTCGACCAAGGTGAGGAGATCAGCGCCCATTCCTCCCCCGGCGATGCCATGGTCTACATCCTGGACGGCACAGCGGAGATCACCATCGGTGAAGAGAAGTTTACTGTGAGCAAGGGCCAAACCATCGTCATGCCCGCCGGCATTCCCCACGCCCTCTTGGCCACAGAACGCTTTAAAATGTTACTGATCGTCGTTTTCAAATTGCAATAGTTCGGCCCAGCCATTGCCAGAAAGCCCCTTTCCCAAAGGAAAGGGGCTTTCTGGTTTTGCCCGGGAAAAAGTGCGTTTGGTCCAAGGGTTTTCTTTCACCCAATTCCACTTAGGCAGATAAAATAGTTACGGACATCGGCTAAATTAATACCCCATCCATCTGGTCTTTAGTCGGAACTACAATCAAAGGAAATCGGGTGAAAAATGATGAATAGCAGCGGTATCTCCATGGAATACGGTCTAAAGCCCTTAGCGGCCCGGCAACTGTCCCACGAAACCATCACCATCCCCATGATGGAGGAACTCTCCCCCAAATGGCTCCTGTCCTTCCTCCCCTGGGTACCCGTGACGGCTGGGGTCTACCGGGTCAACAAACGCAAATGTTGCCCGGAGGGCGCCTATCCCGCCTTTTACGAGGGACAGCCGCCTGCTGCCGTG
Source organism: Firmicutes bacterium UBA3943 (assembly GCA_002385625.1). Classification (GTDB taxonomy): domain Bacteria; phylum Bacillota; class UBA4882; order UBA10575; family UBA3943; genus UBA3943. The sequence goes on from DGDV01000001.1 coordinate 28,200, forward strand.
GGCCAAGGCTGTAACGAATACGGCGAAAAGTCCATCGAAGTCATCTCCTGTCCCGAGGGGGCGCCCCAGTTGCCCCAGACCTTCCCCGACTATGAGGAAAACCCCAGGGAATACATGCTGCGGCTCATTCAAGCCGAATTGAAGATCCCCACCCAGGTTACGGACATCTTTAATAACCCCCATGATCAACTGGAAGAACAAATGCGCTTATCCATCGAAGTCATACTGGAACGGCAGGAATGGGAGTTGGTAAACAACCCCGAATTTGGCCTGATCAATTCCGTGGCCCCCGAGATGCGTCTTAGCACCCGCACCGGTCCGCCCACGCCCGATGATCTCGACGCCCTCCTGGCCCGGGTCTGGAAAAAACCGGCCTTCTTCCTAGCCCATCCCCAGGCTATCGCCGCTTTTACCCGGGAATGCACCAAGCGCGGTGTGCCCCCGGTCACCGTCAATCTCTTCGGTTCTCCCTTCATCACCTGGCGCGGCGTGCCCCTGGTCCCCACGGACAAATTGATGGTCAACGGCCGGTCCAGGTCCGACCTGTGTTGCAGCGGCAAGACCCAGATCCTGCTGCTGCGCGTCGGCGAGCAGGAACAGGGCGTCGTCGGCCTGCACCAGCCGGGCATCCCCGACGAAAAATACCGCCCGAGCCTGGCAGTGCGCCTCAGCCACATCGACAACCAAGCCATCGCCCACTATATTCTCAGCATCTACTTCTCCCTGGCCGTCCTCACCCGCGATGCCCTTGGCATGCTGGAAAATGTCGAAGTGGGGGTCTATCATGACTATGCCTGAATCGGAAACCATCACCAAGATCAAGCAAATGGCTGACACCCTCTTCAAACAGGCCGTTACCCTCGCCGCGCACGAGCCGAAGGACCTGTTGCCAGCCGCCGAAGAGGCAAGCAAGCAAAGGCCGCCGGAGCCGCTGGCCCCAAAACCGGCTGCTGTGGCTGAACCGGCTTTCCTGCCCTCGCCCGACTATTATTTTCTCAGCCAAAATCCGGCCCAAAAACAAGGAAAACCGGCAGGCCACCGGGCCCCGCCGGCTTATGATCCCGCCACTGTACGCCGGGACTTTCCCATCCTGGCGCAAAAAATCAACGGCAAGCCCCTGGTCTGGTTGGACAATGCGGCCACAACCCAAAAACCCTTGGTCGTCATTGATGCCTTGACCCGCTATTACCGGGAGTACAACTCCAATGTCCACCGGGGCGTCCATACCCTGGCGGACCGGGCCACCGAGGCCTATGAGACCGCCCGGAAAAAAACCGCCGCTTTCATCGGCGCCGCCACCCCTGAAGAAATCGTCTTCGTCCGGGGGACCACCGAAGCCATTAACCTGGTGGCCCAGGCCTATGGCCCCATGATCGTGGGCAAAGGCGACGAAATCCTGATCTCTGAGATGGAACACCATTCCAACATTATCCCCTGGCAACTGCTGGCCCGGACCACCGGAGCAAAGATCCTCCGGCTGCCCATCACCGACCGGGGTGAAGTGGACCTGGCTGCCTACGAAAGGCTCCTGGCCCGCCGGCCCAAGATCGTCGCCATCACCGAAGTCTCCAATGTCCTGGGCACAATTAACCCTGTCCGGCTCATGACCGAGATGGCCCATTACTACGGCGCCCTGGTCCTGGTAGACGGCGCCCAGGCCGTCCCCCACTTTCCCGTGGATGTCCGGGAGTCGGATGCGGATTTTTATGCCTTCTCCGGCCACAAAATCTACGGCCCCACCGGCATCGGCGTCCTCTACGGTAAAAAGGCCCTGCTGGAGGAAACGCCTCCCTGGCAGGGTGGGGGTAATATGATCAAAGAGGTCAGTCTGGAAGAAGCCAGCTACAACACGGTTCCCCATAAGTTTGAGGCGGGCACCGCTAATATCGCCGACGCTGTCGGCTTGGGCGCGGCACTTGATTACTTGCAAAAAATCGGCATGGCTCAAATTGCCCGGCATGAACAGACCTTAACCGCTTATGCCCTCGAACGCCTGGCCAAATTACCCGGCTTATGCCTAATCGGTACCGCCCCTCATAAAGCTGGCGTCATCTCCTTCACCCTGGCCGGCCATCCCTCCCTCCAACTGGCTAAGCGCCTGAACAAGGAGGGGATTGCCGTCCGGGCCGGCCACCACTGCGCCCAGCCTTTACTGCACCGTTACGGGCTGAAGGATACGGTCCGGATTTCCCTGGGCTTATACAACACCGAGGCGGAGATGGATTTTCTCGTCAAGACCCTCGAACGGATCATCCGGTCGGAATGATAAGTTTGGACGCTTAAAGCAAAAAGCCGTGGCCTGCCACGGCTCTCCTTTACTTGTCCTCGGCGGGAAACAGTTTAACAGATACCCCCGCTGCCGTACCTATAAACAAACCCTAAGCTTACACCGCTTTTATAGCAAGAGGCCATAGCATTTCTCAAGTTGACCGTATTGTGTGATATTTTATGAATTTATTCTATATTAATAATTTCTTTATTATTTTTTTATGTTGACTATTATTTCATTAGGTATTAAAATGCAATTGCATTGTTTATATTTTCTGTTGTAATTGTTCCGGTAAATTCCCGTTTTCCTCCGGCCAGAGGCCGGGGACGGCGTTGCACCCTTGAGCTTAATTCAGTTTTCTCCAGTCTTTCTCACCAGATCGTTCGGCTCCGTCAGGAGCCGTTCGGTATTTTTAGGGCCTGTCGAAAATCGACAAAATTATACCGATTTTTTCTGATTGTTACGTTTATTTGCGAATCATCGGTAACAGACGGTCTATCTTCCCCAAAACCGGCTTGGGGTAGGTAATAAATAAATAAAAACAACAACAGGGGGTATTTGGTAATGTATTCTTTTCAGTGTGACTTCTTTCCCGACTTTAACAAAGCGAATCTAATGTCCTACTACGATACACTAACAAACTTTCTAACCGCACTCAGTCGCAACGGCCAAATTGTCAACAACCACTGGAACATCGTATTTAACGAAGCCTTCTTCCGCCTCTACTGTACGGCCATCGACCGGGATTCGCTGGAGCCAAAGTACTTCAATAAATGCTGTCATCAGTACTTTAGCCGACTCAGCAAGATCTCCAAAAAAAGGCCGGAATACCGGCTAAACGGTGAAGCCTTCGGTCTCACCTGCGCCTGCTCCTGTGCAGATCCCAGCCATTATATCCTTTTCACCACCCATGTCGCCGAGTTTCCGCCGGTAACCTGCGGCGACTGCCACCGCCCTGTCCCCATGTACAAGCTGCCGAAGCTTGACGGGGATGAGGACTATTTTTCCCTCTTCCAATGGGAGGCGGAATACCAGGCCTTTGATAGCCTCTTCATGTTGGGTGATGTGGGCGCACGCCTGGGTTACCGGCAAACCGCCGAAGCCGACAGCCGTTTGACCCTAAAAGGGATCAACCTCTGCCAACAGATGACCGAGAAAACGGGTAAACCCTTTTATTACTTCCTCCGTAAATATTACACCCCGCCCAAGAGCGACTGCCCGCTGTGCGGCGGCAATTGGGTTCTGGACCATAAGATCCACGGCCTGTACGCCTATAAATGCGACCGCTGCCACCTCTTATCGGAGAAATCTTCCTAGGCAGCGGCTACACATGTCACTATAATCAGTGGGGCAAGGAGGAACACCTAAACCTGATATCCCCTTGCCCCACCCTTCCTTGGCAGCGCCGCCCGATGAAGTACGTGCCAATAAAGTCCCTGCTATAATCAGCTTTTTCTGCCGTCCAGAAGCAAAATCGTCCCCCAAGGCAAGGTTAATCGGCCAGCTTACCTAGCCTTGCCTCAGGGGACGATCAACGATCGCCATGGGCCCATGCGATCGATTAGGCAATGGCGTCTTGCAGAATCTCCTTGATCGGGCGATTCTCACCCACATTATTTCGGATCCAAGTCACAAGCTTGATAAATTCTTCGTTATCCATATAAACTTCATATATATGCGGCGTTACATCGTGTTGCTCCTCAATCAAAAGATAGATATTGTCGGCCAGTTGTTTCGCAGTGGTAACCAACCCTTCCTCAGAACGCAACATTAACAAGTTTTCCATGCGGATCCCTCCTTTTCCTAACAAAAAACCCTTGCAGCCTAGCCGCAAGGGTGTCGTTCCAATACTCTCACTCCGGCGGCCGAGCTATCGTAGTTGGATGGTTTCCAACCGTAGACCTCTGGCTTTGCGTCCTTATCTTTCGATAAGTTTGCCTTTTTCGGATCAGCTATTCAGTTATTCATATTTATGATAACATAAAAATCTTCTTTTGGCAAGAAAATGTTGGTAATTAATTATCACTCTTGCGCAAAAACGAATTCCAACTTCCTTTCCGCCCCGTTGACCTGAAGATACAGGAAAAGGCTAAGGGTTCCGCGGGACGATGCATTACCGCCAAATAACGGTTTTACCTCATAGCCCATGACTGACAACGAACTCATTATCCGGTTGTCCGCCGGCACCAGCGACCGGAAGCAGCTATCCCCGGGCGGCAGAATTAACGGTTCTTCCTCTTTTAAGGAGAAGGCATCCCGCTTCTTGACCGGGTGCAAAGAGGTTAAAATACTGTCCTGCCTGCCATTGGCGCCTCGAATCCGCGAACGCTGCCACAAAATCCCAACTTCAGTGGCGGAACGATTGACCACATTCAGCTCAATGGCGCGCTCGGTAACAGCAAAGCGAAAAGAAAGCCCAAGTTCGGCATTGTCATAAGCCAGGCGGTCAGCGCCCGCAGGCGAAACAAGACGCCACCCGCGACCGGCCCAGGCGGATGATAACGGACTGATAACAAACGCCAACACCAGCAGGAAAACCAAGGTTCTGCCCCTCATTTTACTGCTCCTTTCGGTTTTGGCCCGCTTATGTAGTTTTCTACAATCATGAAGAAAATCCTCTTTTGGGCAAGCCTAGGCGTCCCGTTTATCCCGGTGGGCCATTCCCTCATCGGTTTCACGTAATTCCTATGCCATTCATCTCCTGCCCTTACCCGGAATCATCTTCCCTGCTTTCCCGGATTTGCACCTTTTGGTTAACCCACGCCACCTTCACCTTTAATTACCGGGAAAAATAATTATAGTTTTTCGGGAACAATTCCGAAACATATTGCGTCTAGATTAGACAAGTCAACCACGAATTGGAAGGGGATGAACGCATGAAAACTTGTCGTCGGCCTAATCTCTTCTTGGGACTCTTGCTTACCCTCCTTGTCTTGGGCTTTACCGAACTTGCCATGGCCGGCAATACCGGGAAAAATAACGCCGGGGCCAAAAACAAAGGGCCCGAACTGACCGTCTACAACGAGGACCTGGCCCTGGTCAAAGAGACACGCGCCATCAACATTCCAAGCGGTACCAGTTACATCCGTTTCACCGACGTCACGGCCAAAATCGATCCGACCTCCGTCAGTTTCCTCTGCTTGACTCAGCCGAACATCCGGCTTCTGGAGCAAAATTACGAGTACGATGTCATTGGTGAAGCCAAACTTTACCAAAAGTATCTCGGGGAAAAAATTACCGTCACCACTGTCAAAGGCGAGACCATCACCGGTTACCTGATGGGAACGGGTAGCAACCTGATCCTTGCCGCCAAACCCGACGGCGGGGAAGTCAAGATCATCAAAGCTGACCAGATTCAAGCTGTTGCCTTTACTGAACTCCCTGGCGGCCTGGTAGTCCGTCCCACCCTGGTCTGGCTGGTCAATAACAAAGAAAAACCCGGCCCCCAACAGGTCCAGGTCTCTTACCTGACAGGAGGCTTGTCCTGGACTGCCGATTATGTTGCCATTATCAACGCCGACGATAACCGGGTGGATTTGACCGGTTGGGTCACCCTCAACAACCAGAGCGGCACCAGCTTTGAAGACGCCAAACTTAAACTGGTGGCCGGAGATGTCCACCGCGTACCGACAGAGACCGTACGAAAAACCATGGTGGGCTATTTGGCCGCCGAAGTTGCCGCCCCGTCCTTTGCCGAAGAATCCCTCTTTGAGTACCATCTGTACACCTTGGATCGCACCACCACTATTAAAAATAACCAAATTAAACAAGTAGAGCTCCTGACCGCCAATGCCATCCCCGCCAAAAAACTCTTTGTCTATGAAGGCTCCATCAACCCGAATAAGGTCAAAGTCGTATTGGAAATGGTAAACAGCAAAGAGAACAATCTAGGCATGCCTTTGCCCAAGGGACGTATGCGTGTGCAAAAGGCGGACAGCGAAGGCTCCCTGCAGTTCATCGGGGAAGACCAAATTGATCACACGCCCAAGGATGAAAAAATCCGGATCAACTTAGGCAATGCCTTTGACATCACCGGCGACCGCATCCAAACTAACACCACTAAACCCTCGGAACGAGTCAGAGATGAAAGTTACCGGATTACCCTGAAAAACCACAAAAACGAAGCGGTAACCATTACCGTCATTGAGCATTTTTCCGGCTGGAGCCAATGGAAAATTACCAAAGCCGACCATAAATACGTTAAGACCGACGCCGGAAAGGCGGAATTTACCGTCACTGTTCCGGCAGGCGGTGAAGTGAACATCAACTATACCGTCCGTTATTCCTGGTAATAACCGGTTCCCGTTTTACACTCCTGCTCCCGTTAACCCTTCCCGGGGCTAACGGGAGTTTTTTTACACTAAAAAAGCGCCCTCCAACCAAAGAAGGGCGCCAAACAGTTTACACAGCCTGTCTTCTCACCGGACCAAGCGGTAGGCGTCACGGGCAATCATCAGTTCTTCATTGGTGGGGATTACCATCACCGTGACCTTTGAGTCCGGGGCGCTGATAATCAGCTCTTCGCCCCGTTTCCCCGTGTTCTTTGCGGGATCGATCTTCACTCCCATAAATTCCAGTTCGCGGCAGAGATCCTCCCGCACCAGCCAGTCGTTTTCCCCGATACCGGCAGTAAAGACTAGGGCATCAAGGCCTTTAAGCACGGCGATATATGCCCCCACGTATTTCACCAAACGGTGGATGAACATCTGGTAGGCATCCTCCGCCCGGGGTTCAATGGCCCGCATCTTTTGGATATCTCGCATATCACTGTAACCTGCCACACCCAGAAAACCACTCTTCTTGTTGAGATAGGCATCAGTCTCCTCCGGCGAGAGCCCCAGCTTTTGTCCAATAAACGGCACAATGGCCGGGTCCAGGTCACCGCTGCGCGTTCCCATCACCAAACCCTCCAAGGGCGTAAAGCCCATGGACGTATCCAAAACCTTACCGCTATCCACTGCAGCAACACTGCTGCCATTACCCAAATGGAGGGTAATAATCTTCAGATCATTACGTTTTAATATCTCAGCCGTCCGGCTCGTCACGTAGCGATGGGAGGTGCCATGGAAGCCGTAGCGCCGGACACGATAGTCGGTATACAGCTGATACGGTACAGCATAGAGAAAGGCCTTCCGCGGCATGGTCTGGTGAAAGGCCGTATCGAAGGTGGCCACCTGTTTTACCTTGGGCATCAGTTCACGGCAGGCCCGGATTCCCATGATGTTGGCGGGCATATGCAGTGGCCCCAGTTCTCTGAGCTCTTCCAATTTCGCCAAGACCTGATCATCCACAAGCACCGAGTCGGTAAAGTACTCCGCACCATGCAACACCCGGTGACCGATGGCGCCAATCTCATCCAGGGACTGTAAAACGCCTTGCTCGGCATCGAGCAACAGGTCCAGGACGATCCGGAGGGCTTCTTGGTGGTTCAAAACGGTTTTATCCTTTTGAAACTTATCCCCATCACCCTTTTGGTGGGTGACCCGGGCCGGCGTCCCCGTGGACCCAATTCGCTCCACCACACCGGAGGCCAGTACCCGTTCATCCTCCATGGAAAAGAGCTTGTACTTCAAAGAAGAGCTGCCACTGTTCAACACAAGAATATACAAGTCCTTACACTCCTTTATTGATGATCATGAAAAAATCCGGACAACATAACCGGTTCGTTGCAACGAGCCCGCCCGTGTGGAAAAACATCCGGGAAAAATGAAATGCGCTGGGAATTCCTTAGCCCGCCAGCCAAACAAGTCAATAAAATCGGGTAAGAACAGGCACCAGTATTATAATAATCCACTCTTGGCCCCTTGACAAGGGATGACGTGTATACAGAACACAAAATCGCCCGTTGTTAACCGGAGTTTAACAGTTACCGACAATGCGTTACCGCGCCGCGGTGGCGTCGCCACGTCCTCATTAAAATAGAAACCATTCCCATGGAACGCCTAATCCCCTGGTCAGCCAGGAACAATACCTGCCTGGCACATGAAAAGGAAGCCGCGTTTTGGCCGGCTTCCTTCATTCCACAGACAATGGCCCCCACCTATTCCTGCGGTTCTCCCAGGGCTTGGGCCCCAACTTCCGGGGATTGGGTATTATCCTCCTGGGATTGGGTATTAATCCTGAAGACTTCACACTGGTGACACATGGAGCGTTTCTCCGTAACCGAACCATTGGGTACACCGTCATGACACAGGGTGTTGGGAATTAACCAGCATTTTTCTTCTTTGGCCTGGTAAGCTGGGCAATCCACATAGTTGCAATCCATCACCCGCCAACACCGCTGGAAGTTGGCAATAACCTTAAACCGCCCGACCAGCGAGGTCAAGTGATCCGCCATCTCCACCAAGGCTTGGGCGTTACTGGCCAGGGTAGCCATGGTAGCTTGCTGTTGTTGCGTGGCGGCTGCCACCTGTTGCGAACCCTGGGCGTTCCGGTTGGCGATGGCTTCCACGCCCTCCATGATGCTGGTCATCTCTTGGCTGCTGGCTGCCTGCTCCTGGGAGGCGGCAGCAATCTCTTGGACTGTGTTCACCGTCTGATGAACCACGTTCAGAATCTCGGTAAAGGCTTGGTTTGCGGCATTGGCCAGTTCAGCGCCTTCACTAACCTTTTGCGTACCGACCTCCATGGCCGCAACAGCAGCAGCAGTCTCCTTTTGAATCTCATTGATCAACTCCACCACTTGAATGGCGGAATTGGTGGACTGCTCCGCCAAAGCCCGCACTTCGTCGGCGACCACGGAGAAACCGCGGCCGTGTTCACCGGCGCGGGCCGCTTCAATAGCCGCATTCAACGCCAACAGGTTGGTCTGCCGGGCGATCCCGCGAATAACGTCGATGATCTTCCCGATCTCCTGGGATCTGGTGCCCAAGCGCCGGACCACATCGGCGGAATTATCAACGGTCTCTTTCAACTGAATGATCTTATCCTGCACACCCTGGATGATCTCGCCGCCGTAACGGGCCCGTTCGGCAGCTTGCAAAGAGAGGGAAGAAGCTTTTTGTGCTTCGTTGGCCACCTGCTGGGCTGTTTCCGCCATTTGCTGGGCGGCCAAGGTGGTTTGTTTCACATTATGGGATTGTTCATCAGCCCCGCGGGCAATCTGGTCAATTGTCATGGAGACCTCTTGGGCCGAGATATTCGCCTGCTCCGCCATGGACGACATGTCCTGGGCCGCCATGGCCACTTGCTCCGCGGCCTCCAGGTTCTCCTGGAGAATATTCCGCATGTTGGCGATCATGGCGTTCACCGACTGCTCCAAGAGCTTAAACTCATCATTTCTCTTTATTTCAATGGTCTGGGACAGGTCATTCTCGCTGGCTTTTTTCATCAGGATAATAAAATCAAACAAGGGATCCTGCAATAACCATTTGAAAATAAAATATGCGCCGCACATAATGGCCGCAAATCCAAGGACCCCCACAGCCAATCCGACAATCCGGGATGAAATGTTGCTGATGAAGTACAAAATACCTGTGAAGATGAGTACTGCCGTGCCGACAATCGCCGTAACCTTTGCTCTGATGCTAGTAAAGAAACTCAACCTAATCCCTCCCTGTGACCTACTAATAATCCCTTTTCTACATTTTTCGGGTAAATCCTCCTTAAGCTTGATAGTAAACCGCAGAAACGAAAAGGAATTTTCCCAAAGAAAAACCGCCCTTCCCGGGCGGTTTTTTTCCCTTTTTATTATTTATTTAAGCAAATGTCCGATCAGCACAGCCAAGAGCATGAAGGCCACTGCCGTCCAGGCGGTAACCTTCTCCAATTGGGCCTCCAAAGCCTTATTCTTGGCAAAGAACATCTGACCTGCACCGCCGATGGAGCCCAAACCCTCGCCCTTGCTCGGCTGGATAATTACGATAAAAGTCAGGAAAACGGCAACAATGAGAAACACGCTATACAGTAAGGTATTCACGGAACGCACCCCCACAACTACGTTAGACTATATTATTTTAGCATATCCCACCGGCAAGGGCAAGCAAATATTTAACGGGCCCCCGCAACGGAGGCCCGCAGTAATTAAGTCCAACCCATTACTTACTTGTTTCTCAGGTTATAGAAGGCGCTCAAGCCGGGATAGACGGCGCTGTCGCCCAACTCTTCTTCAATGCGGAGGAGTTGGTTGTATTTGGCCACCCGGTCAGTGCGGGACGGGGCGCCGGTCTTGATCTGGCCCGCATTGGTAGCCACGGCGATATCGGCAATGGTGGTATCCTCGGTCTCGCCGGAACGATGGGAGATGATGGCGGTATAACCGGCCTTCTTCGCCATTTCAATGGCATCCAGGGTTTCCGTCAAGGTACCAATCTGGTTGACCTTGATCAAAATGGCGTTGGCCACTTGCAGCTCAATACCTTTGGCCAAGCGTTTGGTGTTGGTGACAAAGAGGTCGTCCCCGACCAGCTGCACCTTCTTGCCAAGGCGCTCGGTCAACATCTTCCAGCCTTCCCAATCCTCTTCCGCCATACCGTCCTCGATGGAGATGATGGGATAGTTGTTGACCAGGTTCTCCCAGAAAGCCACCATCTCTTCACGGCTCTTCATCATGTTGGACTTCCAGAAGTAATACTTGCCTTCTTCGCCCTTGGCTTTAGCAGCATCCCAGAGTTCTGTGGAGGCTGGGTCCATGGCAAAGCGGATCTGGTCGCCGGGTTTGAAGCCGGCCAGGTTGATGGCTTCCATCAACACATCCAAGGCCTCTTGGTTGCTCTTCAGGTTAGGCGCGTAGCCGCCCTCATCCCCCACGGCAGTGTTGTAACCCTTGTTTTTCAGCACGGATTTTAAGGCATGGAAGATCTCAGCGCCCCAGCGCAGGCACTCGGAGAAACTCTCCGCACCCACCGGCATGATCATGAACTCTTGAAGATCCACGCTGTTATCCGCATGCTTCCCGCCGTTGAGGATGTTCATCATCGGCACCGGCAGTTCTTTGGCGTTGACCCCACCCAGGTAGCGGTAGAGGGGCATGCCCAAGGCATTGGCAGCCGCTTTGGCCACAGCCAGGGAGACGCCCAAGATGGCATTGGCGCCCAAACGGCCTTTGTTCTCCGTCCCGTCCATATCCAGGAGCATTTGGTCGATACCCACTTGGTCCAGGGCATCCATACCAACGATCTCCCCGGCAATCTCGTCATTAACGTTGGTGACCGCCTTCATGACGCCCCGGCCAAGGTAGCGGCCTTTCTCACCGTCCCGGAGTTCAACGGCCTCAAAGGCGCCAGTGGAGGCCCCCGACGGGACCGCAGCGCGCCCGGTGGCGCCGCTGGCTAAGGTAACTTCCACCTCAACGGTGGGATTGCCCCGGGAATCCAGGATCTCCCGGGCCGTCATGTCAATAATTGCTGTCATACAAGTATCCTCCCTTTATATGTAATATCCATTTTATGGGTTTGCAGCAAGCAGTGAAGGGACTCGGGCTTTGCCCCTTTGTCCCGCGGACTTTGTTACTGTTTGTATTCCACCAGAGACTTCCCGGTCATTTCTTCCGGTTTTGGCACACCCAGTAAATCCAGCACCGTCGGAGCCACATCGGCTAAAATACCGTTGTTAACGGTGGCCGGCCGGTTCAAACCGACAATGATCACCGGCACCGGGTTGGTGGTATGGGCCGTATGTGGCGCATGGGTTTCTTGGTCCACCATGTTCTCCGCATTACCGTGGTCCGCACAGATGATGACCACACCGCCGCGGCTGGTCACGGCCGGCACCACCCGGCTCAAGCACTCATCCACCGCCTCAACGGCCTTGATGGCAGCGGTTTTTACGCCGGTATGACCCACCATGTCACAGTTGGCATAATTCATGATAATCACATCATAGGTGTCTTCAGCAATCTTCTGCAGAACCGTTTCGGTCACCTCATAGGCGCTCATCTCTGGCTTCAAATCGTAGGTGGCAACCTTGGGTGACGGGATCAGGATCCGGTCCTCGCCGGGGAAAGGCACTTCTTCGCCGCCGTTGAAGAAGAAGGTGACATGGGCATATTTCTCCGTCTCGGCGATGCGCAGTTGTTTCAAGCCCAGCTTGCTCAAGTACTCCCCGAGGATGTTCTTCATCCGTTCTTCCGGCGGAAAGATCAACGGTACGTCCAACGTCTCGTCATATTGTGTCATGCAGGCAAAGTGGGGCTTAATATAACCGGTCCGCCGTTCAAAGCCCTTGAAGTCGGGATCAACCAGGGCGCGGGTGATCTCCCGAGCCCGGTCGGGGCGGAAGTTGAAGAAGATGGCTGGATCCTCCGGCTTGATGGTGGCCACCGGCCGGCCGCCTTCCATAATCACCGTCGGCAGCACAAATTCGTCGGTGACACCTTTGTCGTAGGAGTTTTGGACCGCCTCCAGCGGGTCGTTGGCGGTTTCGCCTTCACCGTAGACCATGGCGGCGTAAGCCTTTTCCACCCGCTCCCAACGGTTATCCCGGTCCATGGCATAGTACCGGCCACTGACGGTGGCAATCCGGCCCAGGCCAATCCGGTCCATCTCATCCTGCAGTTCTTGCAGGTAGCCTTTGGCGCTGGCCGGAGGTGTATCCCGCCCATCCAAAAAGGCGTGGATATATACTTCCTTCACCCCATGTTCCTTCGCCAAGCGAATCAACCCGTAGAGATGCTCGGTGTGGCTGTGGACGCCGCCCGGAGAAACGAGCCCCATTAAATGCAACGGTCGCCCGGTCTGCAGGGTATAATTCAAAATCTCCATAAAAACAGGATTTTGGAGCAGCTCGCCCTCGCGCAAGGCCTTGCTGATGCGGACGAGGCTTTGGTAAACCACCCGGCCGGCGCCGATGTTCAGATGACCGACCTCCGAGGTTCCCATCTGGCCTTCGGGCAGCCCCACCGCCTCACCGGAGGTAAGCAGCATCGCATGGGGGCAGCTGGCAAACAACTGATCCAAAAAAGGGGTTTTAGCTTCTTTAACTGCGTTGTCGCGTTGGTTGGGGTTCTCTCCCCACCCGTCAAGCACAATTAAAGTTACGGGACGGTATTTCAGTTCCATTCAGGACTCCCCTTCCATTATCCTTTCCCCGAAGATAAATTTAACATAAGATTAATCCCGGTGAAACAGGAAAGAAAAAATAAGCAGCGGTGTTTAATCCCGGTATTTGACAATACTCGTGAAAGAAGCCGCATCCAGACTGGCCCCGCCCACCAGGGCGCCGTCAATCTCCGGTTGCTCCATGAATTCCTTGATGTTATTGGGTTTCACACTTCCGCCGTATTGGATGCGGATCCGGTCCGCCACAGCAGCACCGTACATCTGCGCCAGCGTCCGGCGGATCAAGCCGATGACCCGGTTGGCATCGGGACCGTCGGAGGACAGGCCGGTGCCAATGGCCCAGATGGGTTCATAAGCAATCACCAGTTTCGCGGCATCCTCCGCTTGCAAACCGGCCAAGCCCTTTTCGATCTGGGACTTCACCAACATGTCGGTCTCGCCCGCCTTGCGCTGGGCCAAACTCTCTCCCACGCAAACAATGGGCGTGAGCCCATGGGCAAAGGCTGCCTGCACCTTCTTGTTCACCGTCTCGTCGGTCTCGCCGAAGTACTCCCGGCGCTCGGAGTGACCAATAATCACATAGTGACAGCCCAGATCCGCCAGCATTGCCGGGGAGACTTCCCCCGTATAGGCGCCTTCCTTCTCCCAGAAGAGATCTTGGGCGCCCAGCCGGATCTTGCTGCCTTTAATCAGGCCGGCCACTGTGGCCAAGGCGGTAAAAGGCGGGCAGACTGCCACTTCCACCTCGGTGGAATCACCCACGGTCTTCACCAGTTCTTCCACAAGTTGCACAGCCTCCGGGATGGTCTTATACCTGTCTCTTATACACATCT
>DGDV01000013.1 GCA_002385625.1 Firmicutes bacterium UBA3943
GGTTTGGGGAGTGCCAATTCCGGTGTTCTACTGCGGTTGCGGCGAGACCATTGCCGACCCTGAGACCATCAACCACGTTGCGGAAGTCTTCCGGGCTGAAGGATCGAACGCCTGGTATGCTAAGGATGCTGCGGAGCTGCTGCCCGCCGGTTACTCGTGCCCAAGATGCGGCGGCACTAATTTCCGTAAAGAAACGGATATCATGGATGTCTGGTTTGATTCAGGAGTCTCCCACGCAGCTGTGTTAGAGCAGTGGGACGGCCTGCATTGGCCGGCAGACTTGTATTTGGAAGGAAGCGACCAGCACCGCGGCTGGTTCCAGTCTTCCTTGTCCACCGCGATCGCGGCCCTGGATCAGGCACCCTATAGGGCCGTCCTGACCCACGGCTTTGTGGTTGACGGTGACGGGCGGAAGATGTCTAAGTCTCTCGGCAACGTTATCGATCCAGCTGAGGTCTGGGAAAAATACGGAGCTGATGTGCTGCGGATGTGGGTAGCCTCGGCAGAATACAGAGGCGATGTGCGCATCTCCGAAGACATTCTCGGCCAGCTGTCGGAAGCGTACCGCCGCATCCGCAATACAGCGCGCTTCCTCTTAGGGAATGTTTCCGACTTCAATCCTGCGTCCGATTGGGTTCCTTACCAGGACATGGAAGAACTGGATCGCTGGGCATTGCTGAGATTGGCGCGGCTCAGCGACAGAGTGAGGTCCGCTTACCGCAGCTATGACTACCATCTTGTCTATCACAATGTGCATCACTTCTGCGCTGTGGACCTAGGCGGCTTTTATCTTGATGTCCTCAAGGACCGGCTGTACTGCGATGCTCAGTCTTCGCATGAGCGGCGATCTGCCCAGACTGCCTTGTGCATCATCCTGAAAGAATTGACTCAGCTGATTGCACCTGTTTTGGTGTTTACTGCAGACGAGATTTGGTCTCATCTGCCCGCTGGGCTGCGCTCGGAGGATAGTGTCCACTTGACGGTCTGGGAGGACCTCCCGGCAGAGTATCGCGACTCGGCCCTGGAGTCCAAATGGGAAGAGCTGCTCAAAGCCAGGCGAGTGGCAGCCAAGGCCCTAGAGATTGCCCGGGGAGAAAAGCTGATCGGTTCTTCCAATGAAGCCAGCCTTGTCATCTACAGTTCGGACGAAGTCCTAAGGACTCTGCAGGAACTGGAGGCAGAGCTGCCCATGCTCTTCATTGTCTCCACAGTGGACCTCAAGCCTTGGGCGGACCGACCAGATGCAGGCGTGCATGTGGACTCTGAGGCCGAAATCGCCGTGCACGTGGTTAAAGCAGGCGGTGAGAAGTGTGATCGCTGCTGGCGCTTTTCTGACACTGTAGGACAGTCTCACGATTATCCCGACCTCTGCCAGCGGTGTCACACCGTTGTGAATCAGTGATTCTCAAGCCCCCTCCGCATACAGGAGGGGGTTTTGCACATTCTATTCATAGCCGGGGAAAGGGAGCAGGCCGATGAAAAAGGAGATCAGTGCTGGGCTCTTGGAAACGCTGCTCATCAAGCTTGAGAAGCTGGCATCGTCGATGGAAAAGGCCAGTATCGCAGAGTTTATCCAGCTGTACAAGGAGCCGCGCCGCATGCTGTATCTGAGCTTTGTATCGGGGATAGTCCGGGGATTCGGGCTTGCCATCGGGTTTACGGTGGTGGGAGCACTATTTCTGTACGTTCTGGGACTGGTAGCTTCCTGGAACCTGCCGGTGGTGGGTGAGTTTATCGCGGAGATTACCCGGATTGTGCA
The DNA here is from genome assembly GCA_002385625.1 of Firmicutes bacterium UBA3943. Lineage (GTDB taxonomy): Bacteria > Bacillota > UBA4882 > UBA10575 > UBA3943 > UBA3943. Next base: position 1,760 of record DGDV01000013.1, read on the forward strand.
GAACGAATTGGCCGGCAGGCCGCTGTAGGAGGGATCGGCTTGGATCAGGTTAAGCTGCAGTATTTCGAAGACTTGCTGTGGAAAAGGTATACAGAACTGCAAGCCGTGGAGGAGCGCTTGGCGGGGCCGGGAGGTCTCGGGGAACCAGCCACTTCGGCTATTGGCGAGCTGGCGGCATACGATCAACATCCCGCCGATCTAGGCAGCGAAGTGTATGAGCGGAGCAAAGACTTAGGGCTTCTGGCAAACACCAGGCGGCAGTTAGGACAGATCGAGGAGGCTCTCAACGCTATTGAAAGGGGAACGTACGGCATCTGTCGGCTGTGCGGCGGCAGCATCTCGGAAGAGCGGTTGGAAGCGATTCCAGAGACCGACCGGTGCGTCGCATGCAGCAGTGCAGCAAAGTTTCCGGATACCACAGAGCGTCCTGTGGAAGAAACAAGCCTGGCACAACCCCTTGGTCGATCCTTCACAGATGAGCAGGGAAGCTGGGAGGCAGTTGCCGACTATGGCACAGCCAGCAGCATGCCAAAGGAGGAGAAGGAATTGGGAGGCGGGCAGCGAACCTAAGCACTGATACTAACGGGAGGAGCAGTGCGATTGCGCTATCTTATCACAAGCTGCCTGATTCTGGCCGCGGATCGGCTGTCCAAGTACCTGGTAATGCACACTATGGTGGAAGGCGAGAGCATCCCCATTTTGGCCCCGGTTTTCTATCTGACCTATGTCCGCAACAGCGGAGCCGCATTCGGACTCTTGAAGGGTGGGGCTCCGCTGTTGGCGGGATTGGCCCTGCTGGGGGTGGTCTTGGCTGCTTGGCAGTGGAAGCGGATTATGGCGCAGGGCTGGCGAGTGCGGTGGGGTACAGCCGCCGCTTTGTCTGGCGCCCTCGGGAACATGATTGACCGCCTGGTATATGGCTCGGTGGTGGACTTTTTCGACATCCGCATATGGCCGATCTTTAACGTTGCTGACTTGGCGATTTCTTGTGGCGTGGTGCTGCTGTTTTGGGAGGTTTTGGCCCATGACCGGCGCTAGCGTGGAGTACCGCCTGACAGTAACGGAAGGGGGCCAAGAGCGTCTTGATGTTTGGGTTGCGCGCCAGATCGATATGTCCCGCTCGCAGGTGAAGCAGCTCATCGATGCCGGTTTTATCACCGTCAATCAGAGGCAGGAAAAGGCCGGCTATCGGCTGAGGATGGGCGATGAGGTGTTTGTAACTATTCCGCCCCCCCAAGAAACCGCGGTGAAGCCGGAGAATATCCCCCTGGAGATAGTGTATCAGGATGCCCATATTGCTGTTGTGAACAAGCCTAAGGGTTTGGTTGTCCACCCCGCAGCCGGCAACTGGCAGGGCACACTGGTCAACGCTCTCCTGCATCATATCGGGGATTTGGCGGGCATTGGCGGGGAACTCCGCCCTGGGATTGTGCACCGCCTGGATAAGGATACCAGCGGATTGATGATTGTGGCCAAGCACGATGCGGCGCACCGCTATTTCGCATCCGAGCTGAAACAGCGGCGTATTCGTCGGTACTATACTGCATTGGTGCACGGCACGGTGCAGCACGACCACGGCACCATTGATGCACCTATCGGCCGCCACCCGAAAGACCGGAAACGTATGGCTGTCGTGGAAGGTGGCCGCCCGGCTGTTACTCACTTTAGCGTACAGGAGCGGTTTCAGCGCCACACGTTAGTGGAATGCCGCTTAGAGACAGGTCGCACCCATCAGATCCGCGTCCATTTAAGTGCAATCAACCATCCTATCGTCGGTGATCCAGTATATGGAAGAAAGGGCGATCAGCTTGGCGCGACCAGCCAGATGCTGCACGCATTCTACTTGGGTTTTCACCATCTCGATGGGCGTTGCCTGGAGTTTAGGTGTGAACCGCCTGAGGAATTCTTGATCACCGTAGAAAAAGCGCGCCAGATATCTTGACTTTCCACTTCTCCTAGGGTATCGTATGAAGAGATTGTACAAGTTCATAGTTGATGGCACCTTTAAGTTAGTCCTGTGAGGCTGGCAAGGGTAGCAGAGTTGGGTACCAGTATGCTTCTTGCTGCGCGTCGCGGGCGAGAAGCTTTTTTTGTGGAAGGAGGGATATGGAGTATGAGGGAAAAGGCTCAGATCATGGACAGCGAGCAGATCCGCCGGGCTCTCACCCGCATCGCACACGAGATCATTGAGCGCAACAAGGGGACAGAGAACCTGATGCTGCTGGGGATCAAGACGAGAGGGGTACCACTTGCTCAGCGTCTGGCAGATTTGATCGAGAGTATCGAGGGTCAAAGACCCAGCGTCGGCTCCCTAGATATTACCCTATACCGCGATGACCTGACGGACATTGCTAATCAGCCGGTGCTCAATGAGACTTCGGTGCCTGGGTCAGTAGTAGGCAAGATCATTGTTCTGGTAGATGATGTCCTTTACACTGGGCGCACAGCGCGGGCCGCGCTCGATGCCGTCATCGACTTGGGAAGACCCCAGTTGATTCAGCTGGCCGTCCTCGTTGATCGGGGCCACCGCGAACTGCCTATTCGCGCTGACTATGTGGGGAAGAACGTTCCCACCTCACGGCGAGAAGTGATCGCTGTGATGCTGATGGAAACAGATGGACAAGAGCGAGTAGTCATCAAGGAATAACCTTTAATCAAGTCCAGAGAGGCTTAAAGGAGGAGAAGTTACTAATGAACGCTGCAGCAGCAAAAGGGACAACAAGAGTCGGCAAGATTGGTTTATTGGCTAGTATTCCGTTGGGTTTTCAGCATTTGTTTGCCATGTTTGGTGCCACTGTGCTGGTTCCCCTCTTAACGGGGCTGGATCCGGCAGTGGCGCTGTTTACGTCTGGGACGGGAACTCTCCTTTTCCAGATTATCACGAAGGGGCAGGTCCCCGCCTACCTTGGCTCGTCCTTCGCGTTTATCAGTCCGTTCATCGCGGCCGCGGCAAGCCACGGCCTGCCCTACGCTCTGGGCGGCGGCGTGGCTGTGGGGTTGTTATACGCGGTTGTGGGTTTTATCATCTCCAAGATCGGAGTGGATTGGATCGACCGGTTTCTGCCTCCAGTTGTGATTGGTTCGGTAATTATGGTCATCGGCCTTGGTCTAGCTCCCACTGCCGTGGACATGGCTGGGCTGTCCAGTGGACTGGGCTCTCTGGCGTCGCCAGAAGTACGGATCAGTCTATTCACCATCATCGTTACGATTGCGGGAACAGCCTTTTTCAAGGGGTTCTTGGCCGTTATCCCGATTCTGATCGGGATTATCGCTGGCTACCTATTTGCCTTGACCCAAGGTGTAGTAGATTTCAGCGCAGTTCGGGAAGCTGCATGGTTTGGGCTGCCTCACTTTATGGCTCCGAAGTTCAACTGGTCAGTGATTGCCGCAATTCTGCCCGTTTCGCTCGTCACGATTACGGAACACCTCGGTGATGTGTTGGTTTTGAGTAAGATCGTGGGCAGAGATTACTACCGCGAGCCTGGGCTGCACCGTACTCTGCTTGGCGATGGTTTGGCCACCAGCTGGGCTGGGCTGTTCGGCGGTCCTCCCAACACCACTTATGGTGAGAATGTCGGCGTCTTGGCCATTACGAAAGTGTTTGACGTGGCTGTCATTCGGACCGCAGCCATCATGGCCGTTGTTCTCTCGCTGATGCCCAAGTTCGGCGCTCTAATCTCTACCATTCCCACAGCGGTGATGGGCGGTGTATCCATTATGCTGTTTGGCGTCATTTCCGCATCAGGTATTCGTACACTGGTGGAAAGTGGAATTGATTACAGCCACAAGCGCAACTTGGTCATATCCTCAGTGATCCTTGTCCTAGGGATCGGCGGAGCCCAGATCGGTGTTGGTTCCTTCCAGCTGCAGGGGATGGCCTTAGCCACCTTGGCCGGCATTGTCCTGAACTTGGTACTGCCGAAAGATAGATAGATCTGCAAGCCAGCATGACAAGAGGAGCCGGACACGGCTCCTCTTCATGCGCAGCTCAGTCGATGCAGCTGTGGAATCTGTCTAGCAGATCTGGGAACACTGTTCCAATTGTGGTGTGTCTTCGACGGGTGACTCGACCGAACATCGGAATGGGTGACCCGAAATTCACACAGCTGCAGTTGTGCTCAACTGAACTTGCGTTTGCTTCCGATGTCTGCGGCCGAGTCAGATGCTAGACATGGGCCACCCTTCATTCGTATTATGGGCGGATTTGGGTCTAATATGCACTGGACAGCTAGAAAAATCTCCCAGGTCCCAGGGGCGAAGTGCTGCTAGGGTCTTGACACAGGGAGATTGAGATGGTAAGATTTAAGATGCTTGAGGCGGCATAGCCAAGTGGTAAGGCAGAGCTCTGCAAAAGCTCCATTCCCCAGTTCGAATCTGGGTGCCGCCTCCAAATTTATTCTTTGGGAAAGTGGCGGAACGGCAGACGCTGCGGACTTAAAATCCGCTCCGGGTGACCGGGTGAGGGTTCGAGTCCCTCCTTTCCCACCATCAGGTAAACCAGGGTTTCAGAGGAGAATCTGAAACCTCTTTTTGTATGTTTTTTCGGTAAGTGGCAGGATGTTTGCCGGGAGTTTATCAATTTAGTCCTTAATCTGCTTGGTTTTCTTTACGCCGGAAAGCCTGCCCGGGAGGGAAGAGGGGGAACCTTAATGGCACAAGCCGGGATAATCTTTGAACGCATCATCATGTTGTTTTTGTTGGGCTTGCTCGGATTTATTGCCGGCAAAACCAAGTATCTGCCGGGGAATGCCGGCACTGTTTTATCCAACGTGGTCGTGAAAATCACCACTCCGCTTTTGATCCTGACGACGCTGACCAATTACCGGCTGGAACCCGGTGTGCTTGGCGACGGTCTGTTGATCTACCTCTTTGGCCTATTCTTTATGGTCTTAGCCTATGGCCTAAGCTCGGCGGCAACCCGGTGCTTAGGGCTTATGGGCCCAACGGCTAATATTTATAAGATGCAGGCCATGTTTGGCAATGTCATTTTCTTGGCCTTTCCGCTTTTGACCGCCCTTTACGGGGAGAAGGGCCTTGTTTACGCCGTGTTTTATAACCTGGCCAATGACTCCTTGCTGTGGACATTGGGTGTTTCCTTGGCCTATGAGGGCAGGGGAAGAGGCTGGCAGGAGAGGTTTAGATCTTTGTTGAACGGGAACACCTTAGCTTTTCTCACCGGTATTCTCTGGATAGCTTTGGGAATCCGGGAGCGGCTGGAGCAGTCGCCAACAGGGCAATGGATATACGATATATTCTATGGGACCTTACATCCCCTGGGCGTTACCACCATCTATTTATCCATGTTGTTTATCGGCTTGATGCTGGCCCAGATTGGGTTGGAGGGGATATTAAAACCGGCTAAACTGCTCCCCTTGGCGGTCCTGTCATTGGGCAAATTAATTGTCCTGCCGGGGTTGGCCTTAGTTATATTAATGTTTGCCGGTAAGGGCTTAAGCGCATTTGCCCAAGACATCCTGGTTCTGCAACTGGCCATGCCTGCCGCCACCATTGTACCGGCTTTGGCGGCGGATGCCGGTTCCGATGTGGAATTTGCCACAGAAGCCGTCTTTGTTACTTCAATCACAAGCCTCTTGACTATTCCCTTGGTTGTTCTGCTTTTTCTGGCCTAAAGCCGGCTTAAACCTTCTGTGTAGAAAAGTCCCGGGATTTCCGAGCGGGCCCCACCCGACTGACATTTATCCATCGCGTAAAAACACAGAAAGAGAGCCTCCTGATTCATTCTCCTCAAGAGGCTCTCTTTTTATACCCTTCTTCTTGTTTTATTTCGGTGGGCCGGGTTTAATGTTACCGTTTTCGAAGGTCCAAACGCCTTCTTTGAAACGGTAGTTGGCGCCGCCGTTGCTGTCCCAGATCCCCTTGCCGTCATTGAAGCAGGCAATAAGTTCATCCATATAACCCAGGGGAATTGTAATCTTGAAGTAGCCGCTTATCTCAGCATTGGGCATTGCCACCCCCGGTGAGGTGGTCCACAGACCGGTGGATTTCTTGTAATGGATGTGGGGGGTTTTAAACCCTTTGTAATAGATGGTAACAATGCTCTGTTCCGTCTCAACCTCAATGACCGGGGTGAAAGCGGATGTGTTACCGGCTGTATCAATGGCCCTAATTTTATAGGCATAGGTGATGCTTTGGGTCAGCCCCTTATCGGTAAAACTATTGGTCTCAGAGGAGCCGACCAGGGCATTGTCCCGGTAAATCTCATACTTTGCAACCTTATAGTTATCTGTTGAAGCCGTCCAACTGAGATGGACCGTGCTAGAGGTCTTGGAGACCACCTTCAGGTTGCCCGGAACCGATGGGGCGACATTATCGCCCAAGGTTTTTACAGTGAGCGCTTCGCTGAACTTCGAGGCGTTGTTGGCGCCGTCGATGGCTCTGATGGTATAGGAATAAGTGGTCTCGGGCTTTAGGCCTTCATCAGTAAACGTGGTGGATGATGTAGTCCCGATCTTGTGGCCGTCCCGGTAGATCTCATAGCTGGTAACACCTCGGTTGTCGGTGGAAGCAGTCCAGGAAAGACGAATACTGTCAATGTGCCTGCTGGCAACGATGTTACTGGGAACCGAAGGTGGTGTCGAGTCCACAATGGTAATTGTGGCTTTTTGGCTGTGGTGGGAGTAGTTTTTACTCCGGTCAAAGGCCCTTACCGTATAGTCGAAGGTGCCATCTCCCTCAAAGGTGTCGACAAAGGATGTACTCTCACTTGTGCCCACTTTTTTACCGTTCCGGTAGATCTCGTAACCCCAAACATTAACATTATCTTTACTGGCGGTCCAGCGGACCATCACACCTTGTTTAACACTGGTAAGCTTGATGTCTTCCGGCACAGAGGGAGCCTGAGTGTCTTTCAGGGTGCTTTCTGTCAATGGTGTGGACGGTGCCGATGTCTTCCGGTTCTCGTCATAAGAACGGACGGTATATGTATATCTGGTATCCGGTTGGAGATTCTGGTCGTTGTAAAAATCATTCCTGGTCCGGGCGATTAAACGTCCGTTCCGCAACACTTCATAACCACGAATACTACTTTTATCTGCCGGTTCCTCCCATGTGAGATGGAGGCTGGATTCGGTCCGTTGTGTTACCTTGACCGCTGTTGGCGGCATAAGCGGACCAGAAACGACAGGTTGCGGAGTTTCCGGTGCAGGTGCCGGTTGGCTGTCCGCCTCGGTGGGCGGTGCAGTCTCCTCATCAGCGACCGGCGGGATCTCCGGGATTTCCGGCGCAGGCGTTTGGGCGACAGGTAATGTTTCTTTGGCGGTATCGCGACTGATCCGGCCGATCAACCTGATTCCGGTCAAAATAACCGCGATGACCAAGACGGTAATGGCGATATTCTTGAATTGGATCGGCGCGGGTGCAACCTGCTTGTTCTCCTCGTCTTTCTCCCGTTTGCTTTTGCTTGTATCTCCGGCCAAGATAGCGGGTGTGGGAAGATTGGGCAAGGGACGACCGAACATAATGATCTTGCCATTGTCCAAGGAGAACTGCCAAGCGATACCGGCCATTTCGTCGGAGATGCGTTCTTGACAGAAGTCCGTGGTGATCCGGGAACATTGCCGTTCGATTTCCTCCACGGTTGTGGCTGGTTCCAGCGACTCCACATTGGTCCATTGATTATCAAAGGTCTGTTGAATCTGATCTTTTAAACCTGCTGCTGCTTCCTGGACCTCCGGAGCCGATGAAAGGGGAAGGATAAACGCCCGTGAGGAAGTGAAGATCAACAGTAAGTTGGGATAACCGGTCAAGACCATGGTGGGATTTTGCAACAGGATGTTTAATGCGGTGAGACGTAAAGAAGAATCATCCTCAAATTCCATGGAATATTCCGCGGCTTCGGAAGACCAATCCTTACGACTGATAAAGATAAGAACAATGCCGGCAATAATTGAGACTAGACCTAATACCATCAGAGACAAAAAATGGGCGCGAAGGAACAGTGCTGCGACGATCAGCGCTGCACCCAGCAGGGAGAAGAAAATCCCCGCGAACTTTTGATTACGGGACTTCTTCCAAGTGTCAACTAACCTTTGGCCATTTGGCGATTGTATGTTCTTGTTCACGACATCCATTGTCTCCTTACCTGCTTATTTTTTATTATTATTTATTTATTCATTGTAGATCTGTGGATTCCTTCTGTTTTTACAAAATTATATTAGTAAGTCCCTGGATGTGGCGGATTGTAATATTTGTTTTAAACAATTGGAGTTATAGCCATAGTAATAATTGGAAACAGATGATTAAAAAAGCATGGCCCTTGCAGATAATTTGCAAAGGAGCCATGCCAAGGGGGCGATATTATCTTAACGGATATATATTTCACCTTTATTATGCGGTTGCTTTAAATCACATAACTATGGAGTTTAGGGGGAACCGGCTTTGATTTGTCCGTTCTCAAAGGTCCAGGTGCCTTCCTTAAACTTGTAAGCGGAGTCCCCGCGTTGACAGAGGGGTGGTGGATTGGGATCCCATTTACCTTTACCGTCGCTGAAAGCGCACAGAAGGTAATCGGCGTAGCCAAGCTCCACCGTGATCTTGGTATAACCTGCCACTTCCGCTTCGGACATGGCCACCCCGGGCGGTACGGTCCAGATGCCGTTGGTTTGTTGGTAATGGAGGTAAGGTGTGGTAAAACCCTTACGGTAATAGATTGTAACCCTGCTCTTCTCTGTTTCCGCATGAACCGTGGCGCTGAAGGCGGAGCTGTTGCCTGACTGGTCCACTGCTTTTACCCGGAAGGAATAGGAGTTGCCGGGGGCCAGGTTATCTACTGTAAATGTGGTGGCGGTAGTAGTACCTATTTTGTCGCCGTCCCGGTATATTTCATATTTAACATGGCCCGAATTATCGGTGGCCGCTGCCCAGGAGAGACGGACAGTATGTGAGCCTGTTCCGGCAACCTTTAGCTGGCCGGGCACGGACGGCGGCGTAGTGTCGGCTAAGGTGCGCACGGATATTGTTTCACTGGGCCGTGAATAATTGTTGGCTAAATCGTAAGCTCGGATCGTGTAGGTATAATTGCTGTCCGGCGTTAAACCTTCATCGACAAAGAAGGTGTTTTGGGTTGTGCCGATCTTTTGCCCGTCCCGGTAGACGGCATAACCGGCAACGCCCCGGTTATCCTGGGCGCTCGACCAGGAGAGACGGACTGACTGAAGTGTCCTGCTGAAAGTAATATTGCCGGGAGTTGTCGGCGCAATTTCATCCGGCAGCAGTCCGCCCGCGGGATTGCTGTGCTTGGAATAGTTCCTGGCCGGATCGAAGGCGCGGACCGTATAGGAGACATTCTCGTTGTCAACTTGCTCGTCCGTATAGTTTGTTTCCTTTGTTACCCCGATCTTCCGTCCGTTCCGGAAGACTTCATAACCGTCAACCGCCAAGTTGTCCGTGGCGGGCTGCCAGTTTAGTCGCGCTTTTTTCCCGGAAACAATGTTCAGCGTCAGGTTGGTGGGGGCCGTTGGGGGGATGGTATCCTTAACAGTGGTGGCGCTAAATGCTTCGCTGGGCTCAGAGAAGGAATTGTCGTTATTATAGGCGCGGACAGTATAGGTATACCGGGTTCCCGGGCGTAATCCCTCATCGGTATAGAAATGATTTCTGGTCAGCGCTACCCGGCGGTTATTTCGCATTACTTCATAGCCGGCCGTACCCGGCACTGGTTGCCAGGTGAGGGAGATGGAGCCCATGGTTCGCTGGCTGACCCGTAAACCCTCGGGCCTATCTGGGTTTGGCTTTCTGGTTGAAGCGGCAGTTCCTTCTTCTTTTTCCATCAGGTTCACGGGAGGCCGGAATTGTTCCGGCTGTGGCTTAAGGGCTGTTTCCGCGGGCGGGGAAACCGGCACGGTGTGATTGGAGTTTAACCTGTTAATGAAGAAGAACCCGCCGGCCATGAGGATAATGATGGCCACCAGGGCAAGTCCGTGTTTTAACAGCATGCCTGGTCCGGTAAAGGTAACAGCTGGAGCCGGGGATACCCTCTCCAAGGTAGTGGCGGAAAATGTTTTGGGAAATGGCCGACCGAATAAGACCACTGCGTTTGCACTTGCGGCAAATCTGCCAATAACATCGGCCAGTTCTTTGGCGAGGGGTTCCGTACAGTATTCGCCGGCGATATAGTCACACTGGGCGGAGATCTCCTGAATACTGACGGCGGGTTGGCATAGTTCCGCATTCTGCCAGGGACCGGTAAAATGGCTTTTGATCTCCTCTTTGAGGGCAAGGGCCCTGCTTTCCATGGCTTCCCCGGTACCAAGCTGCAAGATAAAGGCGTGGATGGCAGTGAAGACGAGGATCAGATCGGGAGAACCTGGAAAACCGGTGAGCAATACTGTGGGGTTTTGTAATAAAGCGCTGACTGCCACGGCTTTTAGGGTCGATGGTTCATTAATAGTGTAGGAACACTCCATGGCCTGTTGTGACCAGGTTTTTCTACTATATATTAACAGGTTAATGCCAGCGCCGAGGAAGACAATGCCGGTGAAAAACCAGAACCAACTGGTCAAGCAGATTGCTGACAAAAAACAAAGAATGCCAAGGATCATTAATATTCTTCCCGCTCCTGCGGTCTTTTCGGCCTTTTGCCAAAAAGCCAGCAACCGCAGGTCTGGTGTGGGAAAGAAGAAATTTGCAGACATGATACCCATGCCCCCTTTAACAACAAGCAGGATCGTTTGTTATAATTCCTATATTAAAATATCGTTAAAATATTCAGTACACTCTCGGAATTTCCTGCAGATTTTAGAGAAATAATTAACAAAAATATAATATAAATTTTACTATCGTATTTTGAGGATAAAAAAGCCTTTAGTCTGGAGCAAGCTCCGGACTAAAGGCTTTTGCTTAGTGCAAGATTTGGTTTAAATCAGGGGTTATCCCATAGTTCCTTCGCCAGGGTGGCGATCTCCCGGGCGCGCCGGCGCGTTTCTCTGGGCAACCGCCGGATCTCCAGGACATCTCCTTCGCGGCAGTCGGGCTCCAGCAGGCGCCTAGGCAACATTTCCATGGAGCGGTCCGGTAGTTCGACGATGGCATAATCGCTCTCAAACCGATCGATCACAACTTTCATTAGCGTCCCACCTTTTATTCCACGGAGTGATGGAGAATTACCGATATAAGCCGGCCGTCGCTGATAAAGCAAATGGTTCCAGCCTCATCCGTCCGCAGGATTTTGACCCCGCGGGCGGACAGCCGGTCAATGATTTGTGGCGCCGGATGGCCGTAATTATTGTCTCTGCCTACAGAGATCACGGCGTATTGAGGGGCTACCTCCGCCAGGAATGCTTCCGTGGAGGAACTCTCGCTACCATGGTGCGCGACTTTTAAAACATCAGCTTTCAAGTCTTGGCCGCTGTGCACCATCTCAAGCTCGGAGACGGCTTCCGCGTCGCCGGTGAAGAGGAAGGCTGTACAACCATAACTAATTTTCATCACAATGCTGTAGTCGTTCAAGTCGTTGTAGGTGTGCTCCGCCGGGGCCAGGATCCGGATGTCCACTGCGGGGTCCAGGTTAATTTCCAGGCCCGGCCGGGGTGTTGTGATGGAAAGACCTTTGTCCTTGATGGCCAGCAGCAGATCCCGGAAGGTCTTGGTGTTTGTGGTGACCTTGGGTAAATAGACGCTGCCCACGGAGAAGTCATTGATGACACGGTCGAGGCCTCCGATGTGGTCCTCGTGGGGGTGGGTGCCGATGACGACGTCCAAATGGGCGATCTCATTCTCCAATAAATACGAACGAATGAAAGAATAGTCGTTATTGTTGCCGGCATCGATCAGCAAGGTCTTCCCGCCCGGTGTCCGGATCAGGATGCAGTCGGCTTGTCCCACATCAAGGAAGTCCACTTTTAACAGGGCGGGTGATGCTGGTGTTAGGGCTGCTTCTGGTAAGACCGCCGGTTGGGGTAAAAAGATACAGACAGCCAGTATCGCCGCTGCCAGTAAAATTAGCCGTATTCCTGAGAATACCTTCCGGTGTCCCTTCATTACTGTCATCCTCCCCCCCGTAGGATTCACCCGTAGATTTTATCGGCAGGAAGGAAGGATTATGTTGTTTTTTTTATGGAAAAACCAAGGAACACGGAGCAAGGCGCACCTTAGGTGCGCCTTGTTACTTTATAAAGATTCCTGGCCAACACTCCGGACTACTGACTTCTGTCTTCGGAATTCCAGCAAGATTAAAGCTTATGTCTTACTGAATCAGAGGACGCCACCAAGCTTCGTTCTCCTGGTACCACCGGATGGTCTGCCGTAAACCCTCGGCAAATCCGACTGTTGGTTTCCAGCCCAACTCAGAACGGGTGGCGGCGGTGTCCAGGCAATAACGGCGGTCATGGCCCGGACGGTCGGGAACATGCACCAAATAAGCGGTGGGGAGCCGGAAATAGTCTAAAATGGCCCGGGCGACTTCAATGTTGGGCTGGGGGTCTTCAGCACCGATATGATAGATCTTGCCCGGTTCCCCCCGTTGTATGACCAGTTCCAAGGCGTGGCAGTGGTCCAAGACGTAAAGCCAATCCCGGACTTGTAGGCCGTCGCCGTAAACCGGGAGTAACCCCCGGGTTAAGCTGCGGGTAATTAAGAGAGGCAGAAATTTCTCCGGATGCTGATAGGGACCGTAGTTGTTGGTACAGCGGGTAATAATGGCCGGGATGCGATAAGTCCTGATATAAGCCTGGACCAGCAGGTCGGCGGCGGCCTTGGCGGCGGAGTAGGGACTGCTGGGCAGGAGAGGGTCGGTAACTTTGGATTTGCCGGATGCGACGGAACCATAAACCTCATCGGTGGAGATTTGGACGAAGAGCCGGGTTTTATGGCGCCGGACAGCTTCCAGCAAGACTTGGACTCCGGCGACATTTGTCCGGATAAAGGGAGCAGCCGCTTGAATGCTCCGGTCCACATGGGATTCGGCGGCGAAATTAATGACCGCATCCGGGTTAAGATCCATTGCTTCAGCGACTTTTGCCGGGTCGGCGATATCACCGTGAATATAGTGATAAAACGGGTTGCCGGTCAAATCGGCCAGATTTGCGGGGTTACCTGCGTAAGTCTGGGCATCCAGGTTGATCACAACGTCAGCCGGGTGGCGCGTAAGCCAAAAGCGGATAAAATTGCTGCCGATAAACCCCAGGCCGCCTGTTACTAAGAGCCTCATGGGTTCCTCTCCTTTATTTGCCTGGTTTTCGTCCCTTTTGTCGCGGGAGAAAGGTTGTTGGCCATCGGTTGTCCGGGGCAAAATGCTTGAAGATTGCCGGTGGCCAAGACTTGGCAATGGGCAAGACGGGGACCGGTACGGTGGATCAACCGATTGGCTCCTGCACAACTTAAAAGTGGGATATTTTCGGTTTTATCCATTTTATGCAGGGAGGATGTTTTGGTGTCCCGGGCCGGGGAGCCTAAGAGGCGCGGCTTTTGAACCAGTTGATGGTTTGGCGGATGCCTTCTTCCAGTTCGATCCGGGGCGCCATCCTAAGGAGCGGATCCGGCGAATGTCCGGAATGCGGGAGAAGGTTTCGTAAGGGTACTTTTCTACAAATTCGATCCCTGCGGTATTGCCGGTGAGCCTGTTTACCAACTTGGCTAAAGTGAGGACCGGGGTGGGAATCGGACTGCCGATATTAAGCACAGTGGGCGGAGCGGGGTGTTGAAGGACGATCATCAGGGCTTCAATGAAGTCGTCGATATGGCAGAAGGTCCGGATCTGGCGACCGTCCCCTTGGACTTTCAGGGATTCGGCGCTTAGCGCCCAACGGATGAAGTTGGGAATGACCCGGCCGTAATTGGTTTTTATATCCATGTCCGGCCCATAGACATTAAAGGGGCGGATGATCACATAGGGAACCCCATACCGGTCGGCCAGGTATTTAGTGATTTCTTCGCCGAAACACTTGCCCACCGGGTTGGGGCTGCGCGCTTGGTTCAAGACTAGGTGGCTCATGGTGTCTTCCCTCAGCCCGCCCCGGGGGATCTGTCTATAGTAGCCATAAACTTCGGAACTGGAGAAAAAGGCATACCGCGCTTCGGCCCGGGCGGCCAAACGGATGAGTTGTTCATTGCCCCGAGAATTGACATGCAAGGTCTCCAGCGGGCTCTTTTCATAATCCGTGGGATTGGCAATGGCTGCCAGATGCAGCACCCAATCGTATTTGGCATGATGGTGGAGGGGTTCGGTAATATCCACCGTTAGCACGGTTATGCGGGGGTCATCTTTCACCTCCGCCAAGTTGGCCGGATCTCCGGTGGAAAAGTTGTCAATGACTGTTATTTCTTCAGTGCTGGCTTCTCTTAACAGGCGGCGAACCAGGTGGCTGCCGATAAAACCGGCGCCGCCGGCGACAAGAAATCTCTTGGCTGGTATCAACGAAAACTCCCCCAGTGTAAGGATGTGTAAAGATTCTCATTTACTTTGTTTTACCGTGGTTTTGCTTGCAGCCGTTGGCGAGGTTTACCTTTATGGGCTGGATAGGTCTTGAGCCAGTTTTTTATGATCTGATGATAAGGTTTGTTGGGGAAAAGCAAGAGTTCTGGGACATGCCCGATGTCCACGGCAATCTTGCCGTAAGTCTTCCGGATGTGCGTGCAAAGGGGTTTTCCGGGAATACCCGCTGCCACCAGGGCAATGTCATAGTCGGGGATAACCCTTAGTTTTTGCATAACCCGGGGTAGGTCAGCAAAGCCATGCACCGGTTCAACAGCAACGATCCGGGCGTCCATCCGTTGGAAAGCCCCTTTTACTTTGGACATGGTAAGTCCCAGGAGCAGCACCCGCCGGGACTTGACCATTTTTTCGATGATTTTTCGTTTCAATAAAAAACGGTTGATATTGCCCGGACAGATTAATTTCGGGGATAGATGGAAATGACGCAAAACCTTCTCTGCCAAGGGCCGGAAGGCAAAACCGTCGGGTGTGGGCAAACCCACCATATCCGCTTCTTTAATCGAACGGATCAGGGCTTGCCGGATCTTCTCATCAAAGCGCTCTACACCTGTATAGCGAAACCAAGGCGGTAGTTTTTTCCGGTCAAAAAACAGATCCAAGCCCAGAACCCGGTTTTCCCCGTCGTTAATTCGGATCAGGGCGAAGGGTCTTTTTTGCCGGACCTTTTGGAGGAGGATCGCTTCGACCTCTTGGACCGCTAACATAAGACTCATATATTCCAAGGAGTTCACTCCTTAGCACAAAGTTAAGCCGGGCGCTCCGGTGTGAACTTACGCCACCGGCGGCAGGGGCACCGGCAGTTTCTTTCCTTCTGTCCGGGCAGGAAAATGCCGGATTTATTGTTTGGACCGACGGGAAACAGGACGCGGGCCGCAGGCTTTCGGCGTTTGCCTGGATTTAACCTACGAAGATTTGGCGGCGGGGTGTTCCTTGAGCCACTTGCGGATGATTTCCCCGTAACGCAAACCCGGATAGAGCATCATCTCCGGGACATGCCCAAGGTCGATGGCGACCTTGCCATAAAAGCGTCGGATACTGGTACAAATTGGTTTGGCGGGAATGCCTGCGGAAACTAAGGCCAAATCAAAGTCGGGGCAGGTGCGCACATACTGTAAGACCCGCTGGATATCGGCGAAGCCGTTGACCGTTTCGGCGGCAACAACCTTTGCGCCCATGGCGCGAAAGGCTGGGATGACTTTTCGGATGGTTTTGCCTAATAACAAAAGCCGTTGCCCTTTGACCAGGCGGGCCAGGCCATCGTGGTGATAAAGCCAGCGGTTGATGTTGGTGTTGCAGATCAATTTTGGCCGAAGTTGGTATTTGGTTAAGATCTTCTCGGCCAAAGGACGAAAGGGCGCGGCGGATCTGGTGGGCAGGCCGACCAGGTCCGCCTCCTTGATGGCGCGAATGAGCGCACCGCGCACGGCTTCCGTGGGAGTATCAACGCCGGTGTACCGGTACCAGCCGGGCAATTGTTTGGTATTAATGAAAATGTTATAACCGATGGCGCGGGTCTCACCGTCGTTGATGCGAATCAAGGAGAACGGCTTTTTTTCCTGAATATGCTGTCTTAAGATCTCTTCGGCCCTTTGGAGGGGGATCATCTGTTTTAAATATTTCACGACCTAAACCTCCTTGGCGTCAGCCGGGCTTGGTCGGTCAGCTCTTCCATCGGTCGGCCCTGGTCTTTGGCGTGGTATGCTTCCAACTACGCCTCCACTGGCGGATGGGGACAGCACGCACGACCTGCCCCAACTGCCGGCCAATTACAGGCTGCATTGACATGAGGGACGGCAGGCGTTTGGCCCTTGGGGTAACGGTTGCCTGTTTTTTCCCATGGGCAATTGGGGAAGAAGTCTTCGTTTTGTAGTGGTACGGTGATTTTGCCCGTGTCTTTTTATGCTTGTTCTTGTTCTTGGGGACTTGTGGCTGCCCCGTCCCCTGGGGACTGCCGGGCGGCGGACCGGCTATGGGGGCCGGTGGGATCGTTACCTGCTTTTCACCGGAT
Organism: Firmicutes bacterium UBA3943; assembly: GCA_002385625.1. Lineage (GTDB taxonomy): Bacteria > Bacillota > UBA4882 > UBA10575 > UBA3943 > UBA3943. The sequence continues at coordinate 18,217 of DGDV01000013.1, forward strand.
GGTCGCCAGGGCTGGACCCGGGGATCTTTGGTGAGGGTGAAGGCCATTACATGGCCGAAGTCCAACGCCACTTTGCCGTATCGTTCGGCGATCTCCGGGACTAAGATCACCGCGCTGGTGCCTGCTGAGACCAGGGCCAGGTCAAAATCGAACTGTCCAATCTTTTCCATTACCTCTGGTATTTGTTGGTAATTTGTGATCTCAACGCAACCGACAATGCGCGGGCGCAAATGCTGGTACTCCCGTTTGAGCAAGTCCCGGTAAAGGGGGGCCCAGCGGGAAACCAGCAGTGTCCGGTAACGGTGGAGCAACTCCCAGAATAGTTTTTTGGCCACCATCTTTCTGTTGGCGCAAACATGGCATAACTTGGCCGGTTCGATCTGGTAGTAGGCGAAAATTTCGTTGGTCAACTCCCGTTTCAAGTGATTGGCGGCGATCAGTTCGTCGTTATTGTTCCGGCAGATGCCAACCAGCGAGGCCTTTTTCACAGCGGCAATGGTCCGATCCCTCTGTTCCAGATTGGGCAGGGAAACACCCCGCTCCCCCGACTTGTATTGCGAGACATTCAACCATTTTAGTTTGGGCAGGTCTTCTAGGGGCAAAAAGACGCCTTGCCCCATCACAATATTTTCCCCATCGCCGATCCGGACAAAGGAGAAGGGTTGCTTCCGGGTCAGGTGGTGCCGGATTAGCTGCAGGACTTCGTCCTCCGTGAGTAATTGGTCGTCTTTTATGTCTTTAAGCACCATGCTCTGGCCTCCTCGACTCATGGTTATTGTGCAGTTACGTCCTGTTTTTAGCGTATATCTTTTTGGCCGATGCGTGTGTAGCGGAAGCCGGCGGTGCTAAGCTCATCCGGACGGTAGATATTGCGGAGATCGATGATGACCGGGTCTTTCATGACGGATTTCAGGCGCGGCAGATCCACCTGGCGGTAGATCTCCCATTCGGTGGCAATGACGATGGCGTCGGCTCCCCGGGCGGCTTCGTAAATATCCTCGTAATAGGTGATGGTATCGGCAAAAGCCTTTTTCGCTTCGGTGAGGGCGGCCGGGTCGTGGCCCCGGACGCTGACACCGGAGGCGATCAACTCTTCAATAATGGGGATGGCGGGACTTTCCCGCAGGTCATCGGTCTGTGCCTTAAAGGCCAAGCCCAAGACTGCCACGGTTTTTCCAGCGGGGGAACCCAGGGCGTCTTTGATCTTCAGGGCCATCCGGCGTTTGTGGTTTTCATTGGCTTCCACCACCGCCTTGGTAATGGTCAGGGGGCTGCCGTAGGAAGCCCCGATCTGGATCAGCGCCCAGGTGTCCTTGGGGAAGCAGGAACCGCCGTAACCAGGCCCGGCTTTGAGAAAATGGGGCCCGATCCGGTGGTCCAAACCCATGCCCAAGGCTACGGTCTCGATATCACCGCCAATGGCCTCGCAAAGGTTAGCCAGTTCGTTGATGAAGGCTATTTTGTTGGCCAGGAAAGCGTTGGCGGCGTACTTGATTAATTCGGAGGTCTCCGGGTTGGTGACGATGAACGGGACTTTCTTCTTCAAAAAGCCACTGTAAAGCTCCTTCATTAGCGCGACGGCTTTAACGGATTCGGCGCCGATGACGATCCGGTCGGGATAAATAAAGTCATGGACGGCGCTGCCTTCCCGAAGAAATTCCGGGTTGCTGACAACATCAAAGGCTACCGGTGCGGGCAAATGTTTCTTGATCAATTCTTTGACCCGCCGGGCGGTGCCCACGGGTACCGTTGATTTGTTGATGATCACTTTGTAACTTGTCATTGCGGCGGCAATCTCCCGGGCGACCGCTTCCACTTGGGTCAGATCGGCGGTTCCGTCGTAATTCGAAGGTGTACCCACGGTAATAAACAAGACGACGGACCTTTCCACGGCAGGCCGGATGCTTTCGGTGAAAGTAAGCCTGCCGGTCACCAGGTTCCGCTGGACCAGTTCGGCTAAGCCCGGTTCGTAAATGGGAATGATCCCCGCTTTTAACTTGTTAATTTTCCGGGGGTCTTTATCAATGCCGATGACAGAGTGTCCTAAGTCCGCCAAGCCGGCAGCAGTTACCAAACCGACATAACCGCAGCCGATAACGGCGACATCCATTTTTGTTACCTCCTTCCCGGAGAACAATCCGAAGGTTCTTGTGGTGAGCCGTTGCTTACGGGTGGGAAAAGAAAGAAGAGCCAAGTAAGCTTAAAACTTATTCAGGGTTTTCGGTGCCGCTTAAGGCTGGGTCTCCGCTGGGATTTCCGCAGGTGGTGCCGGCGGTTCGGTTGTTTCCTGCGGGTTTTCAAGGTAAACATGGTTGTTTTGTTCCTGCAGGTCCGGCCTATACACACCTGGGGCGCCCGGTGGGTTGAATGGATCACCAAGAACCGGTTTTTCTCTGTTCTCAACCTGTTGAGCCTGGGTGTTTTGGGGGGCGACCGGTGGCTTCCACGGCGCAATCCGGGGATCGGATGTGAGGAAAAACATCATGACTTTACCGAAATCGATAACAACCTTGCCGGTCCGTTTCGCCAGTCGCGGGGCCAGGACCACGGCATTGACGCCGGCAGAGACCAGGGCCAGGTCAAAATTGTATTTACCGGCTTCCTTCAGCACCAAAGGTATCTGGTGAAAATCGTGGAAGTCGATGGCGCCTACGATTTTGGGTCGGAGTTGGGAGTATTCCCGCAGGACCAGTTGGCGGAATTCATGGGCCCACTTGGAAATGAGCAGAACCCGGTGCTTGTGGAGGATCTCCCAGAATAAGCCATGGGATACCATCTTGCGGTTGACAAAGACATGACACAGTTGCGCCGGTTTGAGGCGGTAATGGTCAAAGATTTTGTCGGTTAAGGGGCGCTTGAATTCCTCTGGCGCCCTGACCTCGTCACCGTATTTTTTGCAAATGCCGACAATATCCGCATTGCGCACGCCCCAAACCAATTGGTCCCGGAGTTTTGTGTTGGGCAGGGTTACACCCTTGGCCATCCGGCCGAAGTTTTGCCGGACCCAATAGGTGTTCATGAATTTGTCCTCAGGCAACAGGGTGTACTGTCCCATGACGATGTTTTCCCCATCACCGATGCGCACTAAAGAAAATGGCCTTTTTGCGACTAAGGCATGTTTGATTCTTTTCAGCACTTCAATTTCTGATAGAAGGGCGGAATCAGGGACACTGCTGAAGGACATGTTTAAACCCCCTAAATGCAAGGACGCTTTACCCCATTCTATTCAGGGCCCGGAAGGGTCGAACCGGGATGAAAACCTTATTTGCCGGGATCATTGGCCTATCGGTCACATTTACTGTTAAATCCGGGATATGGGTAGGGGGTTGTTATCCTATTTAAGGCCGAAGTCCTTTTTGATCTGGGCGAAGGTGAGGTTAAGCGGTTCGCCGCCGCCGCGGTTCTTCAGATTGCGCCCGTGAATGACCTGCAACCACATGGGTTTGGCGATTAGTTGCTTTACCTTGGCGATCCTGTGGATTTCGTCGTGCTTTTGGTCCATGACGGTGAAGACCGCCTTTTTTCCCGTTGGCTCCGTCCGGACCCGCTCGATGAGGGAGAGAAAGGGGTTACTCAAATGCCTGGCGGAAAAGAGACGGTTGTTGGCGAGGCGGTATCCCATGGGGAAGTTTAAGGCCAGCAGGTCCTGGCCGTGAAAGCACTCTTGAATGCGGCGGATGGCGGTGACGTGGAAGGCGTCGTCGTTGTCCAGCCGGGTGGTGATGATGTACTCTGTGGTGGGCAGGAGATGATTGAGGACAGCTGTTTGGAAGCTGCCCTGGTAGACCGGGATGAAGTTTTTGTAACTAAACAGGTCGTGCAGGGCGGAGATATACTTCTTTGGCGTATTGCGGTCGAAGAAAACCAGCCAGGTGAAATTCTGGCAGGTCTGGGCCTTCATTGAGGGCAGGCAGTACCGGTTGAAGAGGGCGATCCGGTGGTTCATCCAGGCGTGGGCAAAGCGGGGGTTATATTTTTGTTTGCGGGGATTGGCGGAAAACAGGTACCGGTTGAACCGGGTCAGGACAAAGTGTTGATATGCTGGCATGTTCACATCACCTGGTTTATCCTATTCGGCTGGGGCAGGAAAGCCCCGGGCTGTCTGTCTGATTTGCCGTGGTTTTGGCCGAAATGGGGTTCTTCAAGCCTGACTGGTCATAAAATGTACAAAATGTTGTTTGGGGTGAAGTCATTGGTGTTTAAACCGGCCTTGGTCAGCGTAGTTATTCCCACAGTCCGTCAGACTGCTTTGGTGGAACGCTGTTTAACTTCGCTTAAGAACCACACTGTTTGGCCCAATCTTGAAGTTGTCCTGGTGGACGACGGCAGCTCGCCGGAGGTGCAGGCACGCTTAACGGAGATTGCCGCAGCCCATGGTTGCCAACTCATCCTTAAGCCTGACAACACAGGTTTTGCTAAAACGGTGAATATCGGGACCCAAAAAGCGCGGGGCGCCTATCTTGTCCTGGTCAACAACGATATTATCTTCATTGACCGGCACTGGCTAAGGGCTTTGGTGACCGAGGCCAGCAGGGGAAGGAATGGTGTGGTGGGGGCCCGGCTTCTCTATCCGGACCGGCGGATCCAGCATGCCGGTGTTTACTATTTGCCCGAGGCCCGCTGTTTTGACCATTTGTACCGGCATAAACCCGGCAGTTTTCCGCCGGCCCTCCAGACCCGGGAAGTGCTGGCGGTTACCGGCGCACTGATGCTGGTGCGGCGGGAGACTTGGGATAAGCTGGGGGGAATGGCGGAGGAGTTCTTCGTGGCCTATGAGGATGTGGATTTTTGCCTGCGCGCATGGCAAAACGGTTGGCGGGTGGCCTACTGCGGCAAGTCCGTGGCCATTCATACGGAGGGGGCCACCCGGGGGACGACGCCCCAAAACAAAGATGGAGAATGGTACCGCCGGGAACTGGAGGGCTGGGCTTTGTTTCAAGCCAAGTGGTTTGGACCCGGCGGGGAACCCATCTTCCCTTATCGCTTCCGGGGCCGGAGCCAGCGGCTGACCCCACCGGGTGTGACGGGCCAATGGTTTTCCTGCCCCACCGGGTATTATGCTGAGTAGGCAGTGCCATGAGACTGGTTAAAGAGGGGAAGTCAGCGATGAAAATTTTGTTTGTGGACTCGGGGATTGGGGGGATTGCCGAACGCTATGCCTACGATATCTTCCACACCTTGCGCTCCCGCTTTGTCTGTACCGTAGAGCGGGTCAACCCCCGGGCTGTCACCCCCGAGACCTTCCGGCGCTTTCGTCCCAATGTCTTGTTGGTGGTCCACGGGACTCTCATGCGGTCCTCCCTGGTCCGTTACGCCGGGGAGTGGGGAGCAACCACTGTGTTGTGGCTGGTGGAGGATCCCTATGAGATTGATTTTCACCGTGGGGAAATGACCGAGGTTTATGATTATGTCTTCACCAATGAACGGCAGGCGGTGGGGGAGTATGGCCGGTCCAATGTTTTTTACCTGCCCTGGTGCTGTAACCCCAGGGTGCATAAGACCCTGCGGGTTGGACCGTCCTATCTATCGGATATTGCCTTTATTGGCATGGGTTTTCCCAACCGACTGCGGGTGGTAAACGCCTTGGCCGAGGAGTTTCCGGGGGCGGTCTTTCGCTTGATCGGTGACTGGGCTAGCTGGGGTAAGCTCCACCCTCGTTTGCACGATGCCGTTCTGCCTACCCTCAGTAATTTCTGGGAGGTCCAGCGGTTCTATAATGGCGCCGCCATTAACCTGAACATCCATCGGGACCCGGTGGATCCGCCCTCCGGCAACAGACGGGGGATTGGCGCCACCAGTCCCAACGACCGGGTGTTCGCCTTGGCTGGGTGCGGCGCCTTTCAATTGGTGGATGATACTCGCCCTGATATCTGGGACTGTTTTGCGCAAGACCGGGAGATGGTGGCCTTTCGTTCCATCGACGATCTGGTGGAGAAGGTCCGGTATTATCTTACCTCCCCCGACCGGGTAAGAGTGGCTAAGGCCGCCCAAATCAGGGCCTACCGGGACCATACCTTTGCCCGGCGTTTGGAGGAGATCTTCCGGCGGATCAAGAAGCCGCTGGAGGAGAAAAAGTGAAAAGGGTAAAGGGGTTAAATAAAAGAGAAAAGGGGGGTGGGCTGACCTTCCCAGTCCCTTTTCTCTATAATAATTCCCCTGGTTTTGGCAAGGGCTTTGTTTTTTATGGTTATTGAACTTTTGGCACGTGGGGCGGCTGGTTCAGGCCAAGCTCCCGTTTCCAGCGTTCCCGCTCCCGGTCCAGTTTATCTATGTTAAACCCGGGGTCGATCAAATCATTGATGACATGGCCATAATCAATGGCAATACAACGCCTTTCCCGGGCCAGGCGGGGGCAGAGGATGGTGGCAGGGATCCCGGCTGCCACCAGAGCCACCCGGAAGAAGGGCCCGCTTTTGATTTGCCGTTGGCAACGGGGTAGGTCCTGATAGCCTTCCAGATGATAGGTGCGGACCACATTGACTCCCTTGGCCCGGAGCAGGGGGGCGGCCTCGGCGGCCCGGCGGCCGATGACGATGGTTGGTACGTCTTTGATCAGCCGGTACAAGGCATCTTCTCTATGTAGCGCCCAGTTGACGATGGCAGTGGTGATGTAGTGGGGCCTTAACCGGTAGAGGTTGAAGGCCTGCTCCAGCAGAGGCGCGCACTCCCAGCGGGACCGGTCGGGGGATAAACCGACGATATCTCCTTCTTTGACCGCTTGAATCAGGTCGCGGCGAGCGGCTTCGTTGGGGAGGACGACACCGGCGTAGACCACCCACCAAGGGATTTTGGCCACGGGTAGGAGGCTATTGTGGGCCAGGGTGAAGGCCTCACCACTGGCCAGGCGGATCAAGGACAATGGCTGGCGCCTGTTTATGGCTTGACGGATCCGTTCCAGGACCTCCTCCGGCCGGTGCATGCGGTTGACGGCGATCAGCATGGACTCACCTCTTTTGCTCATAATTTGCCGGGGCGTTGTGCTCCACGCAGGCAAAACCGTCTCCGGGTTTCTCCCCGTAAACTTGTTCATCACCGAGGAACTCCCGCCATTTTTCCGTGAAGATCTGCTGCCCTTTGGCGTATAGTTGCCGGAGACGGTTGTTATCCCGGCAACTGGCGGAGATGTGGTGGATGATTTGGCTGGCCGGTTCATAGACCACGCGGAAGCCTTTGGCCCGTGCCCGGTAGCAGAGATCCGTCTCTTCAAAATAGTGAAAGAAGGCCGGGTCAAACAGGCCCAGGACCGGAATGTGCCGCCGTTTCAGGAGCAGGCAAGCACCGCAGAGACTGAGGCAGTCCAGGGGGTAGCCAAAGCGGACTGGGTCGTCCCGGGCCATCCAACCCCGGATCACCGGTTTGGCATTGGTGCCGATGACGCCGGCCCCCACCACCAGACCTTGGGGACTGAGCAGCTTCGGGCCGACGATGGCGATGCGCTCGTCGCTTTCCGCGCGCTCAACCAAGGGAGGAAGCCAATTGGGTGTAACCTCCGTGTCACTGTTTAAGAAGACGATGTGGTCGCCGGTCCCGGCCGCCGCTCCTTGGTTGCATGCCTGCCCATAGCCACGGTTGGTTCGGTTTAGAATCCAGCGCACCCAGGGGAAGGCCGGTGCCAGTCTTTGTGTGCCGTCGGTACTCCCGTTATCAACAACCCAGACGCGGTAGGAACCTTGAGTGTGCCGGCGAATGCTGTGCAAGCAGGCTTTCAGGTAACGGCGGGTGTTATAGCTGACAATAATGATATCAACGGCCAAAATAAGTCCCCCCATAAAGTGTTGGCCCGGATAGCCCGCGACTTAGACAGGAACGGACAGGCGGGTATGGTCGGCCGTCAGTAGTTGCCAACCGGGCTGGGAACGGGGGGAAGTGGTAAGCTCTGTGTTTTCCCCCAGGATGCTGTGGTTTAGGAGGGGGACATTTTCCAGCCGGCAGCCAGCTAAGATGATGGAGTCGCAAACGGCCGTATCAATGAGCCTGGTACCTTTTTGCACCGCTGTAAAGGGACCGATAAAACTGTTGTAGAGGGCGCAGTCCTCGCCAATGATCGCCGGTCCGCAGATCCGGCTGTTGACCACCACGGTCCCTGCGCTGATTTGTACTGGGCCGGAGATGGTGGAGCAGGGGTCAATGTGGCCTTCGATCTTGTGTTCCAGCTTTAGCAACATGGTTTTGTTGGCTGCCAGCAGGTCATTGGCCTGCCCCGTGTCGTGCCATGGGCCACAGACCCGTTCGGCCTCGACCTGGCCGCCCCGGGACAAGAGATCCTGGATGGCATCGGTAATCTCCAGTTCGCCCCGGGCCGAAGGGGTGATGCGGGCAATGGATTCGTGGATCTTGGGCGAGAAGAAATAGACACCGATGAGGGCCAGGTTGCTCGGGGGATCCGTGGGCTTCTCCAACACCTCGACCACCCGGGAATCGACCAACTTAGCAATGCCAAAGGATTGGGGATTGGTTACAGGATGGACCAGGACCAGGGCGTCGGGGCGTTTTTCTTGAAAGACCCGGAGATATTGGGCAATTCCGTTGGGCAGTAAATTATCCCCCAGGTACATGAGAAAAGAAGCTTCGCCCAGCTTTTCCCGGGCCGTCAGGACGGCATGGGCCAAGCCCAAGGGTTTCCGTTGTTGCACATAGGTTACAGCCAAGCCCCAGCGGGCGCCGTTGCCCACGTAATCCCGGATCTGCCGGCCGTCTTCCCCGATGACCACGATGGTTTCTTTAATTCCGGCGTCGGCGATGTTTTGCAGGACATAATGCAAAACTGGGCGGTTGGCCACGGGTATCAGTTGCTTGGAGCGGCCAAGGGTCATGGGCCGGAGCCTCGTGCCCTGCCCGCCGCTGAGAACCAGCGCCTTCAATGGACCACCTCCTTCCGAGGCTTTTGTTTTTTTATCATATGCCCAAGGCGGGGAATTTGGTCCGGCGGGCAAGGATGGAGGTATTTTTTTTGGCTGGATAACCATAATACAGAAGAGAATCAGGAAAGGGCGATGCCGTTGGATTACGAAGAAGCCAGATTTGAAACCGTCCATCCAGAACCGGAGCAGGAAGGCCAGGAGGTGGAACCGGAGGTAGAGCCGGAAGCAGAACCGGAAGGGGAGCCGGGGCCCAGTCGCCAACCGCCCAGACGCCAACGTTTTCTTCTGCAAAGCCTCCGTCAACTTGGCCAGGTGCCCCCGACCCAGGGCGAGACCAATACTCATGTCATGACCATCATCGGGCAGATCGAGGGGCATATGGTACTGCCCACCAAGAACAAAACCACTAAATACGAACACATTATCCCCCAATTGGTGGCTATCGAGCAAAATCCCAAGATCAAGGGCTTGCTTTTGATCCTTAACACCATGGGGGGCGATGTGGAAGCGGGCCTGGCCATTGCCGAGATGATCACCAGCCTTTCCAAGCCCACTGTTTCCCTGGTGCTGGGGGGCGGCCACTCCATTGGGGTTCCCATTGCCACTGCCGCCGATTACTCCTTTATTGCCGAGACGGCCACTATGACCATCCATCCCCTGCGGCTCACCGGTTTGGTGATTGGGGTGCCGCAAACCTATGAATACCTGGAGAAGATGCAGGATCGGGTCATTCGCTTTGTTATCAGCCACTCCCGCATTACGGAGGAGCGCTTTCGAGAGCTCATGTTCCGCACCGGCGATCTGGTCCGTGACATCGGCACCGTTTTGGTGGGCAAAGAAGCGGTGGCGAATGGACTCATTGATGAGGTGGGTGGTTTAGGGGCGGCGTTCCATAAGTTGGAACAACTGATTGCCTTAAATGCCCAGAAAGGGCCTGTTCTCGGCAATGATGGCATGAACCCCGGTTTTGTGCAGGAAGGGGAGGGGACCCCCAATTGAATGTGCTCTACACGATTGTGCCGCCGGAGACCATCTTTGGTCCTGCTGAAGATTATGATCAAGGGAAGTTAAATACCATTGAAATGGTGATTGACGGAGTTACAGTCATGGTGGAACCATTAGGTCCCGGGAGGGGTAAAGTTCAGAGGCTCTTAAGTACCAATCCCCAGCATTATTTGGACCGGCGCTGGCAGCCGGGAGAGACGGTCTATTGGTAGATACAATATTGCTTGCTTCAGCGACAACGACCTTACGGTCGTTAATTTTTTGTTTACAATAAGCCAATCCCGGCGCCAACAGGAGGAGTTTTAGCCGATGAAACGAATACTATCCTTCGGATGAGCCACAGTTTGCACCACGAATACATGTAAGGGTTTTGGGAGGCGGCCATGGGAATCATATCCAAACAATTGGTTTTCGGGGTCATCGGTGGTTTGGGCCTTTTTCTTTTGGGGCTTGTGACTTTGGGCGACGGTCTGCAAAGGGTCTCCAGTGACCGGATGCGGAAGATCCTTGCGTCTTTAAACAATCCCTTTCTGGCCCTGCTGGCCGGGGCGATCCTGACTATTCTTTTCCAAAGCAGCAGCGCAACGGCAATTGTCATCATCGGACTTTTAAATGCTCGCCTTTTAACGTTGACGCAAACCTTGGTAGTGCTGATGGGTGCAAATATCGGCACTACTTTTATTGCCCAACTCATTGCCTTTCGTGTGGACAATTATGCCCTGCTGGCGGTGGGGGTTGGTTTTGGGCTGCGCTATTTTGCCAAGCGCCGCTCCCTCCGGTATATCGGCCAGACGCTGTTGGGTCTGGGTTTGGCTTTTGTCGGTATGAATACTCTCTCCACTGTCTTGCAGACCTTGGCCCAGCATACAACCTTTCGCAACAACCTGTTGGTCCTGGGGAATTATCCAGTCTACGGTTTTCTGGTTGGCATTATTGTCACTGCCTTGCTGCAGAGCAGTAATGCCACCATTGTTTTACTGCAGGGCATGGCCCAGCAATCGGTCCTGCAAGGTTTCTTCTACTTGCCTTTGCTGCCCTTGAACACCGCTATAACCGTGTTGATGGGAAGCAATGTGGGCGGCTGCTTGGCTTCGGTACTGGCTAGTTTCGGACGGAGCCGGGACACCAAACGGGCGGCGCTGGCCTTTTTCCTCTTTAACCTGGTCGGTTCGGTTTTGATTCTCTTTTTCATTCCGGCCTACGGCCGTTGGATTCAGGATTTTACCCAAGCCATCTTTGTCTGGTTTGGGAAGATGGCTTCGTATATTTTGGGCGAAGGCAGATACTGGCCATCCTTGCGCCATATTGACGTGATGGCCCGGGAGATTGCTATGGCTCATACCGTCTTTACCATTGTTAATACTTTGGTATGGTTGCCGTTGGTTAACCCCGTCATCCGGCTGATGCAAAAGATTTTGCCCGGCAAAGACACAGAACCCCAGGAAGGTACGAAGTATTTGGATGAAAGTATGGTGGGCACACCGACGGTGGCGCTGAATCTGGCGGTCTTGGAGATCGGCAACATGGCGAATATCACATTGCAGATGTTAAAAAATGCCCGTCAGGCTTTTACAAAAGGATCCGCGACCCTCATTGGCGAAGTGGAGAAGAAAGAAGAACTGGTGGATGAGTTGCAAAGTAAGATTACCCTTTATCTTTCCACCGTGCTTTCACGGAGCCTGCTTACTCCCATGCAATCACGGCAACTGGCAGGCCTGCTCCATGTAGTCAATGATGTGGAACGGGTCGGTGATCACGCCCACAACATTGCGCAGTATGCCGAGGCCAAAATCGAGGATAAACTGCCCTTCTCCGAGTTGGCCATCAATGAGTTGGAATTGTTGTTCGGCAAGGTTGAGGATATTTTTGCCCGGTCCGTTCAGGCGCTGATGACCAATGACCAAGTACAGGCGAAAAAGGTCATCTGCCGGGAGACGACCATTGACAAAATGGAAGAAGAACTGCGGCAAAACCACATTAACCGCTTAAATCAGGGCAAATGTTGGCCAGGTTCCGGCGTTGTCTACGTTGAACTCTTGAGCAACTTGGAACGGGTGGCAGACCATGCGGTCAATATTGCCCAGGTCGTTTTGCGAGAGGAGACAATCGGAGAATGAAGCTCAAAAACCGCCGCCAAGTAAAGGAGAGCGATCCGCGCCTGCAAGAACAGCGGATGGAGATCATGGGCGTGCTGCTCATCGGCATATCTGTCTTAATCGCCCTGTCAATGGTGGCGCTTTCCCGTGCCGGTATGTTTGGGAGGATCCTCCAGGATGCGGTCTTTGCCCTCTTTGGCCGGGGCGGGGCAGCCATTCCTTCAGTCTTTCTCTTTGTCGGCGGGTGGCACCTGCTCCGTTGGCGGCGAGGACCCAAGCTCACCTTACGGCTATTGGGGTTTTGTTTGTTGGGACTGCTTTCGCTGACAATAATTCATCTGGTTTCCGGGGCGGAGATTACGGCTGATCTGAGCCTTGCAACCACGGCCGGCGGTGGTTTGATCGGACGCCTGCTGACTTTTGCTTTTGTGAGCTTGTTCTCCCATACCGGCGCCTATTTTGTGCTTTTTCTCCTCTTTTTGGTCGCACTGATCTTAATTTCGGATAAACCGCTTATCGTCTGGTTCCAGGAGCTGCTGGCCCTTTTAACCCACCGGCGCCCAGCGGCGGAAAGGCCATTGGTGGCGAGGGAGACTGTGGCCACACAAGAACCTGACCATTTCCCGCCGGCCCCGGTAGTGGTTGAACCCCAACCGGTGGTGATCCGCAATAAGCCCAAAGCGCCACCGCAGGCGGAGGAGCGCACGGCAGTGAAACGACCGGTGGAACCCGTGCGGAATAACCGGGGCGCCCAGGAGTTTCCTTCCACCGATTTGCTGCATCTCCCGCAGGCCCGGCCCAAACGCAGCGGGCATCTGCCCGACCAGGCCAGGCAATTGGAGGAGACGCTGGCCAGTTTCGGGGTGCAAGCCAGGGTCATTGAGATCCACCAAGGCCCGGTGATCACCCGCTATGAACTCCAACCGGCGCCGGGGGTGAAGGTGAGCAGGATCGTCAATCTCTCCAATGATCTGGCCTTGGCCTTGGCCGCTCGCGGGCTTAGGATCGAGGCGCCCATTCCCGGGAAAGCAGCCATCGGCATTGAAGTACCCAACCGGGAATCCCGGGTGGTAACCCTCCGGGAGATCTTGGAGACCAAAACCTTCCGGGAATCGGGCAAGCTCGGTGTGGCCCTGGGCGTGGATATCGGCGGTGATCCGGTGGTGGCCGTTCTGGGGAAGATGCCCCACCTGTTGGTGGCCGGGGCCACCGGATCCGGCAAGAGCGTTTGTATTAACTGCATTGTGATGAGCCTGTTGTTTAAGGCCAGGCCCGATGAGGTTAAACTAATTATGATCGATCCCAAGATGGTGGAGTTGTCTGTTTACAACAATATTCCGCACCTGTCCGCCCCAGTGGTGACTGAAGCCAAAAAGGCCGCTGCGGTGTTAAAGGCGGTGGTAACGGAGATGGAGACCCGTTACAAGGCCTTTGCCGGCCGGGGCGTGCGGGATATTGAGCGCTATAACTCGTCGTTGCCCCCCGGGGAACAAGCGTTACCGTATATTGTGGTCATCATCGATGAGTTGGCGGATCTGATGATGGTGGCTCCTGTGGAAGTCGAAGATGCTATATGCCGTTTGGCCCAGATGGCCCGGGCCACCGGCATTCATCTGGTGGTTGCCACCCAACGCCCGTCGGTGGATGTGATCACCGGCCTGATTAAAGCGAACATTCCCTCCCGGATTGCCTTTGCTGTCTCCTCCCAGGTGGACTCCAGGACGATCCTTGACGGCGCTGGTGCAGAACAGCTCTTGGGCCGTGGTGACATGCTCTATTCACCGGTGGGTTCCCTGAAACCCCGGCGGGTGCAAGGCGCCCTGGTGACAGAGGAGGAAATTGCCCGCGTGACGGAGCACTGGCGCTCCTACGGCGTGCCCGAATATGTGGAAGCCTTTGTTAATGCCGAGGCCCGCCAGGAAAACTTTGATGAAGAAGAAGACGAACTCTTCTGGGATGCGGTGCGGATTGTGGTGGAGTTTGGCCAAGCTTCCGCCTCGGTCTTGCAACGGCGGCTGCGTATCGGCTATACGCGGGCAGCCCGGTTGGTTGACATGATGGAAGCCCGCGGCCTGGTGGGTCCCCATGAGGGGAGTAAGGCCAGGGAAGTTTTAATTAATGCCCGCCAATTGGAGGAGATCCGGGAAAGAATGGCTGAGAAGGGGCGATAAGCGCCCTTTTAGCGTTTTTCATGATTGTGACGGCATTTTTGCGGTGTTAGCATTTTTCACATGGAATTCCATTTATTCAAGAAAGGAAAGGATAAGGCGGCCGGGGAATTATGGTTTAGGGGGTGTCAAGTATGAAAGAATTGGGTAACTATCTCCGGGAGATGCGGGAAAAAAAGAAGATCTCCCTGCAGGAAATCCAAAACCAGACCAAGATCCGCAAGTGTTACCTGGAAGCTATTGAAAACGGCGATTTTCACGAGATTCCCGGGGAAGTCTATGTGAAAGGTTTTTTAACCAACTACGCCTCCGCCATTGGGCTTGACGGCAAGGAAGTGTTGGACCGGTATTACCGGCTCAAAAACGAACAACTGAATCAGGCGGCCGCGGCCGAGACGTTGGCCCGGCAGGAAGAGCCTGCACCGAAAAAGAACGAATTATTCAAGGAAATTGTGCAATATATCCGGCAGATTCAACTTTCCTCCCGGAATATTCAGTATATCATTGCCGGGGGCATTGGTTTGGGGATTATTATCGCTCTGATCTTTATACTCAGCACCAAACCGCGGGAGCTTGCCACCGAAGCCCCTGCACCAGTCCAGACCGTCGAATCGCAGGAGGCACCGGAGCAGGAGCAGGAGCCCGTTGCGCCTCCTTCTACGGTTAAGGTGGCTGATCTTAGAGTTAAAACAACTCCTAATGAATCTTGTTGGATCAGATTAAAAGAGCGTGATACCGGCAAGATCATTGAAGAAGGGACCTTAGAGTCCGGGGAGGCGCGGGAGTGGAATATTGATCGTCCCGTGGTTTTACTCATCGGTAATGCCGGAGGGTTAATGGTTTCGGTTCGGGGTGGGGATTATGTTACATTCGGCAAAAGCGGTCAGGTAGTCACCCGGACATTTGAACCGGATCCTCAGGTGAATCCTTGATATTTGCGGGACCAACGAGGGGGGAAGACTCCGCTTATGACCGATTTTTTGCCCACAACGCCGCAAGAGGTGGCGGCCCGCGGATGGGATGCCCTTGATATTATCCTGGTTTCCGGTGACGCCTATGTGGACCATCCGGCCTTTGGGGTTGCCCTGCTTGGCCGGGATCTGGAGGCCTTAGGCTACCGGGTGGGCATTTTACCGCAACCGGATTGGCGGACTGACCATGATTTTCAACTTTTAGGAGAACCCCGGCTGTGCTTTGGTGTCACCGCCGGGGCTTTGGATTCTATGGTGGCCCATTATTCACCGGCCAAACGCCGCCGGGCCAAGGATGCTTATTCGCCGGGGGGCAAGGCTGGCTACAGGCCCGACCGGGCCATCTTGGTATACTGTAATATCTTGCGCCGGCTCTATCCCAAGACTCCCATCATTATTGGGGGTATCGAAGCCAGCCTGCGCCGGTTGGCCCATTATGATTACTGGGAGAACCGGGTCCGCAGGAGTATTCTGGTGGATGCCGGGGCTGATCTCTTGGTTTACGGCATGGGCGAACTGGCTTTACGGGCTGCCGTCGCCCGGCTGGCCGATCAAGGCCCGTCTTGGCATGAACAGCCCATCCCCGGCACGGTCATCCGTTGCCGGGAGCTGCCAGCCTGGGCTGACTCGGGGATGCGCCTTCCCTCCGCCGAGGAGGTGGCAAGGGATAAAGAGGCTTTTGCCCAGGCCCAAAAGGTGATGGAAGAAGAAAACGACCCCGGCCGTGGACGGATCCTCTACCAGCGGCAGGGGGGCCAGT
Organism: Firmicutes bacterium UBA3943; assembly: GCA_002385625.1. GTDB lineage: Bacteria > Bacillota > UBA4882 > UBA10575 > UBA3943 > UBA3943. The sequence goes on from DGDV01000013.1 coordinate 34,078, forward strand.
GGGTGGTCCAACTGCCGCCGGCGCGCCCCCTGACCGAGACCGAGATGGACGAGATCTATAGCCGTCCCTTTTTGCGGCGCTGGCATCCCCGCTATGGACCGGCGGGGATACCTGCTTTGCAGGAGGTCCTGTTCAGCCTGGTCACCCACAGGGGGTGCTTGGGAGAGTGCTCCTTTTGCACCCTCGCCTTGCACCAGGGCCGTTTTATTCAGCGGCGGAGCATGGCCTCAATCTTGCAGGAGGCGCGCGGTTTTACCCAGGATCCCCGCTGGCGCGGGGTGATCCATGATGTGGGGGGTCCCAGCGCCAACCTTTATTTGCCCACATGTGAACGGGCCTTGGCCCGTGGCGCCTGTAAAGGCCAGAACTGCCTGGTGCCCCGGGTCTGTCGTCACCTGCCGCAGGGGAACAAGGATGGGGTTGCCCTGCTGCAAGCCCTCAGGGAACTGCCGGGGGTCCGGCATGTTTTTGTCCGTTCCGGGATCCGGTTCGATCTAGCCCTGGCAGATCCGGACCGGGCTTACCTGCGGGAGATCTGCGCCCATCATGTCAGTGGTCAGTTGAAGGTGGCCCCGGAGCATGTCTCCAACCGGGTGTTAAAATTGATGAACAAACCGGAGCATGATGTTTATCTCCGGTTTTGCCAAGAATTTCACTGTTTAAGCCAGGAAGCCGGCAAAGAGCAGTACCTGATCCCCTATCTCATTGCCGGGCACCCGGGCAGCCAGCTCGAGGATGCCATTGCCTTGGCGGAATATCTGCGGGACCAAGGACGGTTTTTTGAGCAGGTTCAGGAGTTTACACCGCTGCCGATGTCTGCCTCCGCTTGTATGTTTTATACGGGGATCAATCCCAGGACCGGCGAGCAGGTCGATGTGCCGCCGGCGGAGGAACGGGCCATGCAGCGAGCCTTGTTGCAGTTCCAAGACAGGAGAAATTGGCCCCTGGTGCGAAAAGCCCTGCAACGGGCAGGGCGGGAAGATTTGATCGGTTATGGTCCCAAAGCCCTTGTTCCACCGGAAGACGGGCGGAAACAACGGCCCGGTCCGGCAGGCAAGCGGGGCAAGGGGGACAAGAGGGAGAAAAGAAAACAACCGCCAGATCGGCGGGGTTAAGGAGCATATTAAATCAAGGGGTAGCTTGGTTGCCGGCGGGAGACAGCTTTTCAATGCAGGGTTTAATCTGCAGTTCTTGCAGATAAGTATCATAATCGGCCAGGTTCATTTCTTCCGCACGTTTACCGGAGACTGCCAGGATCAAGGCTTCAAGGACGTTGGTGGCAAAGGAGCGACCGTTGAAGTTCGGGCTGGCCGTGACGAGCCAGGCGGCCTTACGCTGCGTAAGCATCTTGCGGTCCTCATCGGTGACGGTATTGGTGATAATGATCTTCCCGTCAAGCTTGTCCGGCAGGTAACGGCGAATATAGTGAAAGTCGCCGGCCAAGAGCTCGGCCCGGGCCAAGAAATCACTGGCTTTGGTATGGGCCTGCCGTTCCTGGTCCTTACCGGTGGGATACAGTAGCTTAAAGGGCAACCGGGTGATGACGGGCAGCAGGAGGCGGCCCAGCCGGTCAATGCAGCGTAATGAACGGATGGGGATGGGGATGCCCAGGCCAAAGATGAGATCGCCGAAGATGGTCGCACAACCAGCCTGTACCAGGGATTTGGCCATTGCATAACGTTCGACGGCGCTGACCATCAGGGCAGTTTTCCCTTGGAGGGTTAGTCCGCTTTGTTCGGCAAAGACCTGCACGAGCCGGCCTTCCAAAGTGTTTTTGATGCCGCTGCCGTCGGCGACCGGCGTTTTGCGGACATTTTTCACCAAGCGCAGGGCGTCCCGGATTATGTAGCGGTGGCCGCCGGCATAGAGGTAAAAACTGATGCCGCCCAGGCCAAAGGCGTCAACCTTTCCGTCCAGTTCTTCCAGGATTTGGATGGCTTTATGCATATCACCGTCGGTGCCAATCCGTTCCAGGAGGATGCTTTCGCCCATAAACTCCAGTTTGGCTTGGTGGTTTCGTGCAGATGAGCCGATACTTACACTGACAACTCTTTTCAAAGGCGTTCCCTCCGATTTCAATATTCTATTATAACACATAGGCAGGAGAAGGGGTGGAAAAATGTTTGATCGTGTCGCGCAGGAGCAAGAAGAGTTGGTGCGGCTGGCGCCAAAAGCAACAAAGGCCGTTAATTCCCAAGGCCGCCGTTATCATGAGGAGCCGTGCCCAATGCGCACTGCCTTCCAGCGGGATCGGGACAGGATCATTCATTCGAAGGCCTTTCGCCGACTTAAACATAAAACCCAGGTTTTTATCGCCCCGAGCGGCGATCACTATCGCACCCGGCTGACCCATACTTTGGAAGTGGCCCAAATCGCCCGGACCATGGCCCGGCTGCTGCGGTTGAACGAGGACCTTACCGAGGCCATTGCCTTGGGGCATGACCTGGGGCATACCCCCTTTGGTCATGCCGGAGAGGTGGCCTTGAACAACCTGGTTCAAGGGGGGTTTCGCCATAATCAGCAGAGCCTGCGCGTGGTGGATCTCTTGGAGGACTATGGCCGACCCGGCTGGGGCTTGAATCTGACCAGAGAAGTAAGGGACGGTATCCTGTGTCATACCGGCGAGCAGCTGCCCATGACCCTGGAGGGCCAATTGGTGCGCTGGGCGGACCGCATTGCCTACATTAACCATGATATTGACGATGCCCTGCGGGCTAACGTTATAACAGAAGCGGAACTACCCAAGGATTTGCTGGAGATCCTCGGTTACGACTATTCCGCCAGGATCTCCCGGATGATCCGGGAAATCGTCACTGCCAGCGAGGGGCAGGATGCCATTGTCATGGGGAAAACAATGGGCGAAGCCATGGATGAATTGCGCAACTTCCTTTTTCAACGGGTTTATATCGGTTCCAGTGCCAAGAAGGAAGAAACAAAGGTTGGCAGTTTGATCACTGAGTTGTTCCATTTTTACCTGAACCATCCCCAGGAGTTGCCGGCCCATCTTGATCCCGAAGCTCCTTTGGACCGCCGGATCTGCGATTACTTGGCCGGCATGACAGACTCCTATTGTTTGGCCGACTTTCAAAAACGCTTCATGCCCAAGGGTTGGATGGTTTGTTGAGCATAAACCGGTTAAAGGAATCCGCTCAAGAACGGCGAAAACAGATCATGGGTGATAGTTGTGGATAAAAACAGGGAACAATTGATCGTGGCGATTCGGGAAAAGAACGATATCGCCTCGGTGGTTGCGGAGTATGTTACCCTGAAAAAGTCAGGGAAGACATTATCCGGACTTTGTCCCTTTCATCATGAAAAAACGCCCTCTTTTACCGTCAGCCCGGACAAACAATTGTTTTATTGTTTCGGTTGCGGCGCCGGCGGTGATGTCTTCACCTTTGTCATGCGCATGGAGAACCTCACTTTTCCCCAGGCCGCCCGTTGGCTGGCGGAGCGGGCCCAGATTCCCTGGGTGGAAGAAGAGGAAAGCCCTGATATGGCACGGCGCCGGCAGGAACGCGATGCTATCTTTCGCCTGCATAAGCTGGCCGCCGATTTTTACAACCAGATCCTTTTACACTCGCCCCAGGCCCAAGCCGCCCGGGATTACCTGCAGGAACGGGGCTTGGATCAGGAGGCGGTCAGCCGTTTTAACCTGGGGTATGCCTTGCCGGTTTGGGACGGCTTAGTCAGGTTGCTCAAGAAAAAAGAAATCCCCATGGCTCTGGCGGAACGGGCGGGCTTGGTTTTGGCTGGTACCAACGGGTATTTTGACCGTTTTCGCGACCGGATTATGTTCCCCATCTTGGACCCGCAGGGGCGGGTGGCTGCCTTTGGCGGGCGGGTGTTGGGCGATGGCCATCCCAAATACCTAAATTCTCCGGATACGCCGGTTTTCAGTAAAGGACGCTATCTTTACGGGCTTTTCCAGGCCAAAGAGGCCATTCGCGCCAAAAAGGAGGCGGTCATTGTTGAGGGTTATACCGATGTGATCCAGGCGCACCTCAACGGTTTTCCGGAGGTGGTGGCCTCCTTGGGTACGGCCCTGACCATGGAGCAGATTAAAACTCTCCGCCGCTACGTCCAGCAGGTGGTGATCGCCTATGATGCTGATGCGGCGGGGCAGGCGGCCATGGTACGGGGGCTGGATCTGGTGCGGAGAGCCGGAATTGGGGTGCGGGTGGCCACCCTGCCCACTGGGGATGATCCCGACAGCTTGCTGCGCCGGGGAGAAGTCGAAAGGTTTCGCGCCTGCATTGAACAGGGCGAGGATCTTTTCCTCTTTAAACTGAACCACGCACTGAAAAGTCATAATCTTAATACGCCGGAGGGCAAGGCCCGGGCCGTGGCCGCCGCCATCCCCCTGTTGGCGGAGGTGGAGAGCCGGGTAGCCCGGGAGGAGTATCTCCGCCTGTTGTCCCACAGGTTACAGGTGACGGCAGAGACCCTCTACCAAGAGTGGCGTTCCTATCAGAGACGATCCAGGAAAAATAACCAGACTTTGGATAATTCCCGCCAAACAGGGAATACTACAGTCTTGCCATCGCCCATGTCCTTTCCAGCCGGGAGGGATAATCCCCCGGATCCCGTGGAGCGACTGGAACGTGAACTTTTACGCGGCGCATTGCAGGAAATACAGAATTTTAGGCGAATAATTGAAGCGTTGTTCATGGAAGATTTGGAAAATCCGTTATACCGGGAGATCCTTGGCAGGTTAAACCAGCTTTATACGCCGGATAGGGAGTGGCCTCCGGAGGCGACGGAGTTGCCCGATTCCTGCCGGACGGAATATCTATCGCTTTTGGCGGAGAACGAGGCAAAGCAATACCCGGTGGATATCGAAGGTTGTTGTTTGCGTCTCCGCCAGATGCAAATCATTCGGGAGATAAAACAAGTCCAATCCGAATTGGCAGCCGCAACCGAACTTAAAGGGGAGGCACTGACGGAGCGACTCAACCGGTTGAATGATTTAAACAAGGTATTACGCCGGGATTTTCCTACATTTTCGGGTTTGACATAAGTATTTTCTCCGTCTCGGAAGGATGGTAATCACGTGAATAAAGAGAGAGACATTCAGAGTGTGGAAGGCATCAAAGAACTCATCGCCCAAGGCCGGCGTAAGGGTACGCTTACGTACGCCGAGATTATGAATGCGCTGGAAAAGGTGGAGTTGTCTCCGGAGGAGATCGATGAGGTCTACGAGGCCCTTTCCAGAAACGGGGTAGAGATCGTCAGTGAGACCGCGTCCGAGAGTGATGTGGAGTTGGAAGCTCCGGAGGATTTTACCCCTGAAGACGACGTGGATGTGGAAGATGTTGATCTGGATCTCATCATTCCCGACGGCATCGCCTTGGATGACCCGGTGCGGATGTATCTGAAAGAGATTGGACGGGTACCCCTGTTGAGCGCTGATGAAGAGATCGAACTGGCCACCAGGGTGGAACAGGGAGATGAGTATGCCAAGCGCCGTTTGGCTGAGGCCAACCTTAGGCTGGTGGTGAGCATCGCCAAACGTTACGTGGGCCGGGGCATGTTGTTTTTGGATCTGATTCAAGAAGGTAATCTCGGGCTGATCAAAGCAGTGGAGAAGTTTGATTACCGTAAGGGCTTTAAATTTAGCACCTACGCCACCTGGTGGATCCGCCAGGCCATTACCCGGGCCATTGCTGATCAGGCCAGGACCATTCGCATTCCCGTGCATATGGTGGAGACCATTAACAAGTTGATCCGGGTCTCCCGCCAACTCCTCCAGGCCTTGGGGCGGGAACCCACTGCCGAGGAGATTGCCGAGGAGATGGAAATGAGTGTGGAGCGGGTGCGCGAGATCCTGAAGATCGCCCAGGAACCCGTTTCCCTGGAGACGCCCATTGGGGAAGAAGAGGACAGTCACCTGGGGGACTTCATTGAGGACCAGGACGCACCGGCTCCGGCGGAGGCTGCTTCCTTCCGGTTGTTAAAGGAGCAACTCGAAGAGGTGCTGGACACCTTGACCTCCCGGGAGGAGAAGGTGCTCCGGTTACGTTTTGGTTTAGAGGACGGCCGGCAGCGGACATTGGAAGAGGTGGGGCAGGTCTTTGGGGTAACCAGGGAACGTATCCGCCAGATCGAGGCAAAAGCCCTGCGTAAACTCCGTCATCCCAGCAGAAGCAAGAAACTCAAGGATTTTCTGGACTAAAGGCCCCGTTCCTTCGACGCCATGTGAAAAAATGGCAGTTCACAGACAAAAAACCATGATAAAACGCTATTGACATCCCGGGCGGTCCGGTGTAAAATAAACAATGTCACTGGCACTCCTCGATAGCTCAATGGTAGAGCACCCGGCTGTTAACCGGGTGGTTGCTGGTTCGAGTCCAGCTCGGGGAGCCAAATTCATTAATAATTACCCTGAACTTTCAGGGTTTTATTTTTTCGTTCAGGCTCTTCCACCGGGGACCCTGGGACCCTTGCGGAAAAGCCACTTTTCAAACGGAAGACAGTATGGTAAAATAGTAATCCGTAAAGGAACTCTGGGCGGGCCCATAGCTCAGCGGTAGAGCAGTCGGCTCATAACCGATCGGTCCCTGGTTCGAACCCAGGTGGGCCCACCAACTTATCGACAATAAAAAGATAAGCGGCGCACCCGCTTATTTTTTTTTTTTTTTTTTGCTAACAGGTCTCCAGGATAAAACAGGAATAACCGATTATCATATGGGATGAACAGGAAGCAGGATGGCAAAAGCAGGAGATCCCGGAGGAGAAGCGAATTTTTAATAGAACGGGTATGACATGATTTCGCTTGGTTGGAGGAGAAACATTGGACTGTAAGGTTTCTGAGATCATAAAGTTCCTGGAGGATCTGGCGCCTGCCAACTGGGCTGAGGAATGGGATAATTGTGGGCTTTTACTGGGAAACAAGGACAACCGGGTGGAAAAGGTCCTGGTGGCTTTGGAGGCGACCCGGGATGTTTTGGCGGAGGCCCAGGCTTTGGGAGCGAATTTTGTGGTTACCCATCACCCATTGTACCTAAAACCCATTCGCGCTATTCATACCAATACCTTAACGGGAGGGTTAATTAGCAGTTTTCTGAAAGCGGATATTGCTTTATATGCCATGCACACCAACTACGACCGGTCTCCGCAAGGGCTGAACGATTATTTAGGCCGGTTGCTCGGGCTCCGGCGTCGTCGACCATTGGAAACACCGGCGGCCACCCTGTACAAATTGGTGGTTTATGTGCCGAAGGACCATACGGAGGCGGTGGCGGCGGCAATGACCCGGGCAGGAGCTGGGCACATTGGACAGTATAGTGATTGTACCTTTCGGGTGGAGGGAACCGGGACTTTCCAGCCGCAGGAGGGAACCAACCCATATATCGGACAGACAGGGCAGTTGGAACTGGTGGCGGAGGTCCGATTGGAGACGGTGGTACCGGCCCATCTGCGCAGCCGGGTGATTGCGGCGATGCTCGCGGCCCATCCCTATGAGGAAGTGGCTTATGATCTGTATAGTTTGGCGGAACCCAAGGGGACAGAGGGTTTAGGGTGCATTGGCGATCTGGCCTCTGCGACGGCCTGGCCGGATTTGCTCCGGACGGTAAAAGAACAATTTGGCCTGGCGCAGGTGCGTGTGGGCGGGGCCAAACCGCCGGCGCAGGTGAAGACCTTGGCGGTAACCGGAGGCAGCGGCGCCGGTCTGCTCCAGGCAGTGGCCCGAGCCGGTGCGGAAGTGTACTTGACTGGGGACATTAAATATCATGACTATCGTCTCGGAGAAGAGTTGGGCGTCTGTTTGGTTGATATCGGCCATTTTAACTCCGAGTCCCTTGGTATTCAATATATCTGTGAGTATCTCCGGGCTACTTTGGCTAAAGAGGGTAAATCTACTCCTGTCATTTCCAGCCAGGTGTTGAAGAGCCCCTTTTACCTCGAATAGTATTGCAGAGGGGAGAATGGTAAGATGGGCCGAAAGTGTGAACTCTGCGGAAAAGGCATCCCGGCGGAACGCTTGAAAGCGTTGCCAGAGACCAAACGTTGCGTGGAGTGTTCCAGGCAAAAGGGATCGGATATTGTTGCCCGCCGCTCTGAGATTGGGATGGATGCCGATACCTACAAGGATCTGTTGGGAGCCATCCGGAGCTAATTGACCAGGATGCGGGAGTGGCCGTCTTACCAGGGGAACGGCTTTATTTAGGTTTGTTTTTTTGTCTGAAGGCGTGCTATTTCCAGAAGGCCCCAATTGCGTTTTTGCGGGGAAATGCTATAATATAATATAGAACTGTAACTGCATCAGGTAACCGCGGGTACAATGCCGCGAGGCTGTATCTGAGGAAAGTCCGAGCTCCATAGGGCAGGGTGCTGGATAACATCCAGTGGGGGCGACCCTAAGGAAAGTGCCAAAGAAATTAAACCGCTCTTTTGGCTGATTCAGTGCTATAAAGCTAGGTTGGCCTGAGAGTA
>DGDV01000002.1 GCA_002385625.1 Firmicutes bacterium UBA3943
ATGATCTTATCAGGTTTGATATGTTTATATTTTTTAAAAAAAGAAAAGACGGAAAAGAATATTCTCCTTAATCTCGGGGGCTCGGAGATGTTTATAAGAGACAGAGCAAAAATTATTTTACAGACTCTTTTTTTGCGGCCACGGGTAAGTCGTTTTAGCTAAACGGCTTGCCCATTTTTTGTGGGTAAAAATAAAAAGATCTTGCTCCTGCTGAAACTTCCCTACCTAAACCAAGGTCTAATGGAGAAAACCCTTTATATTCTTATATTCTTCTCCCTTGGCATACTATAAGAAGGATGGTATAATATGATCAAACATTATGACCTAGTAATATCACCTGGAGTGATGAGATGTGCGAAAAACCCCGTCATTAAACAGGGAGAAGCGCTTGGAGGAGCTGCGTCGCCGGATTGGGGAGAATCCCATGGTCACCGACGAAGAGCTGGCCCATGGACTTAATGTAAGTATCCATACGATCCGCGCTGACCGGCAGCGGCTTGGGATCCCCGAGGCCCGGCAACGCACCAAGGATCTGGCGGCCGGATTGTATGCTTCAGCCAAAAGTCTGACGGCCCAGGAAATCATTGGGGATCTGCTCGAGGTGGAACTGGACCGGGAGGGGCTCTCCCTTCTGGAGACTACGCCGGAAATGGGCGTCAAAAAATCAGGGATTGTCCGGGGGCACATCCTGTTTGCCCAAGCCAACTCCCTGGCCGCGGCGGTGGTTGATGCAGACGTGGTCTTGACCGGGGAAGCACAGGTTAAGTTTATCTCCCCGGTTAAAGTAGGGGAAAAGGTGCTGGCCAAGGCCCAGGTGTTGTCCGAAGATGGCCGGCGCCGTGAAGTGGAGGTCGTCCTCAAAACCAAGGAACGTGTGGTTTTTCGGGGGCATTTCAACGTCTACGGGCTGACGAAGGAACTGGCGGCCCACTTAAATATCTTGACAGAGGCGGGTAAGGACTAAGGCCGACGCCTCCTACTCAGTTGGTATTCTGTTAGTTATAGGGAGCCGGCGGACACTGCCTGTCGGGAGTTGCCCGGTTTCTTAAACTTATTGTCCCGGTCCGCCTCCCTGATGAAGGATGGGCGGGAGATTAAAGGTTTAGGATGTTTTTAAGGGGGTTGTAATAAAGTGAAGACAGTGGGTATTCGCGGGATTGGCATGTATGTGCCCGAGCAAAAGTTGACCAATGATGACCTGGAGAAAATGGTGGAGACTAGTGATGAATGGATCGTTAGCCGGACCGGTATCTCCGAACGGCGGATCGCCGGGAAAGATTTGAAAACATCGGACATGGCCTTGAGGGCGGCCCGGATGGCCATGGAACGGGCGGAGCTTGCGGTGGATGAATGCGCTTTTGTAATTTCCAGTACCGCCAGTCACGAGGTGACTTGCCCCGCCCAAGCCGCCCGCGTGGCTGGTGGCCTTGGTTTGACCAATAGCTATTGTTTTGACATTAATGCGGCTTGTTCGGGCTTGGTCTTTGCTTTGGCGCTTGGTCAAAGTTTGTTGCAGACCAGGGGAGGCGGCGCCGGTCTGATCACTGCCAGTGAAAAAATGTCATCTTTTGTTGATTATACTGACCGTACCTCCTGTGTCCTCTTTGGTGACGGGGCGGCAGCGCTTACCTTGGCCACCGAACCACCTTTTCATCCCATTCTTACCACCGAATTGGGGACGGATCCTACCGGTGCGGAGGCGGTCAAGATGGGTGGTACGGAAGCGCACGGCACCTTGGAGGATCTGTACTTTAAACAAGACGGTCGGGCAGTCTTCCGCTTTGCCGTGACAAAGCTAAAGGAGCTAATCCGGTTAATGCTGGAGCGTACTGGGGTAAAACCGTCGGATCGGTTCTTTGTTGTGCCCCATCAGGCGAATCTGCGGATGATCGAAAATGTGGCCAAAGACATGGGCCTATCCATGGACCGGTTTGTGATGAATATCCAGAAGTATGGCAATACCTCTTCGGCATCAATTGGTTTGGCACTGGCTGAGGCTGAGCAGGAAGGCCGGTTTAAACCGGGGGATAAGGTCTTCTTGGTCGGCTTTGGTGGTGGACTCAGTTGGGGCGCCATGGCCATTGAGTGGTAATAAGAACAATGTTTTAACTAATTTTCTCCGGGAATGCTTAAAGTTCGGAAGGAAAAGCAAGAAAACGGGCGAATATTTGACAAATTACCGATTAAGGTTTACCCGTAAAAACCCCGTCCCAACATATGATGGAAAAGGCAGTGCCCTTGCCGGGAATAAACTTAAGGCGGCGCTTGCGGGGGCGGGGAATTACAAGGGAGGAACGGTTATGGACAAATCCGAAATCACAACCGCAAACAAAACCGACGATGCGGGTTTGGTGCAAGCAAACAGCTCGGAGAAGCAAGGTCAGGGTAATTTTATCCATGATATCATTGACCAAGACATGGCCTCGGGGAAGTACGGCGGACGGGTGCATACGCGTTTTCCTCCCGAACCCAACGGTTACTTGCATATCGGGCACGCCAAATCCATCTGCCTGAATTTTGGCACGGCTTTAAAATATGGTGGCAAGTGCAACCTGCGTTTTGATGATACCAACCCCACCAAAGAAGATGTGGAATATGTGGAGTCCATCAAGGAAGATGTGCGTTGGCTGGGTTTTGACTGGGAGGACCGGGAGTTCTACGCCTCCGACTACTACGAGCAGCTTTATGAATGCGCCATCAAGCTGATTGAGAAGGGCAAGGCCTATGTCTGCGATTTAAGTGCGGAGGAGATTCGGGAGTACCGGGGCACCTTGACGGAACCGGGGCGGCCCAGCCCTTATCGGAACCGGAGTGTTGAGGAGAACCTGGATTTATTCCGTCGGATGCGGGCTGGCGAGTTTCCCGACGGTTCCCGGACTTTACGGGCGAAGATTGATATGGCCTCGCCGAATATTAATATGCGTGATCCCGTGATTTACCGTATTTCCCGGGCTCACCACCACCGGACGGGTGACAAATGGTGCATTTATCCCATGTACGACTTTGCCCATCCCATCTCCGATTCCATTGAAAGGATCACCCACTCCATTTGTACGCTGGAGTTTGAGGATCATCGCCCCTTGTACGACTGGTTCTTGGATGAGTTGGGGGCATACCATCCCCAACAGATCGAGTTTGCCAGGCTTAACTTGACCTACACGGTAATGAGCAAACGTAAATTGCTGGAACTTGTCAAGAACGGCTATGTCAGCGGTTGGGATGATCCCAGGATGCCTACTATCTCCGGCTTGCGGCGCCGGGGTTATACACCGGAGGCCATCCGGAACTTCTGTGAGCGGATTGGTGTGGCGAAAGCCAATTCCACCGTAGACATTGCTTTATTGGAACACTGCCTGCGGGAGGATCTGAACCTCCGGGCGCCTCGGGCCATGGCGGTGCTGCGCCCGCTAAAAGTGGTCATTGATAATTACCCTGAGGGTCAGGTAGAGTGGTTCGATGCGGAGATTAATCCGGAAAAGCCGGAGTTGGGAACGCGGAAGATCCCCTTTGCGAAGGTAATCTATGTGGAGCAGGATGATTACAGCGAAGATCCACCGAAGGGCTGGTTCAGGCTGGCGCCTGGCAAGGAAGTCCGGCTCAAATACGCTTATTATATTACGTGCCGGGAGGTTGTCAAGAATGATGCCGGCCAGGTGGTGGAGCTTCATTGCACCTATGATCCGGCTTCACGGGGCGGTTGGACCGAAGATGGCCGTAAAGTTCGGGGAACCTTGCACTGGGTTTCGGCCGCTCATGCCATCCCTGCAGAGGTGCGCTTGTACGATAAACTCTTTACCGTGGAAAACCCCGACGAAGGGGATTTCCGGGCGAATTTGAACCCGGATTCTTTGCAGATCTTGCCGGATGCCCTGTTGGAACCGGGCCTGAAAGAGGCTAAGCCGGGGGATTGCTTCCAATTTTTGCGCCAAGGCTATTTCTGCATGGACCCGGATTCTACCCCGGACCGGCCGGTGTTCAACCGGACAGTCGGCTTGAAGGATTCCTTCAAAGGCGGGAAATGACCGGAAACGATGGGGGATAAACTATAGCGATGTATAGCCAACCGGCGACGGTTGGCGCTTTTTTGTTCTTCGAACATGTTGCCTGTACCTGAATAGACTATTACCCAGAGGACCATCATGGGAGGTGTTCAGGTATGAGTACGGCTGTGCTGCCGGCGGGTATCTGTCCAGAGCGTCTGGTCCGTCAAAACCTCGATGTTGAGTACCCCGTGGTGACAGGTTTGGCTGATGCTGCTGTCATGATCCGGATCAACAATATAATTCTGGAGAATGTCTATGCCTTAATCCAGCAACAGGGATATTGCGAAAATCCAATGGTTGAGATTACCGGCTATTTTGAGCTGAAAACCAATGAACGCAATGTGCTCAGTTTGACATTGGGTAATTACGGGTTTTCCGGAGGTGCCCATGGTTTGACGTTGTTGAAAGGATTGACCTTTGATCTGCAGACCGGTTATCCCGCGGAGTTGGCGGATTTGTTCAAACCCGGCGCTGACTATGTGTCGTGTTTGTCTGCCCTTGTTGACGCACAGATCAAGGCCCGGGATATCCCGCTGTTCAATGAGTTCACCGGGATCCGGCCGGATCAAGACTTTTATCTTGCGGATAAGGCTTTGGTTCTGTTCTTCCAATTGTATGAGATTACCCCCTACGTTTTTGGTTTTCCCATCTTTCCTATCTCTGTTTATGAACTTCAGGAGATCATTGCTGAAAATGGTCTACTTGGCCGGATGGCAACCAATGATTAAGGGTCTTTTTGCAGAAACGGTTGTTTGGCTTGCCAAACAACCGTTTCCTTTTGTAAACTTGCGGAAAAACGAAACTTGGGGGTAGAATGGAATAGACGATGGCAGTTCGGGGCAGGCTATCTTTTTCGAAACTCCATTGCTCTCGCTTCGTGCGGACATCTACAGGAAAGAAGGGGATTGATTGAACCGGCGTTTAGCGCAAATCCGGTTGGCTTCCTGGGTTGGGATTATCGGCAATATAGTGTTGGCGGTGGTAAAAGTTGTTTTGGGTTTAGTTGCCAACAGCCTGGCGGTCATTGGCGACGGCCTGGACAGTATCTCTGATATTGTCACCTTTTTGGTCTCCCTGTTTGTCACAGGCATCATGAGCAAAGCCCCGGACAAAGAGCATGCCTACGGCCATCACCGGGCTGAGCCCTTGGCCACGGTGATCATTGCCTTTCTTATGTTTTTTGCCGGAGCCCAACTGTTATTGGCTGCTGTCCCCAGGTTATTTACTTCCGGTACAGTTCCGCTGCCCTCGGTGTTGGCGGTTTATGCCACGGTGCTCTCTGTTTTTGGGAAAGCCTTGTTAAGCTGGTTTCAGTATCGCATGGCAAAACGCGTCAGCAGCCTTTTGTTGGAGGCCAACGGGCGTAATATGTTTAATGATACCCTAATCTCTGCCGGAGTCCTTGCTGGTTTGGGCCTGACCTTTTGGACGGGGAAAGCGGTCTTTGATGCGATCCTGGCGATCCTGGTGAGCCTGTGGATTATCAAAGGCGCCTTGGCCGTGTTTTTAAAAACCACCACCGAACTGATGGACGGAGTTCATGATTCAACCGTTTATAGCCAGGTGTTTGCCGCCATCGACCGGGTGGAAGGAGCACGCAACCCCCACCGGGCCCGCATCCGGATGCTGGGCGGCTTATTCCTTATGGAGGTTGATATTCAGGTTGACGGGGGGTTAACGGTGAAAGAGGGGCATGACATTGCCCGGCAAGTGGAGGAGAGTATTAAAGGGCAGATTGAGAACATCTATGACATAGTTGTTCATATTGAACCGTTGCATAATGAAGAAGCGGAAAAATATGGCGTAACCCCGGAGGAAATGTCGGATTTCTGTTGAATAGTTAAAAGGCTGTAAAATCAGCGGGGCGCAATAAAGGAATGTAAGGGAAATCACCTGATTGAACTGGGATTTTCTTTGTGGACAAATCAAAGGGACAATGTTATAATTTAAATATTGATAAATTTTAATTGTGTTTTCTGTAAGATTGTGACGATATGAAAGGGATTGTTAAGAATAAGAGAGTCTGTAAAATAGTTTGTGC
>DGDV01000028.1:0-180 GCA_002385625.1 Firmicutes bacterium UBA3943
GGCGGCGTTTTCCTGCTCAACTCCAGCTGGTCTGCAGAAGAGATGGAGCACAAACTCCCCGCCGCCATGAAGCAAACCATTGCCCGGAAAAAACTTCGCTTCTACAACATCGATGCGGTTAAAATCGCCAGCGAAGTCGGTCTTGGCGGGCGGATTAACATGGTGATGCAGGCGGCCTTC
>DGDV01000028.1:373-9467 GCA_002385625.1 Firmicutes bacterium UBA3943
TGCAGGCGGCCTTCTTCAAGATCGCCAACGTCATCCCCGAAGAAAAGGCCTTCGAATATATCAAGGCTGCCATTAAAAAGACCTACGGCAAGAAAGGCGATAAGATTGTTGCCATGAATATCGCCGCCGTTGACCGGGCCGCCGAAGCCCTTGAAGCAATCAACTATCCGGCAAGCTGGGCTGACGCCACAACCGGCGCTGAGCTTGTCCCCGTGGAAGTTCCCGACTATGTAAAGGACTTTGTCCAGCCCATCCTGGCCCAGGAGGGCGACAAGTTGCCTGTCAGCGCCATGTCGCCCGACGGTACCGTACCCACGGGCACAACCCAATACGAAAAACGGGGTATTGCCATTAAGATTCCCAAGTGGGAACCGGAAAACTGCATCCAGTGCAACCAATGCTCCTTTGTCTGCCCGCACGCAGCCATCCGGCCAGTGCTGGCCAAGGACGAGGATCTGGCCAATGCACCGGAATCCTTTAAGACCAAACCCGCCATCGGCAAGGAGTTGGCCGGTTACAAATTCCGGATTCAAGTGTCGCCGCTGGACTGCACTGGCTGCGGCAACTGTGAGGATATCTGCCCGGCCAAGGTGAAGCCTTTGACCATGGAACCCCTGGAAGAAGTGGTAGCCGAGGAAGAGGCCAACTACAACTTTGCCAAGAGCCTGCCCGAGGTCAAAGTGGATGTCAACCCCTACACCGTCAAAGGCAGCCAGTTCTTGCAACCCTTGTTTGAATTCTCCGGTGCCTGCGCCGGTTGTGGTGAGACCCCCTATGTCAAACTGGTCACCCAACTCTTCGGCGACCGGATGATCATCGCCAATGCCACCGGTTGTTCCTCAATCTACGGCGGTTCCGCTCCAACCTGCCCGTACACCACCAACAGCAAAGGTCACGGGCCGGCCTGGGCCAACTCCCTCTTTGAGGATAATGCCGAGTTTGGTTACGGTATGAACCTGGCCATCACCCAACAACGCGCCAAACTGGCAGATCTGATCACTGAAGCGCTAAACACAGAGTTGCCTGCCGACTTAAAGGCCGCCTTTGAAGCCTGGCTGGCAGGAAAAGACAATGCCGAAGCCTCCCGGAAAGCCGCCTGCGACATCAAAGCGGCGCTTCCCGGTGCCATCGCTCAAGCTGGCGCCAACAAGGATTTGCTCCTGCAGATCCAGGAGGCAGAAGATCTCTTGGTCAAAAAATCCATCTGGATTTTCGGCGGCGACGGTTGGGCCTACGACATCGGCTTTGGCGGTCTCGACCATGTACTGGCCATGGGCGAAGATGTGAATGTCCTCGTCTTGGACACCGAGGTCTATTCCAACACCGGTGGTCAGTCCTCCAAGGCTACACCCACCGGTGCGGTGGCGAAGTTTGCCGCCTCCGGTAAACGCACCCGTAAAAAGGATCTGGGCATGATTGCCATGTCCTACGGTTATGTCTATGTGGCCTCGGTTGCTATGGGCGCCGACAAGAACCAACTGGTCAAAGCCCTGGTGGAAGCCGAACAATATCCCGGTCCTTCCTTGATCATTGCCTACGCGCCCTGTATCAACCATGGTATTAACATGAACTACAGCCAACGCGAGACTAAACTGGCGGTGGAAGCCGGTTACTGGCCCCTGTACCGTTACAACCCGCTGTTGGCTGACGAGGGCAAGAATCCCTTCATCCTCGACTCGAAGGAGCCCACCGGCAACTTCCAGGAATTCTTGAAGAGTGAAGTGCGCTACGCCTCCTTGAAGAAACAATTCCCGGAAAAAGCCGACCAGCTCTTCGCCAAAGCCGAGAAGGACGCCAAAGCCCGGTTGGAACTGTACAAACACCTGGCGAACCAGCAATAATTAAACGGGTCTTAGAAAAACGCCTTCCGTTTTATTTTACGGAAGGCGTTTTTTTATGCAGCAGTTCTTTACCTCTTTACCCGATGGATACAACGTTTGTCATGTTTTCCTCTTAACACCCCCCTTGCCAGAAAGTAATGGGAGGTACCCCGTTTTAACTTCCTTCTTTCCGAACAATCTATCGGCAAGGAGGGAGAATCGCATGAAAAATAAAGCGATAACCACAAGTCTCTTCGGCCTCATCCTGGCAGTTACGCTGGTGGGCTGCGCCCTCTTCCCCGAACAGAAGCAACAACAAGAGCCCAGCCGTCCAGCCCCTGTCCGTCCCCAAAAGCAGTCCCCCACGAAAAAAGTTCCCGGTGTCTCCGCCATCGGGACACGGGAACTGATGAGCCGGACACAAAGAATTGCAACAGCCGTCAACAAAGAGGATTGGGTCCTTGCCAACAAGGAAACCAACAGCATGGCGGGGGACATGACCAGGTTTAAGGAGGACCGGCCAACTACCGCCGACGTGGATAAAATGGCCAAGTTAGACGCTGAATATGCCAAATTGCAGACCAATGTTAAAGGCAAAAACAAGGAGGCGTCATTGAAGAACATCAAAAACCTGCAAGCGATCATCCGTAAACTTGACTCTTAGAAACGAAGTGGCCGGAATAACGGCCGCTTTGTTTTTTGCGCCACCGGATGGCCGCCAGCCCCACACCCCCACCCGTTACCAGCCAAATGGCCAATACCCCGGGTTTAGTGGTAATTTTGCGGGAGGATAACCATGGCGCCATTGGGTCTGCCGGTCTCCCCGGTTCCTCGACAATAGCCTGAAAAAACCGGCGTAGTAACTGACCGCTACCGGCATCCGGTTCTGGGTAGGCCAAGTCACCAAAATAACCTGTCTTTGCTGCCGCGCTATCCCCAGCCCAGATCCGGAAGTCCTCGGCAAAGACTTCTTCGCTGGAAGCTCCCCAGGCAGAAGTATTGACCTCCCCCGGACCCTGCCATGGGATCTTCCGCAATTGCAGATATCGCTCCCAAAGGCGGCGGCCGTTTGGTGTGGACCGGTCCATATATCGGCTGTGGAGATGATGGCCGACTTCATGGGTTAACGTCACTTCCAATTGGTTGGGGATGACGGTCGTACCCGCGGGTGTGGCAGCCAGAAGGGCATAGCCGTTTCCCCCATAGCCACCGGCGTCTCCCAGGGAAAAGGGGAGCAAAAAGACACGGTAATCCCGGAAGACCTTCTGCGGCAGATCCAAAGCGCGGAGGGCCCGGACAACCCTTGCCAACTCAGGATGGCGCTGTTTCGCTTCCCAGGTTATCTGGTGGCCCAGCAACTCCCCCCAAGGATAATCGTCGGTGGGGTCCAAACGGGCCTCGATGGCCGCGGCCACCAGATAGATTCGGCCAGTGCTTTCGGGGGTATAGACCGAAAAGCCCAACTCATCCTGGTAGTCTGGATGTTCTAAAAGATTCTTCAGTTTTTGGCGCAAAATCTTTAACTCAGCTGCTTGTTCCAGCAAGTTATTTTTAGCACTGAGCATATATGCCCGGTCCTCTGCGGCCCAAGCCCTCAACTCCGCACCAGTCAGGGGTAAAGTTTCCTCGGTTAAAAGCCGGGGCAGGGAGGCCCCTCGGGCCCCGGTTCCCGACAGGTAAAACAAGAAAACGGCCAATAACCACAGGACATATATTCCTCTGGGTAACCCCCTTGTTAAAGCCATTGGACTCACCTTCTTCCCCTGGCAACGGCGATGCACAGACAAGGTCGGCCAAGCCGGAGCAGTCAATCATAGCTTCCGTTGCCAATATGTACACCCAAGCCGATGAGTCCCGTTTTTCTATTGTACCAGATGTTTTGATTTATGTAAACTTAGTCAGCCACCCCCTCTCTAATCTGATTAGCTTACATTGTAAAAATGTAATAGCCTAGCGAAAAGCAAGATTATTTCCAACAGTCTGGCTTAACCCGTCCCATGACCCACTGCGGTCGGGCTAAGCTGTTCCAATATGCTAATAATCGTTGGTTTTCGACAAAGGGATTTTCTTAAATTGATCGAAAATCTAAGTTATCATGTTATTTGAGGGTGAAACTTCATGGCTATTCTGTCTGTGAGCAATGCTGACCACTGCCCGGAAGTGAAGCACTCCTCCGTCACCCCGTTGTTTGACGGCTTGTTCAAGCAAAGCCTGGACTACTCCGTCCGGCAATTATCCCGTCTCTTCAACACTCAACTTTCCTTTGCCCTGATCAATCTTCAAGCCCTACCCTTGGCACTAGTCTTGCAACAGATCGAAGATGACAAACGTTTTCAAAACGGCGTCCATTCGCAGATCTCCGGTGACCTGGCGGGAGAGATGTTCCTGTTCTTCCCCCGGGAATCCGCCTACCGCTTGGTCCAACTCGGTTTAAAACGGAGTTTTAACTCCCCGTTTCTCAACCGCTTAGAAGAATCGGTCCTAAACGAACTCACCAACATTTTGATCAATTCCTTCTGGGAGAACTTCAGTCGCAAGCTAAACACCCGTTGGTGGATCTCCCCGCCAGCCACCCTCCACCGGCCGCAAAACGTCTTGGGCCGGATTGTCCGGGAGAAGCATCCGGAAGGAACTGTCTTCTTAGCAGAGATCTTAATCATTAATACACAAACACCGTTAATGCTGTTTTTCCTTCCTTCCCAAGAAACCCTGGCCAAATTTGCCCCTTTCTTTTGACGGCTTCCTTTAGCCGGCAGTAAACCGGCCTAACCTCTCGGCAAGCCCCAAAACAAACACATAAACTTTAATTCCATTGCCAACTGTGACCGGCCCATTAACCGTTCCACTGGCTTAAGTCACTAAAGAACAAGGACCTGTAGCAGTTGCAACAGGCGGAAAAGGCAAAAGCCTATTGCCCCGCCCACCAACGGCGTCACCAACCAGGCCACAAAAATCTCCACCAGCACACTATAGTTCACCTTTTGCCGGTCCTGCACTAAGCCGGCACCAAAAACCGTTCCGACGATGGTGTGGGAAGAAGAGGCCGGCAAGCCCAAAAACGTAAAGATGAGAATGTTGACAGCCGCCGCTGTTTCAGCCGCTAAGGCCGTAGCGGGAACAAGTTTTGTGATGCGTTCCCCGACGGTCTCCATGACGCGGGCTCCCCAGGTAATAACCCCCAGCCCCATCGCCACCCCTCCCAGCAAAGCCCCGGTAAAGGGGGAAACAACACCAGACCCAACCAACGGCCCGACCGCATTGGCCACATCATTAGCGCCCCAGGAAAAGGCCATCAAGCATCCACTGACCGTCAATAACATCCCCAACCATTGGGGCTTCAGCCGAACGCCGGGCCAAGCCGCAACAAGCTTACGTCCAATCCGTAAAAACAGGTAACTCAATAGTGCGGCACTAATCGGGGTTGTAAGCCAGCCTAAAGCCACACGCAGTACTATTGGCCAATTGGCCAAGTCCGCCCGGCCCATGGCAATCCCGCTCCCGATAATACCCCCGACAATGGCATGGGAGGTGGATGTCGGGGCTTTAAGCCAGGTTGATGCCGTCACTGTTATCCCCGCGGCAATGCTGACCGCCAGGACAAACAGGTCACGATAAACCGGCTCAACCTGTCCAATGGGGAAGACGCCGTAACCCACTGT
The DNA here is from genome assembly GCA_002385625.1 of Firmicutes bacterium UBA3943. GTDB lineage: Bacteria > Bacillota > UBA4882 > UBA10575 > UBA3943 > UBA3943. Next base: position 5,853 of record DGDV01000028.1, read on the forward strand.
CTGAATTACCCTTGCCCCAAGCAACAGGGCGCCGGCTAGTCCACACCCGGCAACCAACAGCATTGCCTGTTTAACGCTGCGTACACCAGCCCCCACCGCCATCCCCATGGAATTGGCAGCATCATTGGCACCGATACCCCAGCCCACAAATAAACCGGCAATAAGCAATGCTCCCGCAGATAACGTCACATCATAACCCCCTATAAGCCTCTGAAAAATAGCATGCCAGCTTCGTTCCGGCTTTAACCGGACATATACTTCCGGACAGAAACATTGTTAGTCCATCATATACCCGTCAGCGCCTGGTTATACTATCTTCACAAAACAAGTGCTAGGAGCAGGAACATGGCGAAAAAAAACCGGGAAATTCATATTCGCATTGATACAGCCACCTACGACAAACTCCGGCATATCACCTTTTATGAGCGGGTCACCCTGTCGGAGATCATCCGCCGCCTAATCAGCGAATACCTGGAAGAAAAAGCATTGGAAGAACCGGAATTTGTCACCCCCCATCAGTTATAAAAACAACGCAAGAAAAATAAAACACTCCACCGGCTTGGCGAAGTGTTTTAAGGCATTAATTAATAATGTAAGTGATGTAATTATTCGGGCTTGGGGGCATCAACGGGGCAGACATCAGCGCAAGAACCGCAATCAATGCATTTCCCTGGATCGATCACGTACTTGTTGGAACCCTCACTAATTGCTTCCACCGGGCATTCGGCTTGGCAAGCACCACAGCTAATGCATTCATCATTGATTTTATAAGCCATCATTACACCTCCTTAATTACAAGATTATTATAACAGTCAAGGAAAAAAAAGTACATATCTTTTCCGTTACAAACCGTTCACCATGACAAAGTTACTTCGTCTAAATGGTATAAGTTATCGATTGACTTTCTGCTGCAAATTTGGTTATAATATAATGTGTCAAGCGGGCGTGGCTCAGTGGTAGAGCATCGGCTTCCCAAGCCGAGGATCGCGGGTTCGAATCCCGTCGCCCGCTCCATTTATTATCTGTTGTACAACCAAACAGGCATTAACGCCTGTTTTTTTTGTTATTCATCAGGTTAATATCAATTCATTGGCCATCTGCCGTCCCGCCATCATCGCTTGTCTCTGGCGGAACCCCTTTATCATCGGCCTGGTGTCCCCCAAACATATAGGCCACAATGAGTGCAAGGCCGACTCCAATGGGTAAAAAACCGCCTACCAGCCAAAAGCTTATACCTAAACCCAGATATAAGCCGAGCAACAAGCCACAGCCGCTAAACAAGGTAACCAAACCGGCAATCAAGAGCCCAAAGGACCCCCGGCGGAAAATGGGCGTGGCCATGGCCGGTGGAATAATTCCCTGCCGGATCAGGGCCATTCGTTCTAAATGAACAAAATACCTGATGACAAAGGCAAAAGTCATCATGGTCAAGACGAGAATTACGGTCATTAAAAACAACCAGTTCATTTTAGCTCCCTCCTAAATAGGCCCCAAGCAGTACCGGTATGATCCTCCCGGACAACGTTTAAAACCAGGTTTGGCACTATACCGCATAAACTAAGACTGACCACCAACCAGAAGAGACCGACGGATGAGCCGTCCGCTGTGGGAAACAGGTGCGTAATGGAAACCATCAATCCGGCCAAGAGTAAAACGGCTAGCCCGGCGGCTGCCCCCAAGATCCGTGGATTAGCCATTAATTCATTTTCAGTCCGGATCCGGCGCATGGCCTGACGGACCAAAGCGGGGTTTGGCTCTGGAGTCTGCCAACCCAACTCCTTGACCCTATCCTCCCGGCTGGAACTACGAACCTCCTCCAGGAACAGAGCAAAGCTTTCATCGGATGAAAGTACCCATCTCAGCTCCCGTTCATTCCTGTTCTCCTTCATTGTTAAACCCCCATTTCTCTACAAGGAGTTGGCGCAACCGCTTCTTCCCCCGGTGCAAATCGGTACGGACAGTGCCGATCCGGCGCCGGGTTATCCAGGCAATCTCCTGATAAGAAAGACCTTCAAAAAAATACAAGATCAAGGCTGCCCGCTGTGGTAAGGGCAGTTCCTGCAAAGCGGCGAGGAGCTTCTTCTCCCGTTCCTTTTGCAGTACATATTCCACAGGTTCAGCTGTAACGTCAGCCGGTGGCTCCCATTCATCAAAAAAGTACGGTCGTAAAGACTTTAACCGCATGTAGTCCAAGGCAATCCGGTAGGCAATCCGGTATAGCCAAGTCCAAAAACCGGAACGGAATTTGAATCCTTTTAAATAACGCCAAGCCCGTACCAACGCTTCCTGGGTCAATTCCTCGGCCACACCATGGTCACGCACCAAGCCCAACAATAGATGGAAGACTTTAATGTGATAGTGCTCAACTAAAGTCTCAAATGCCCTCTCATCTCCGGCTTGCGCCCGGAGAACCAAATCCAAATCTTCTTCTTTCATTATTTCCCCCGGAATTAAGCATATTTTCGCGGTAAACGGGAAACCGTTGCATTTTCTCTTTAATAATTAGGCAAGAAGTATCGTTTCTTTGGCCGGGGAACCGGAAACTCTCTTCTCCAGTCAACGATACCGGTTAGACAGTTTAAAGCGCAAAACAGTTGCAGTTCTGTTACCGTTATTTCCTGCCATATACTGGTTTCGGCAAAAGTTACCTTTTCCCTCCAGGCTTACTCATTTTGCACCGAAACAAAAAAGACTCCCCGCATCAGGGAGTCCCATAAACAAATGGAGCTGGCGATGGGATTCGAACCCGCAACCTGCGGTTTACGATACCGCTGCTCTACCGTTGAGCTACGCCAGCACAATCATCAGCAGATGATATTATACCATATCCCACGTAAGTGCATCAAGGGATAATAAATATTTAATCTGTTCTTCCTTCTGCCTAAGTTTGCTCAATCTTAAATAAAAACATAAACACTCCACCGAGACTTCTCTTTCATCAAAAAAAACAGGGGAGATTTCTCCCCTGTTTTTTTGTTCAGCCTTGTCTGCTTACCACCAAGCCTCGAATTGGATACCAGCGTTTACTTCACTATCGCCAGCTTCGGGATCCACGTAGCTGACGAACGCGCGCAGCTGCGGACGGGTCCAGAAGCCGAGATCCAAGGTGATGGTCGGGGCAATTGCAGCTTGTAACACGTTGTTGTCGTCACCCGGTTCAATCCGGTAACCAAGGTCGCCTTGGAGGGCGAAGTTCTTGGAGAAGTGGTAAACCGGGCGGGCGGCAATACCCCAGCTATGGGTCCAGTTGAAGCATTTTTCATAGAAAGCAACGGTGTTGACTTCGAAGTTCTCGTTGACTTGGTAGATACCGTCTAAGAGGAAGATGAAAGAATCGTTTTCAGGATGATTGTATTCAGAAACGGATTTCGGACCATACCACCGGTAGGAACCGAGGACATCCTCACCGTAGTGAACGGCAATCTTGGAAGTACCATCAGCCAACCAGAAGTAGTTGCCTAAACGGTAGATGAGGGTAGCGGCAAAGCCGTCTTCAGTGCTGGCGCCGGCGGTTGATGCAATAGTATCCCAACCATAGGACAGCTCAACTTCGAGAGTACCACTGCCAAGAGCGATGTCGGTGAACTTGTTGTGGAACCGGTTAACACGTTGTCC
>DGDV01000028.1:9662-12676 GCA_002385625.1 Firmicutes bacterium UBA3943
ACGCCAGTACCAGTCCATAATATGGACGTCTTCCCGCCAGAGGTACCGACGACCTACCCAGAAAGCTACGTCTGGAGCAAAATCCAAACCTGTGGCTTCAACATAACCTTCACGGAAGACGTTTTCACCAGCTTGCCAGTCTCTTTCAGTGGGGTAGTAATCTTGATGGCACATCAAGAAGTGGAGGCGCATGGTGGCATTGCCAGCCTTCATGATCTTCTCAAAGGTTTGCTCCACGAACAGGTCGTTCTCATGCCCTAAACGCAAGAAACCAACGCCATTGGGTTTATCTTGCCATTGAGAACCGAGGGTCACACCGCCGCGGGCATAACCATGGTATTGGAAACTGGTGTCGATGGAAGCAATTTTGGCTTCAAGAGCATCCAAACGGGCACTGTCAGCTCCGCCACCCTCGCCGGGTTTCCTCACGACGAGTACGGAGTTTTGACCACCAAAACCGTCATCGGCAAACGCAGCGGCGTCCATATCGGTGGTCCAAACGCCGTCAATGACGAACTTGTATTGGTATGTACCGGGATCCAGTTCGAGAGTGAAGGTCCAGGTGCCGTCGGCGCCTTTCTCCATCAGGTCAAGAGAGGGGTTCCAAGCGTTGAAGGAACCAGCCAGATAAACAGCATTTGCATTCGGAGCATAATAAGAGAATGTCACGTTATAGCCGTCTTGAGTGGTTTTAGCCATTACAGGAATGGCAAGAGCAAAAACCATCACTGCTGCTAGCACTAATGCTAACTTTTTCATCAACCATCCTCCTAATACTTTTTAAGTAATTGATTTCAAGCTTTAAGATGGAAATGGAAAAGGTTATTTTGTTGTCTTTCGCCTCCTTTTCTCTGGGTTATCAATCGGCTCTTCTTTAAGATCGCCGCTTGACACCTAAGTTACAGCAAAGCAATTTAGGCTTAATAGCTGGATACATGCGAATTAAGCCTATCCGAATATTAATTATTTGCCATTGATGGCGTAATTCCTCTTTTTTTTTTTAAAAAAGTTAACCGAACTAATATTATTCTGTGGAACCATACATTGTCTTTACAATAAATAACTTTGTTCCGGGCAACATTACCTTTCTTCTGCCACGCAATGCATTTCATATGCAATTCGGTGCACAACACCCTGCTTCTTTTGACATTATCGGTACTTTAACACCGAACTTTATATGGATTAATGCAAAACCCCCAAAAAAACATAATTAAAATGTCATTCATCCTCGCCGTCTAGCCCCAAAAGCTCCCGGATTACGTGACTTGCCAAAACTTCTTCCGTTTTACCGCAATCACCGACTACCCGTTATGCAAGACCATGACCCTGTGGCAAAAAGGATCTAACCAAGAAGCCTCACTTTTTCTTCACAATAGCAAATCAGCAAATATGGGTAATGCAATAACAAAAAATAAGGTAATGGTCAGGACAATCTCTCCCCTTTGCCAAGGGGTCGTTTTCAAAAGAGTCACGCCTTGGCCAACCCCGGCACAGCATCGCCTGGTAAACCCGTTCTCCCCGCTCATAGGCGGAGACAAAAATACGGCCTACGATCCCGCCCAAGGCATAATAAAGCTGCCTGCTACCGGATCCTGCCCGCAGCCGCCGGGCAATTGCCGGCCGAACCGTTTCCTTCATCAAATTTAAAACAGGCAAAACAGGAAAACCAGCAAGGATCGACCGCCGCTTGCAAAGAATTGTCCCCCAGAATCTGGACAGACCTTGCTGCTTTTGATATGATAATTTCATCAGTTGGTTAATTTTTTAACTACCCGTATTATGCGCCTTTTTTTCAGCAAATTGCGGAATATGACTATTTGGCTTCGGACAGGACATCATCACGCCAAAGACGTAAACCACGGGCATAATTACCGGTTTCCGGCAATTATTTGCATTGTTTGGATTTAAACCACACAGAATTACTTCTCAACTGGAGACAGGAGGGTGGAACATGGGACATAATGGGGGCAAGGGCATTCCTCTGGTGGTTATGAGGCGTCTTCCCGTCTACCAACGGTACTTGGATGAATTGGCCCGGCTGGATATCGACCGGATCTCCTCGCCGGAACTTGCCAAACGCATTGGAATAACCGCCTCCCAGCTTAGACAGGATTTGAGCTGGTTTGGCAGCTTCGGACTGCAAGGTTATGGCTACAACGTACGGGAATTACTCAAAGCAATCAACTCCATAATCGGATTGGATAAGGAAAATCCCATGATCCTGTTGGGCTATGGTAATCTGGGCCGCGCCATCGCCGGCTATGAAGGGTTCCGCCGGCGTAACTTCCAGCTATTAGCTGCTTTTGACACCAATCCTGCCGTGCACGGCCCCAGTGAATATGGATTCAATGTCTATGATACTAATGAAATCCCGCAATTTCTGGACAACAACCCGGTCAAGATCGGCATCATTACAACACCGGCAGAAACTGCCCAAAAAATGGTGGACCTCCTGGTAGCCCACGGTGTTGAAGGCATTTGGAATTTTGCCCCCGTTCGGATCACTGCACCCCCCGGTGTTTGTGTGGAACATCTCCATTTGGTGAACAGTCTAATGACCCTCTCGCTCCGGTTGAATCAAAAAACTCCGGTCAACCGTCAGGAGAATTAAAATAATAACATTTCACTAAATTCCCGTATAGAACAAAACCTTCACACTCCCCCTCCTTAAAAGTTGGAATTATATGCCTAAATAGCTTGACATATTGTAAAAGATTAGTTGCAATATAGTTAAATTACGGTAAATCGAGGAGGTAGTTGGTGTGAAAAAACTTTTACTTCTTTTCCTCGCAGCCTTAATGGTCCTGATGGTTGTCGGCTGCGGCGGTAGTTCTAACTCTGATACGGACACAACAGCAGAAATTACCTTTATAGTCACTGTTCCCGATAATACCCCGGATGATGCCACGATTTACGCTATTGGTTCACTTCCTGGTTGCAGCTGGGATCCTACTTACACTGGATATGCTTTAACAAAAAATACAGACGGTACCTATTCCGGAACCTTCACTATC
>DGDV01000028.1:12844-14933 GCA_002385625.1 Firmicutes bacterium UBA3943
TCAGGAGCTTTCAAACAGAACGCTTAATGTGACCGGTGATGCCACAGTTACTGCCACCATTGCCAAGTGGGCTGATCTATAATTTTGACAACTTAATATGAAGGCAAACGAGGGAAGTTAACGAATATAACTTCCCTCGTTTTGTTGTAATTCCGTTGTAAATTATATTAACCGAATCTGCCCGAATAACCCCGATGCTATCCTTAACCGACAACCGGGACCGAACAACCCGCCAATAGCTTCTCCGCTTCTTCCGCCACTTCCCTGAGAATCTCCCGGGCTGGCTGGATCTTCTTGACAAGAGCCGCCCCTTGCCCAGCCATCACCGATCCTTCTTCCACATCACCAAGGCGGGCGGCGGCATAGAGCTTACCACGGCCCAAGTTCTCCAGTTCCTCAACACTGGCCCCGCTCTCCTCCAGTTGCCGGAACCTTCTTGCCAATTTGTTCTTCAGCGTACGGACGGGATGGCCGGTCCGCGCCCCCGTAACACAAGTATCCCGGTCCGCCGCATTGATGACCGCTTCTTTATATTTTGGATGGACAATGCACTCCTCGGCGCAGAGGAATCTGGTACCCATTTGAACGCCTTTGGCCCCCAACATAAAGGCGGCAGCCATCCCCCGGCCGTCGACGATCCCGCCGGCGGCAATCACCGGAATATTCACCGTATCCACCAAGTACGGCACTAAAACCATGGTAGTCTCGGTACCCACATGACCACCCGCCTCCATCCCTTCGGCGATGATGGCATCCACCCCGGCCCGCTCCAACCGTTTGGCCAGGGAGGCCGAGTTAACCACGGGAATCACCTTTATTCCAGCGGCCTTCAGGTCCGGTAAGTATTTCCCCGGGTTGCCCGCGCCGGTGGTGATTACCGAAACCCTCAGTTCTAAGATCTCTTTCATCACCGCATCCACATGCTCTGACATGAGCATGACATTTACCCCAAAGGGTTTATTTGTTAATTGCCTGGCTTTTAAAATCTCTTCCCGGACCACCTCCGCCGGGGCATTACCAGCCGCGATCATGCCAAGGCCGCCGGCTTCGGAGACAGCGGCGGCAAGTTCCGCCGTGGCGATCCAGGCCATCCCGCCTTGGATGATTGGTAGTTCAATTCCCAGCAGATCACAAATTTCCGTTCTCAGCATGATTGCACCTTCCTTAAAAAGTATCATGCCCACCCCTGGGCATTCTATTGTTCCTCCAGGGCGACCACAACGAATACCCCCCGGAAGACTTCCTCCGTTCCCCGGCGGATCTTCACCTCCACCCGGTAGTGCCTACCTTCCACCTGCACCACAGTGGCATGGGCGATTAACTTTTCGCCCACTCCTACCGGGGCTAAATAGTGAACTTCCGCGTCGCGGGTCAGGACAGCAGTAGCAGGGATAACAGCCACCGCCAAGGAGTTGGCCTGAAAGAACAGGTAATGGCCGCGGACCACGGACCGGCGGGAAAGGACCATCTCTTCGGTGGTAAGCATCATGGAAATACCGCTTTTACCCGGCTCCAGGGCCAGCAGTTCACCGAACAACTCATTCCGGTTGAGGCTGGTAACCCGCTCAAAGGCCTCCGTCGCCAGCAGCCTGGTGCGCTTGCGCACTTCGGGAATGCCCAGTTCCAGACGGTCAAGGCGAATGGTCTGGATACTCACTGCGAGCTTTTGGGCCAATTCTTCATCGGTGATAAAGGGATCCCGTTTGAGCTCCGCCCGGAGCCTTTCCTGCCGGACGCCCTTGGCTAACCTCCGCTCGGCCATGTTATCCCCCCTATCAGGCCTTACTTCATTAATAGCTGTTGTTAGTAACTGTTATTAGTATCTAGTACTAATTATAGCGTATATTTTTCCCCATGCCAAGTTAAGAAATGGGGAACGGCCCGAAAAAATCAGGCCGTTCCCTGTTTAAGTACCTACAATCATATTTTGTACCCCAAAGAATCAGAATTGAAATTTTAAGTCCAATTCATTTCTTTGTCTAAAGGTTGATTAGGACATCCTTCACATACTCGGGATATTTCATCGATACTTTTCCCTGTTTCTTTTTGAATTTCAATTAGTATATCTGACCTGCTCCCTAAAAACTAA
>DGDV01000058.1 GCA_002385625.1 Firmicutes bacterium UBA3943
AGATGTGTATAAGAGACAGATCTTACCCAGCGTTAAAACAGCTGAGGTGAGCGGTGAGACATTCCTCGCAATAATGGTTTGCAGCGAGGTGATGAGTTGGGCGGCGATGACAATGGCATCCACGCTTTCCTCGGGATAAGCGGCGTGGGCCGACTTGCCATGAACGGTGATACGGAAAACGTCACTGGAGGCGGTAAGGGTCCCATACCTGACCCAAATCTCCCCTGTTTCCAACTGGGGTGTGACATGGAGGCCCAAGACATAGTCGACGAGGGGGTTGTCCATACAACCTGCGGCTATCATTGGTTGGGCGCCGCCGGTGGTCTCTTCGGCGGGCTGGAAGAGCAATTTGACTGTGCCGCAAAGCTCGTTGCGCATTTCATGCAGTACCCGGGCGGCACCCAACTGGATGGCCATATGGGCATCGTGGCCGCAGGCATGCATCTTACCGGGGATGCGGGAGGCATAGGCCAGCCCTGTCTGTTCCTGAATGGGGAGGGCATCCATATCCGCCCGGAGGGCCACGGTTTTCCCAGGCGCGCCGCTGGTGATGATACCAATAATTCCTGTTCCTGCCACACCCGGGGTATAGGGTATGCCTATCTCCGCCAGGGCTGCAGCGATCTTCTCAGCTGTCTGGTGCTCCTCCATACCCAACTCGGGGTGTTGGTGAAGAGCTCGCCGGGTTTCTACCACCCAATCAATGATCGCGTCAACCTGGCGGTGCAGTGCTTCCGTGTTCATGGTCATCCCCCTTATCCGGTGTACCTTATAAATGTAAATTCAGTGAAACCCCTAAATGGCCTGCTTTCTTTACTCCTCTATTCCACAACCGGCTCTAAAAATTCAATCCGGGCTTCATCCCCGTTGATCCGGGCCAGGGCTCCCAGGGGCAGGGTCAGCAACGGCCGGCAATGGCCGCTCTCCAGGCCCATGAGTACCGGAATACCCAAGCAGCCCAAACGGTCCTGAAACACTTCTGTCAGGGTCATGTCTGTCTCTGCCGCCGGCCGGCAATTGTGAAAATCCCCGAGAATAATTCCTTTTAGTTTCTGTAATTCTCCCATGAGGAGAAGTTGGGTGAGGGCCCGATCGATCCGATAGGTGGCCTCTCCCACATCTTCCATGAAGAGGATTTTATCCTGAAAATAAGGGGCATAAGGCGTGCCCAACATGGACATGAGGGTAGTCAAATTCCCGCCGATGATCTGCCCTTCGGCGACTCCGCCTGCCAAGGCCTTTAAGGACGTTGTGGCGTTTTGAATCACCGGGGGCCTGTTACCGGCACAGACGACGTTTGTCAGCGATAGTCCGGTGACTGGATCAGGTCCGTCGGCAAAATTCGAAGTTAACATTGGACCATGGAAGGTAATCAGGTTAACTTTTTGGTTAAAAACCAAATGCAAACAGGTGATGTCGCTGTAGCCAATAAAGACCTTGGGATGCTCGGCGATCATGGCCAGATCCAACCGGTCCAGGAGCCGGAGGGATCCGTATCCCCCACGCAGGCACATGATGGCATCTACAGCATCATCCCGGAAGAAATCATTGAGGTCTGCTGCCCGGGTTTCATCCCTTCCCGCATAGGAATACCACCGTTGTGTACAACTTTTCCCCAACAGCACCCGATAGCCTAAATTCGTCAAGTTGGAAACGGCTTTTTGAATCCGGTCCTCCCCGGCGTGGCTTGCCGGTGCGACAATTCCAATGGTATCTCCCGGCAGTAGCCGTTTGCCGCGCAGCATAAGTCCACCCCCTCCCAATTATATGTGAAAACATATACGAAAAGAAAAGCCACGGGCTAATATTCTCCATTGTAAAAGGGCAAGGTCGGATTTTAATTGGAATTCGCCCAGGCAGTCGCTCAGCTGAACATGAGGTGGGCGATCCAGACAGCAGCCAAAATACCGGCCACATCTGCGATCAGGCCGGCGGGTACCGCGTGCCGGGTCTTGCGTACCCCAACGGCGCCAAAATAAACGGCGATCACATAAAAGGTTGTCTCCGATGATCCCGCCATGATCGAAGCCATGCGGCCGATGAGACTGTCCGGCCCGTAAGTTTTCAGCGCGTCGGTGAGCAAGCCGTTGGCACCGCTTCCCGAGAGAGATTTCATCAAAGCCAAGGGCAGCAGTTCGCCGGGCATACCGAAAAGCCTGGTTAGGGGGGAGAAAAATTTCACCAGAATGTCCATGGCTCCGGAGGCACGGAAGATACCGATGGCGACAAGCATTGCCACGAGAAAAGGAATGATGCGAACCGCGGTATGAAAGCCATCCACGGCTCCTTCGCAGAACACCTCATAGACTTTGACCTTCTTCAAAGCAGCATAGAGGGGAATGACGAGAATGAGAACAGGTATGGCATAGGCGGAAATGAGATTGACAACTCGTTCAAACATTTCAGCGGCCCCCCTTCCCGGAGATCTTTTCCAGGATTTTTGCGGCGATGATGCCGACAGCCGTACCGATGACCGAGGCGATGATGGTGGGTCCGATAATCTCGGCCGGGGCGACAGAACCGGCGGCTTTGCGGAAAGCGATGACAGAGGTGGAGACTAAGGTTACGGAGGCGGTATTGATCGCCAGAAACATACACATGGCGTTGGAGGCGGTATCCTTCTCTTCGTTCAGTTCCTGCAGTTCCTTCATGGCTTTAATACCCAGGGGGGTGGCTGCATTGCCCAGGCCTAAGAGATTTGCCGCCATATTCATGACCATACTTCCCATGGCCGGATGATCCTCTGGCACCTGCGGGAAAAGCCTTTTCATGATCGGTTTAAGCAAACGACCGATAAAGCGGACAATGCCCGAGGCTTCAGCCAATTTCATCAGGCCGAGCCAAAGGGTCATGATGCCAACGAGACCAATAGACAGTTCCACCGCAGAGTTTGCTGCGTCAAAAGCGGCTGTGGTGACAAGATCCGTCTTTCCTTGCAAGAGGGCGGTCAGTATACCGATAACGATGAGAGCCAGCCAGATATAGTTGATCATATCGGTTCCTCCTTTGTTAATACCGGAAAAACGTGTGTTTGTAATTTCGTGTTATTCTTTGTCATTTCCTTTCTTTGCGGATTAGGTTTATGAATTGCCTTAACGGAGTAGTTATTGGGAAAAATGTTTAATTATGCCGAATAATGCATGGGTTTAAAAAAAATAAAAACGGAGAAGGTATTTTGCTGATTTGTGAGAAGTAAACTATATACCTGATAATACCATCCGGTGTGTAGGTGGTTTCGCTGGCGCGAGGAGAAAAAAACCGTAACAACCTCTGTTTCCTTTTGGTGCATACCGTCGCGCCCCTGGCTTTGGGCGGGTTGATCTATCTGACTTGGGCGCCCCGGTCGTTGAAGGTCTTTGCCTGGTTAAAGCTGCTTGGCCTGGAACGGTTGGTGCTGATTTGGCGGCAATTGGCTGGTGGATATAGGGTTTATCTACCTAACTGGATATTTTATTATACACCGGATTTTCTCTGGGTTTATGCCTTGACCATGTTGTTATCCTTGCTCTGGTTGGCAGAACCCGGTTGGCGCAAATTTCCGGTTGTTACCGGCTTAGCCTTGGGATTAGCATTGGAATTGGGGCAGAAAGCGGGCTGGATCTCCGGAACCTATGATCCAACGGACTTGGTGGCGGAGTTCATAGCCTTCTTAATGGCAATAACCATTGCAGGTAGATTCATAAAGGGGAGTGGTACACAATGAAAAGGAATTTTTGGATGGTACTGGTAACTGTAGTCTGCCTGGCGCTCTTTGCCCTTTTTGCCATTGGCAGTATGGATGAGCCGAAACAAAAAACGGAAAAGAGTGGGGCTGCTGAGGAACTGGTACCGGAGGAAGAAGTCATTGAGGAAGAAGATTATGTGTCGAACGAGCCGGTGGCGGCGGAGAGTGTAACAGATGCCATTAAAATTACAGGTAATGCCCTGTTTTCCGCTTATGCCACCGATGCGGTTGCAGCCGATAAGAAATACTATGGGAAATACCTGGATGTTGAAGGTACGGTTAAAGGACTTACCAAGGATGTCTTTGAAAAGTATGTTTTGGAGATAAACTCCGGTTCGGAGGCGGGTTGTGTCCAATGCTATCTGGAGCCAAAATATATTAAGCAGGCAAAAACTCTGAAGGCCGGGCAAGCCGTTCGTGTCCGCGGGCAGTGTGACGGCTTTGCGAACAGTAAATATGTGATGCTGAAGGGCAGCATAATTTTACCTTAGTAAAATGGATCCGAAAAAAGGGGAACAGAGCCCCTTTTTTCTTGTCTTAGTTTGACAAAAAATTAACATATCCGCAATTGAATTCGGCCCATCCATATAGTATTCTTAAATTGTCACAGTTGTGGAATTCACCACAACAAGAGATCCTTCCCATCACATGAGTGTTGAAAGCAGCGTTTCTCGCCCGCTCCGGCCTCCAAGCCAAACCGGGGTGATTGCAGTAGTAAACATGTTGCCATTTAGACCAAAGGGAAGGGTCCTTTTTTATTGCTTTATCTTAAGAAGCAAACGGCGGGAATATTTATTGATTAATAAACGATTTATTTAAACGAAAAAGCCCCCATGACATGGGGGCTTTTTGCAAAGCCAAAATGGGATCAGCCTTTGACGGCACCGGCGCTGATTCCTTTAATGATGTACTTTTGCATGATCAGGTAGAAAAGGACGATGGGCGAAGCGGACAGCACCAGGGAGGCCATGGCCAGGGCGTAATCTTGCCGGAATTGGCCAATGAATTTGTACTGGGCCAGTTGCAGGGTCTGTCCGGGGATGATTAGCAAGGGCAGGAGAAAGTCGTTCCAGATCCAGAGGACGTTTAGAATGGCAACAGTTGCGGTAATCGGTGTGAGCAAAGGGAAAACCACCTGGAAGAACCGGCGGAACATGGATGCCCCGTCGATGGCGGCGGATTCCTCGATCTCCAGGGGGACGCCCTTAATAAAACCATGATACATAAAGATGGCCAAGGGACAGCCCAGTCCGATGTAGATCGGAATGATCCCGAGTATGGTTAAGAGGTTCAAACTCTTGGCGTTGGCAAATAAGGGAACCATAATGGCCTGAAAAGGAACAACCATGGAGAAGGTAAAGAGCAGAAAGATTACCCAGCTGATCTTCCATTTGAACCGGACCAGGACATAAGCAGCCATTGAGCTGACAAGAACGATCCCAATGGTGCTGCCGAGGGTGATCAAAAAGGTGTTGGCAAGAACAACGGGGAAATTCGTCTCACGCCAGGCATTGGCATAGTTGCTCAATTGGAGTTTAGTGGGAAGCGCAAAGGGATTCATAACGATCTCGGGATGCGACTTAAAGGAGTTAACCAAGGTTAAAAGGGCCGGGAATAAGAAAATGAAAGCCAATGCGCACATCACAATCTCCACAAAGAGCATGGCAAGACGCTTTGGTGAAGAAGTCTTTATTTGGATACGCTTTTGCAGCACCTCGTCTACTTGCAGGTTTGTTCTGCTCATAGCTCAACTTCTCTCCTTTTCATGAGGAATAATTGGGTACCAGTAATGACGATGATGATCAGGCAGAGGAAAATCGCCTTAGCCGTAGCGTACCCGAATTGGTTTTGGAGAAAGGCATTGTTGTAAATATCAATAACGATGGAAGTAGTGGCGTAGGCAGGGCCACCGCCGTTGGTCAAGGCAAAGATTAGATCGAACATTTTTAAGGAATTAGCAATGCTGTAGAAGAAGCAAATTGTGAAGGCCGGAACCAACAAGGGGACTTTTACATGGAGAAAACGTTGGAACCAGTTGGCCCCGTCAACCTCGGCTACCTCCGTGATCTCCGCCGGAATGGTTTGCAGTCCAGCCAGGTAGATGACCATGAGATAACCCGCGCCCTGCCAGATGGAGACTATCAGTACTGCGATGGGGGCAATGTCGGGATTGCCCAGCCAAATGGGGATGCCCGTCAGGGGCGGAAGGATGAGGCGAAAGACAAAGGACCAAATAAAGGCCACAATAACCAGACTTAATACATTAGGTAGGAAAAAAATTGACCGCAGAGCGTTTTTAAACCGCAGCTTGGTATCAAGGATCATTGCCAGCAGTAGAGCAAAGAGATTAGTGATTACTACATTGAAGAAGGTAAAAAATAGGGTAAAGCCAATAACGCCGGGAATGAACTTATTTTCAAACATATTCTGCGCCAGGATTGTTCGAAGCCTTTCGTCCTCTGCTTCAGTGTACGGCAACAGATGGTAGGATTTGGCAGTGGCGTCAAATTGGTATTTTGTCAGGAGCCATTTTTTATCGGCGGGATCCTTGATGTTATTTAAAAGGTATTTATGAAAAGCCTTCGCCTCAATGGTTTCGGGCAGATCTTCAAACTCATTGTACAAAAAGCGCTTTTCAAACCGGGGGATAAAACGAATGTCGTTGGTGAACATCTGTTTGTAATTCTCAAAACCGATGTAGTTGATGGAAGAGATCCCGACGGTTTTCAGGGCTTTTTTTATCTTTTGGCGTTCGGTGTTGGTTAACTGGCGGTCGGGTTTACCTGCTTCGGAGATCCAGTTGGTCAGGCGATAGAAATCCCCGTCCAACCGGTAATACTTTTTGACCACCGCCAAGTGCTTGGGGCTTTTCATCTTTGCCAAAACTTCGGTTTCAAACTCGGTTTTTTCAAAGCTCAACGGGATCTCAGGAACAATGCCGTTCCAATCGGTGAAAGAATAGTGAATACCTTCAATGAAGGGTTTGATAAAAAACAATGAATACAAGAGTAAAGCCGGTAGCAGAAAGATGATGAAGAAGAATATTTTACTTTTTTTCGAAGCAACCATGGTTTTTTCTCCTCCTTCGGAGAAGAATAAGTGGGCAAATGAATGCCCACTTATTCTTCTAGCGACGGGGCTGATTATTTTTTAATCTCCCGTTTCCAGGTATCATCGATGTATTTGATGACTTGATCGGCGTTCTTCCGGCCGAACATGTACTCTTGCGCCCCGTTTTTGCAGGCGTCTTCAAAAACGGCCACTGGGTACATGGCAAACGCCCAGGGATTGGTATTGCCATCGTTTAAGTAACGGACCAGGTCTTGGAAGGGGGCGTCCATGGACGAAACATCCGCACCCTTAAAAGTCGGAACCAGCTTGCATTTTTCCACCCAGATCTTAACAGCTTCCGGGGTGGCCAACCACTCCAAGAAGAGTTTGGCGGCCTTTGTTTTCTCCGGACTGGAGGTGGCGGAGATGGCAAAGGTGGAGTCGACATCGGCAAAGAGTTTGTTTTCTTTGGGGTTATCGCTGGTGGGGAAGGGGATAAATCCGCAATTAAGTTTAGGATTGGTTTCAATGGCCGCGCCATAGGACCAGAGGCCTTGAACCATCATGGCAGCTTTACCGCTGGCAAAGGCGGCTTGTTGTTCGTTCCAGTCCATTTCTGCCGCGTTTTTATCTACGTTGGCTTTGTAGAAGTCCATGATCTTGAAGAGTTCCGCTTTGTTGATGGGATCAGCAAAGGAGCCTTTGCCTTGGTTCATCTTTTCCAGCCACGGCATGAGTTTGTCCCCGGCCAAAGAGGTATGGACCATGGAGATAAAATGGCCCAGTGACCAGTTGGCTTTGAACAAACCGGCGAAGGGAGTGACCCCGTTTTTCTTCAGGGTAGCACAGACCGATTTTAACTCGGAGAAGGTGGTCGGCGGTTTCAAACCGTACTTTTTGAAGATATCTTTGTTATAAATAATGCCAATACCGGCCACATCCATGGGCAGAGCATAAACCTTGCCGTTGTAAGTCACTGCCGTTTTTGTGCTGGGAACGACCTTGCTAATTACTGGTTCTTTGGTCAGATCGGCCAGCCAACCGGCTTTGGCAAACTCGAAGACGCTGGCATAGGATTGGAGTTGAATGATATCCGGGGCATTGCCACCAGCCATTTTGGTGCGGAGAACGGCCATGCTTTCGTTAGGGACGATTTCCAACTTTATTTCAACGTCAGGATATTTTTTGGAGAAGGCTTGGGTGAGTTCGCCCATTTCTTTTACGATTTCTTGTTTGTAAAAGAACAGATCAAGCTGGACTTTTTTTGCAGCGAAAACGCCTTGGAAATTACAGATAAAAAGCCCCACTAAGACCAAGAATAGCCAACCCTTTACAATACGACCTTTCATTTACTTGCCCTCCCTAAGTTTTTAATACTGCAATTATCCTTGAATTATTCTGTTTTTCCCTTCACCTCCCAAGATCTAAACGATTATATGGTATAATACAATTTTAACAAATTTGTTTCATAAATTAAACCTTATTTTGGATCACGGGAAAATAATTTTTATAAAGATTAAACAATAGCACCACTCGTTTTAGAAGGGTCCGGCCATGGAAAAAACGTTGGTATTCGGAACCATGGTTATGCGGGAAAAACACTTTTCAAAACAAACAATGAACCTCAAAACAGTAAAAAGCCCCTTGCTTAAAAAAGCAAGGGGCTTTTCTTGACGAGGCCTAAAACATGTCTTTCCGTCGGAGCAGAATTACCCCGGTGAGAGAAAAGAGGAAGCAGATGCCAATTATGATGCTGAAGGCGAAGGGAGAATGCTGGAAGGGGAGATGAACGTTCATCCCGTAAAAACTGGCCACCATGGTCGGCAGAGACAACACAATCGTTACGGAGGTTAAGAACTTCATGACAATATTAAGATTGTTAGAGATTACAGAGGCAAAGGCATCCATCATGCCGCTGAGAATACTGCTGTGGGTCTCGCTCATATCAATGGCTTGTTTATTTTCGGTAATTACATCCTCCAACAGGTCCTCGTCATCAGCGTACATCTTTAGGATCTGGGATGCCTTTTGCGAATCTGGGTCGGGCGTTTTAGCTAAATGGGACCTTAAGAGTTTCTCCATGACGATCCCGTTGGCTTTAAGGGAGGTGGTAAAATAAACCAAACTCTTCTCCAGGTTCAGCAGTTTGATAAGCTCCTCGTTCCTCATGGAACGGTGCAGTTGATTTTCAATTTCATTGGTGCGTTTGTCGATCTGTTTTAGATAACGGAGATAATAGGTGGCAGTTTTGAACAAAATCTGAAGAACGAAACGGGTCCGCATAAAGGTATAAAAGGAGCGGGGCCGGCCATGCTCAAATTCGGCCATGATTGGATTATCCTTAAGGCAGACGGTGATCACATAATTTTCGGCGACAATAATCCCCAAGGGAATGGTATCGAAATAGAGCCGGCCATTGGTTCCTTCGGAAGTCGGGATGTTGATCAAGATAAGTAACTGGTCTTCCTCCACCTCAATCCGGGGCCGCTCCTCTTCATCCAGGGCCGCGCGGACCAGGTCCAGACTGACGCCGGTTTTGGCGCAGACCATTTCGATTTCGGCCGGGGACGGGCTGGTCAAACTGATCCAAACGCCCCGTTCGGCAAGGTTGTCGATGGTTTTTAGTTCATCACCGGTGGATAGAAAAGTTTTGATCATAAAAACAGGCCCCCTTACGTTGGTATTGACAACTGCAACTCTGTGCCTTTCACCAACATTAGGAGAGCCTGTTCCCTTTAGTTAACAGGAGCAAACCATTCTTCCCCGGAACAGTGAAAGGCACAAGCGGATTTAAACTTGGCTATAAGCATATTAAACAACCAACTACTACCGTCAGCCTCCACTGTCCTCACCTGCCTTTAGACCAAAACTCAATTAATGTCACAACTTTAATAGTAATTCTTTATGGAAGCAGTGTCAACAAAAACACTTAACAAGTCCCGGAATTAATCATGATCTTCAATAATAGGGATGGTTAAGTCCAGTAAAAAAAAGAAAGCGCCGGTAAACTGAGGGTTAGGTCGGTTGGCTTTGTCAGCCCTTTTATTGATGCTGCAAGGCGCAGGAGAGGGATGAACGTTCGCTTAACTAAAGTCAAGGAGAACTCTGCCGATATATAAAATATGGATAAGCAAGCAAAGGAAACTAAATACACCTATTTGACAACAATAGCGTGCCCGCTCTGCGAGAATGAGCTTTTGGTCAAAAGGTTCCGTCAAGTTCGCATGCGGGTTTTGCGTTGGGATCCCGATCACCATGTTTGGTATGCCAACGACCTGCATCCCGTTCGTTACTTTGTCACGGTCTGTTGTTGGTGTGGCTATGCTGCTGGCAATAACCGTTTCAGCGATTTGCCGGCAGCGGAGAAGGCGCGACTGAAGGGAAGGACCGGGGGTCTGCAGGTGACGGAGGCCGTTAATGTTGAGCGGGATGACCCGGAGTTGGTGGCGCAGTGCTTTGGCCATGCCATTCGTCTAGGTCTTATTGCCAAAGTACCTGCCAGTGTTTTAGGGAGTTTGTATCTACGAACAGCCTGGTTTTGTCGGGAAGAAGGAGACCAGGCCCAAGAGCTTGATTTCTTGCGTTTGGCCTATCAGAGCTACGAACGGGCCTATCAGGAGGAGGATCTCCCCATCGGCCCCATGACTCGGCTAGGTCTGATCTACCTTTTGGGTGAATTAGCCCGGCAGATCCGTGAGTTTGAAAAATCATCGCGTTGGTTTAATATGGCAGTAAGGTTAAAAGAGGATCTAATAGCCGAACCGGCCCTGGCTAAACTTGTACATGAACAGTATCAGCAAATGCGGGATGATTACAAAAAATACCAAGAAGAAAACCATTGACGTTGCGGGTAAAGGGTTACCCGACGCAAGCCAATGAATGTGGGATGAAAGGATTATCGGAAGACAAAGCGAATAACACCTTGCTGCTCCGAGGACTTGGTTGTGCGGTTAAAGGCGAAAATACCCCGAATATTCCGCAGTTAACCGGGCGGAGGCGATGATGTGATAATAATAGATGATAAGTTTTGGATGGCTGAAGCATTAAAAGCTGCTGAACAGGCTTACCGGCAGGGAGAAGTGCCGGTGGGTGCAATTTTGGTCGAAGGGGACCGGGAAGTAGCACGGACCTATAATCTGCGGGAAACATTGCAGGACCCCACGGCCCATGCAGAGATCTTGGCCTTGCGGGAAGGAGCCCGGGTGCGGGGACACTGGCGGTTGACCGGTATGTGCCTTTATGTTACTTTGGAACCATGCCCCATGTGTGCCGGAGCTTTGGTTAACGCCCGAGTGGACCGGGTGGTGTTTGGGGCCTATGACCCAAAAGCGGGGGCTGCCAGTTCCGTTCTGAACGTCCTGGGTGAAGTCCGCCTCAACCACCGGCCGCAGGTTGTTGGCGGTATTTTACAGGAAGAATGCGGAGAAATTTTACGCCGTTTTTTTGCTGAGAGGCGGTAATTTCCAGGGGTTAAGACTTGACCTT
>DGDV01000057.1 GCA_002385625.1 Firmicutes bacterium UBA3943
CGCTGTTCAGTTTTCAAGGTTCAGATGCCGATTTTTGGCAGCCAGGTTAGTATATCATGTTGTACGGTGTATTGCAATGGTAATTTTGTCCTTTCACCGGCTGCGTCATTTTTGTTGTAGAATTGTTCTGTAATGAATTGTTTTGTAATAAATCGTTGTTGTTTTCTTTTACATCATGTCTTGCCGTGACTCAGTTGCTTTCGGCAAGAAATAACATTATCACCAACTGCGCCAAAGATCAAGTTCTAAAATTCATCTAAATCCTGGTTTTTCTATTTGGTCTGTATTATAATTAAGGATTGTGGAAAAACATACGGAGGTATTAATTATGAAAGAACGTGGTTTTGACACTGAAACATATGTCGACATCCAATCAAAGACCATTTTAGAACGGGTCTCTAAATTTGGGGAGAAGCTCTATCTCGAATTTGGCGGTAAGCTCTCCAACGATTTTCATGCCGCCCGTGTGCTCCCCGGTTACCAACCAAACGCCAAAATTCAAGTCTTAAAGCGTATTCAAGATATGTCCGAGATCTATTATTGCGTGAGCGCCAAAGATATTCAACGCGGCCGGGTGCGCCATGACTTCGGGCTTTCCTATGATCAACAAGCCTTAAAGGATATTGCCTTCCTTAGTGAACAAGGCCTCAATATTTCGGGAGTCGTCATCACCCGTTACGAAGGGGAAAGCCTGGCCGAACGTTTTTATAACAAATTGCAACACCAAAACATCCCCGTCTTTCTCCACCGCGAAATCCCCGGCTATCCTCTGAACATAGATTTAGTGGTCTCCGAAAAAGGCTATGGTCAACAACCTTACCTCCCCACGAAGAAACCCATCGTCATTGTCACTGGTGCCGGTGGCGGCAGCGGCAAAATGTCTGTCTGCCTGGCACAAATCTACCACGAAACCCAACGGGGAATCAGCGCCGGTTTTGCCAAATTCGAGACTTTCCCCATTTGGAATCTGCCCATTGATCATCCGGTCAACATCGCCTACGAAGCAGCCACTGCCGATTTGGGCGATCTGAACATGGTCGACCAGTTTCACCTCCACGCCTATAACCAGATAGCCATCAACTATAACCGGGATTTAGAAAACTTCGCCATTCTCAAGCAAATCTTCGCCAAGATCGCCGACCCCTCCAATCCGGTTACGCGCTATGCCTCCCCCACAGACATGGGCGTCAACATGGCTGCCGCCGGGATCATCAACGACGCTGTGGTCCGCGAAGCGGGTAAACAGGAGATTATTCGCAGGTATTTTCAGTACCGGCTGGAATATGCGGAGGGAATCGGAAAATTAGAAACCGTGGAACGCGTGGAACGGCTCATGAAAAAAGCCGGTGTCGGCGTCAGCGACCGGAAAACTGTGCTTCCGGCGCGGGAAGCGGCAAAATCCGCGCAACTCACCGGGAAAGGCAATGAAGGTGTTTATTGTGGCGCAGCCATTGAATTACCCGACGGAACCGTGGTAACCGGAAAGAACTCCCCGATTTTCCATGCCGAATCCGCTGCTGTCTTAAATGCGATAAAAACAATCTCCGGCATTGATGACCACATTCATCTTTTACCGATTAATCTGATCCAAAACGTCATTAAACTCAAGGAAAACATCAGCGGGCGAGCCTCCGCCAGCCTCAACCTGGAGGAAACCCTCATAGTCCTGGCCATAAGTTCAACAATGAATCCAGTAGCCGAGATTTGCCTCCGCAACCTCAAACAGCTGGCCGGTTGTGAAATGCATATCACCCATATTCCCAGCCATGGTGATTACGGCGGGCTGAGAAAATTGCAATTGAACTTTACTACCGACGGTTTACACCCCAATCACTCCATCATAGAGGAGGAGCATAAATAACTAAAAAGGGCTGTCCCAAAAGGTTTTACCCTTTGCAGACAGCCTTTTTTAATTGGCAGTTTCTCCTTGCGGAGCATTAGGCAAGGCTGACTGTTCCCCACCGGGGGCTTCTTCCTGAAGCCCGGAATTCTCCGCGGCCGCTTCTTCATCTTCCTCCGCGGGAGATTCACCGGTTGTTATCCTTTCATCCTCTGCGCGCAGCAGATGAAAATAATCGAAATAAACTTGTAGTGCGGCTCCCTTCGGCGCAAAAGTCCGCGCCACCAGTCCCACAGCATTAACCGGATATTTGAACCGGTAGGTCTGATGCGTTACAAATTCTCCACTATCTTCATCCCAATATTGCAGGTCCAGGTCCTTACCGTTCTTTTCGATTCTAAGCCTTGCTTCGGTCCCGAGGTTTAGTCCCTTCCGTATCTTGCTCAAATCGGAAATCCCCATAAACTCCCCGGTCGGCCTGCCGTCATTCTTTCCGACGTCCCTTTTCAAGCCCCAAAAGTACATCAGGTGTTGGTTGGACCAAACCACAATCCCCACTTGATACCCCCGGCCCTTTGGCACAATATGGAACCCGGTCTCCACGGTCCAATCCCCTGAACCTTGGTCCTTGCGCAGGAGCAGCATTCCGTCCTGCTGCCTATTCCACACATCAAAGGGGCTTCCGGCCGGAATATCCACCCTTAAGTACCCTTTCGCCAAAAGATATGCGATACGTGCATCGGCGGACCAGGTCCATTCCGGTTTAAGCTGAGATTCATCAAATTCATCCATATATTCACCGGCGTAAACTTGCACAATGACGCTTACTACCAATACAATCAGGCAAAGACCCAAGGCTTTTTTCACACTGTCTGCCCCCTGTTTTGATCTGCCTAAAAATAACACCAAGATCATACCCACGTAATTATATCATTATTTTGTTATTATTGCAATTTTTCTCGTTAATTAGGACAATCCCCTTTAAGGCCGCGGCAAGCGTCAGCGGCGGCGCTGCACCACCCGTTCCAGCAGGAGTCCGGGATTGACTTCAAGGATAACACGGACTTCCTCCGGAGTAAATCCGGCACCCAGCGCCACTTTTTCCGCCCACGCCCTCGTCAGAAGATCACCCGGTGCATGCCCGTCGGAGTTAACAAGAAAATTGACACCGGCCTGCCGGCCAATCTGCGCCACATGGCCATTGGTAAACGAGTGCCCATGGCGGGCTGAGATCTCAATGAAAACCTTGTTTTCTTTGGCGATTTCCGCCTCTTCCAGGGTCAGAAAACCCGGATGAGCCAGGATGTCGATATGCCCGCAAGTCAGCGCCGCCCGGTTTGTCCCCGGTTCCACTGGTTCAACAGGGGTTTCGCCATGAACAACAACAAGCTCCGCCCCCAGCTCTTTTGCCCTGGCAGCCAATTGTCCCACGCTCTTAGCCGGGACATGGGTTAGTTCCACGCCGGCAACAGCCTTTATCCCCCAATACTCCTCCGCCAACCGGCAGTCGGCTTTGGCTTCCTTAATCACCCGCTCCAGATTGGCGGCAGACACATGGTCGGTTATGGCAATCCCCCGGTAACCCCGGACCAATGCCCTGCGGATCAGCTCGACAGGGGATAACTTTCCGTCACTCAAAAACGAGTGGGTGTGAAAATCGAAAACAACCGCTTCCATCTTCGTTCCTCCTCTTTGCCGAAAACCACACGTTCCAGCGTTTTGGCCACACCATCAGCGCGGGGTCCCGGGATAACCAGTCTTGCCAAGCGCCGGAGCTCCCTTGGAGCATCCTTGACGGCACAACCCCAACCCACTGCTGTGATCAATTCACGGTCATTGTCAGCGTCGCCAAAGGCCATGACCTGTTCCATGGGAATTCCCAACCTTCCGGCAATGAAACCCACAGCCGCCGCCTTAGTCGCCTCGGGGGCAAAAATCTCCAAGTACCAGCCGGATCCTTTTGTCCCAGGCCAGAGGATCTGCCGGCCTTCAGGATAGATGGCTTTTACCCGGCAGCTTACGGTTAAGATCTCTGCACGGTCGCCGACAAACAGGTGTTTAACCGTTCCCTTGGCCGGCACGGTCCAGTGACGGGAGACGATCCGGCACTGCTTGTCCAAATAATTCAGGAGTTTAATCCCTTCGGGATGCAAAACCCCTTCCGTGTTATAAATGCCGTCCAAATCCAGGAGAAAAGCATCACAAGCCTTGGCCTTAAACTGCCATAAAACTTCCGAAACCGCCGGAGGAATGCAATAACTGGCAATAATTTCACCGCTCGCCGGTTCTATAATCAATGCCCCCGATTGAACAACTACGGGAAGACTTACGTTTAATCGGCGCGCCAATTCCCTAGTGTTAAACCAACCTCTGCCCGTAGCCAGGGTGAACAATATGCCTGCGTTGTCCAATTGCCTACGTACATCCAGGAATTTATCGGAGATCCGATCGCCGGGTAAAATCAATGTGCCATCCAAATCTGAAACAACCATAGCGATTTTTGCGGTATTTCCCATGCAAATACTCCCTTCAGCACCCAGACTACCATAGAATATATGACCCGTCAAGAAAAGCAGAAGGAGCCTTTCCCATGGGAAACGACCCCTTCAAGTCGCCCGTGTTCCTTCAAGGCCACCGGTTTCCACAAGAATCACATCAACGCCGATTTTTCGAATATTCTCCCAGGGAATGACCACTTCATCACCTTTACCCCTGTCTCTTATACACATCT
>DGDV01000020.1:0-9352 GCA_002385625.1 Firmicutes bacterium UBA3943
CTGCGGCAGCAAAAAAATCCGCTACCGGACCATTGAGATTTTGCGCCACACGGCGTAAGGCGGTCTCCAAAGGATTCATGGCATAGCCCACCTCCACCGCCAGCAGGTTTAACCCCCGGATAAACTGCTTTAAATGGGCCAATCTCTCCCGGTACGCATTGGCCAAAATCAATCCCCCGGCGCCAAAACCGAAAATGACCAATAACGCCCCGAACAGTTTCATGGCTTTTCCCTCCTTTTTTCCTTATCATGCCGGTAAGAACGAGCTGTCTCCAACCTTTACCAGGAATTGCCCGGTTCAATCTGGCTACTTAAGCAAAAGCTGCCCACCGGGAGAAAGGACCCGGCAGTCTCATCCCAGATCCCCTCCACTGTACCCGGGCCAAGGCGGCGGCTGAGCACCACCACCCGCTGGATCCCTCCGTCCGCCAGCAACCGGAACAAAGAGGGTCTTTTCCGCAGATCCTCAAGGTTATCAGCATGGGCAGTAGCCAGCACACTGACGCCTGCATGCAATAGATCCCGTAATGCTTCCGCCTCTTCGTAGCTACCCAGCTCATCCACTGCCACCACATCCGGGCTCATAGTGCGGAGCAATAGGAGGATTCCCTCCGCCTTCGGGCAGCCGTCCAAAACATCGGTCTGCACTCCAACATCCAACTGTGGCACCCCATGAAAACATCCGGCCACTTCCGACCGCTCATCCACCAACCCCACTTTGCAGCGGTGGCCCGCAATTTCCCCATTGCTGATCGCCCGAATAAGATCCCTCAAGACCGTGGTTTTCCCAGCCTTTGGCGGTGAAATCACCAAAGTTCGACAAAACCGGCCGTTGCTCCATAGGAAGGGTAAAAGCCGCCGGGCAATGCCGGGCATTTCCCGGGCCAGGCGGAGATTAATCGAAGTGACGGATTTAATCCGCAGGAGCCGCCCGTCACGGACCAAACACTCCCCGGCCAGGCCGGCACGGTGACCGCCCGGCAAAGTAATAAACCCCCGGCGCAACTCCTCCTCCATGGTATAAAGGGAACTGGCGGTCATCCTCTCCAAGGTTCCCATCAGGTCTGTCTCCCCCACAAACCAAGCCCGGGCGGCATGAACAGTAACCCCTCCGTCCGGCCGCAACATCCAGCTTCCATCCGCTTCCACCATTAACGGACGGTTGAGACGGAGCCGGATCTCCTGGACCCTTTGCCTGCTCCCGTTTATAAAACCGGCTACTACCTGCCGGATGCCGGGCGCTAAAAATTCCAACGCCCGGTAGCCGGGGTCCGGCACTTTGGTTGGCTGTGCAATTTGCCACAAAAGAGCCCGTCCCCCCTTCTTTAACTATAGATATGGGGACGGGCTCACCTTTATGCCGGAACTTCACCGGCATTTTCAATTATTCATTTCTTATGGAATTATGGGAATTAAACGGTATTCCCGGAATCCGTGGCGCCGGCCTGCACCACCACACTGCCTTCGTCATCCTCATCAGCCTCTTGTTTGTATTGCAATTGGGCCTCCAAGAAATCCAAATCCTCATCCAACGCCTTGACGTAATCGGCCAGTTCTTTTTGGGCCTGGGCCAGACTTTCCAACTCATCCGTAATCCTATCACAGACAGTGACCAGTTGTCCCCAGACGGCAGCGGATTTCTCATTATTGCTGGATCCTACCCCCTCAATCAACCCCTTTAAATAGGAAACCTCCGTCTTCAGCAACTCCACTCCCATCCCTCCCCGCTGTTTTACCGGCCTTATTTTACCCAGAACCGGGGAGGATTAAGCCACTGTTTTCATAGTACCTACCAGATAAATTAATTGTTCAGGAGAAACATAACCAACGGAGACAATAAAAAAAGCCTTCTGCTTGAGAAGGCTTTTTTTGTTTGGCAACTTATTTATTCATCCGTTTCAAATATTCACCGCTCCTGGTATCAACCTGGATAATATCCCCGACTTCAACGAAGAAGGGCACTTGGACCACCACGCCCGTTTCGCATTTTGCCGGTTTGCTGCCACCGGTGGCAGTATCCCCCTTGAAGCTCGGGTCGGTCTCCACTACTTCAAGTTCCACCGCGTTGGGCAATTGCACACCGATGGTCTCGCCCTCGTACAACTGGATCTGGACCTCCATATTTTCCTTGAGGTATTTCACACCGTCGCCCAGTTTATCCGCAGATAAAGTCAGCTGTTCATAGTTCTCCATATCCATGAAGACATACTCATTATCGTTATTATACAGGTATTGCATGTCCCGTGTTTCAATCCGGGCCAGGCCTACTTTTTCACCGGCATTAAAGGTTTTCTCCACGGTAAACCCGGTTCTGATGTTCTTTAATTTGGTCCGGACAAAAGCTGCGCCTTTGCCGGGTTTCACATGCATAAACTCCACCACTGAGTAAATGTTGCCATCAAGCTCGATGGTAAGACCGGTACGAAAATCGGTGACCGATACCATTCATGATCCCCCTATTCTCTGATGGATAAATAAATAAACACTTGTTTATTTTACCATGGGAAAGGCCATCTGTCGAGTTCTGGTTCTGCTGTTTACATAAATACGCTTGGCCAGGTTGCACAAACTGTGGCGTGGGACGAATTTTACCAGTAACCCTACTTCACCCATATGGTTATTCTCTCACCAAAGCAAAGAAAAGATATGGGCAATACTCAAAAAATAACCGTCAGATCCTTGGCACTGGCTGTCAGGACCTCACAACCGCTTTCCGTAATTACCACCACATCTTCGATCCGGATACCACCCCAATCTGGAAGATAAACACCCGGTTCTACTGTCAGCACCATACCCGGTGCCAAAACTGTGTTCTCCCGCGGTGACAACCTTGGGTTTTCGTGAATGGCCAAGCCAAGGCTGTGGCCTAAACCGTGACCAAAGTACTCGCCATAACCGGCCTCTTCGATCACCCGGCGCGCCAGGGCGTCACCCTCCCGTCCGGTCAGTTGCGGCCGCAAACCGGCAATAGCCGCCAATTGCGCTTGCAGGACCAGGTGATAAATCTCCTGTTGCCGCCGGGTTGGTTCCCCCACCACCACCGTCCGGGTCATGTCGGAGCAATAGCCATGGAGAACACAGCCAAAATCCACCACCACCAGATCACCGGCCATAAGTTGCCGGTCCCCGGCCTCGCCATGGGGCAGCGCAGAACGGGAACCCGAAGCAACGATTGTGGGAAATGACGTACCTGAGGCACCCAACCGGTGTAAAGCTTCCTCCAGACGCCAAGCCACATCCTGTTCCGCATCCCCCGGCCGGATAGTGGGCAGCACTTCCTGCCACGCCGCATCCGCCACCGCCACTGCCTGCCTAATCCGTTCAATTTCACCTGTATCCTTAATCATTCTTAACTTAGCTACCAAACCCGGTGCAGGTGTCAAGATCTCCCCCGGCAGCAATTCCTTTAACTTGTAAAAATCATCTACCGACAAATGTTCCGCTTCAAATCCCACACACTTCAGGCCCAGATCTTGCAGCGTTGCCGCCACCGTCGCCCAGAGGGATTCCTCCTGGCGCCGGACCGTAAAACCGGGCGCTTCCTCTCTGACTTGGGTAAGGTAGCGAAAATCCGTCACCAAGACCTCGGCTTTTTCCCCAATGACCAGGGCGCCGCTAGATCCGGTAAAACCACTTAAATACCGCCAGTTCTCGGGCCCGGTCACCAAGTAGCCATCCAGGCCATGCTCCCGCATGCTGGCCCGTAACCGTTGTAAACGATCCACTATATTCACCCCCGACCCTAGGAAACCCCATGATTCCGGGACCTCCTTCATTCATCCAGGGTTTCTTGCATGTCGCCGCCATCCCTGGCCTTTCACCTGCCTGGAAGAAGGCCTGTTGCGGGGCGACCTCAACGTTCATCCTTGAGCTAATTCGGCGCTTCCCGGCCTCCCTGGCTGGTATTTCGGGGAGAGCCAATGGATGATCGAGTGTAGACAACTTTCCACTCTACACTCAACCTTCCAGGCATCTCCCGGCATGGACGCCGGGTGGTACCTTGCCGGATTGGTTGGGCCATGCTTCCCCGATTCCACTCGCGGCGTCAAATGCGAGCAGGGCAAGGCAGCAGGAAGCGAGGACACGCAAGCGTACTCGATGTACGTTGAGCACCCAGGAGTCGGCTTTGTCGATTTCGGGGTTACGAAATCGACAAAACGATCTCCTTCCTCTAAAAGACCTAAACAATACTTTCAGATCACGCCGCCCCAGCCCATCCGGCAATAACACATAAACCCCTAACCCTCAGAACAACCCGAACAAACTCACCCACAAAGGCCCTCCCACCAAACACCACGCCTCAATGCGCCTTCAAATACCCCACCAACGCACGCAAGCCCAGGAGATAACTCTCCTTGCCAAACCCAGCAACAGTCCCTATTACCACAGGCGCTACATACGAAACATGCCGGAACTCCTCCCGCGCCGCCGGATTCGACAGGTGCACCTCCACAACCGGCACACCCACCCCCGCAATAGCATCCCGCAACGCCACACTCGTATGAGTATACGCCGCCGGGTTCAACAAAATCCCGGCGAACTCACCTTCCGCCTCCTGCACCCAATCCACCAGATCCCCCTCATGGTTCGACTGCCGCGACTCAATCTCCACACCCAACTCCCGACCAAGCCGCCGCAACTCCTCCTCAATCTCCGCCAACGTCGTCCGGCCGTAAATCTCCGGTTCCCGCCGGCCCAGCAAATTCAGGTTGGGCCCGTGCAAAACCAATATCCGCATGCTCAATTCCCCCTTGCACCCAAAGCCAGCAACACTCGCCGCACAACCTCATCAGGCACCTGGCAACCCCATTCCACAACACCCAAAGTCCTTGGCAGGACAAACCTCACCCGGCCTTGACTAACTTTCTTATCCCGTCCCATGGCAGCGAACAATTCACCCACCGACACGCCGGGCAGTTGCGTCGGTAGCCCGAAGGCCCCCAACAAATCACTGATTCGCCCAACCAACTCCCGGCCACAGTGGCCCACCTCCGCCGCCATGGCCGTAGCTGCCACCATACCAATGGCCACCGCTTCACCATGCCGAAACAAGCGGTAATCCGTGACAGTCTCCACCGCATGCCCCACGGTGTGGCCAAAGTTCAAAATCGCCCTGCTCCCCTGTTCCCGCTCATCCTCTGCCACCACGTCAGCTTTAATCCGGCAGACCCGCTCCACCAGTTCCCCCAGGATCCCAGGGTCCCGCCGGTTAATGGCCGCCGTCTCCGCCTCCAACAACTCAAACAAGGCGGCATCGCGGATCACCGCCGACTTCACCGCCTCCGCCAAGCCCGCAGTATAGTCCCGGTCGGTCAAGCTTTTCAAGACAGTGAGATCGGTAAACACCCCCTGCGGCTGGTAGAAACAGCCAATCAAATTCTTGCCCCGGGGGTGATTCACCGCCACCTTTCCCCCGACAGAACTGTCGATCTGGGCCAGCAAGGTGGTGGGCAACTGAATAAATTTTACTCCCCGCAGGTAAGTCGCAGCCACAAAGCCCGCCATATCCCCAATCACACCGCCACCCAGCGCCAAAACAGCCGAGTTCCGTTCCAAACCGGCCTCCACCGCCGCATCATAAATCCGAGCCACCTGCTCCAGGCATTTATACTCCTCACCGTCGGGCACTTGCACAACGGCAAACCGCCGGCCTGCAGCCTGCAAAGCCCCTTCCACCCTTTCCAAATAAAGATCTCCCACGGTGGGATTGGTCACAATCAAGAGTGGATCCTGCAGGACCATCTGCTCCAAATAGCGTCCCAAGCGGGACAACAGGCCGGTACCAATCACAATCGGGTAGGAGCGTACACCTAAATTTACCTCCACCCGCCGGGTCTCCAATTGCTGCAGGCTTTTAATAACCTCCTCCGCCACCCTTTCCGGTGTCTCCAGGGCATCGGTGGCGATATAGATATCCGCCTGCCTGTACAAGGGCTCCCGTTCAGCCAACAACCGCCGGATCTGCTCCGCCTGTTCCGCCGGATCATCTCCAGTCAACAGCGGCCTGTTGCGAACGTTAGCCAGCCGTCGCCGGATTGTTTCGGCGGCTGCACCCAGACTAACGATGATTCCGTTCCTGCGCAACGCCTGAAGATTCTCCGGGTCCAACACCGCGCCGCCGCCGGTGGCAATCACCTGATCCGTCCCCCGGGCTACCCGGGCCAAGACCTCCTTCTCCCGCCGGCGGAAATAGGCCTCACCCGATTCAGCAAAGATCCGGGCAATTTCCCGACCCTCCTCGGCCTCCAAAATCTCATCAGAATCAACGAACACCCGGCCCAACCGCTTGGCCAAAATCCGGCCGACAACAGTCTTGCCGGAGCCCATAAAACCGATTAAGACAATATTTCTGCCATCCACCTTCCTGCACCACCCACATGGAAATATCCCATGCTTCGTTGGGAATTTCCTTGTTATAGTTCAAAAAGATCTTCTGCCTCCGTCTCCCGGCGGCCTAATCTTAAATTTCCCGTTTTATGCCCCTTTATCGCCCATTTGCAGCCTCTGCTGATAGGCAGCAAAGGCCTGTTTCAGATCGTCAAGGTTATCCCCGCTAAACTTTTCAAGTAAAGCCTCGGCCAACACCCAGGCGGTCATTGCCTCACCAACCACAGCAGCAGCGGGGACTGCGCAGATATCCGACCGTTCCACGCTGGCTTGAGTAGCTTGTAATGTATCCAAATCCACCGAAGGCAAGGGAGAGTAAAGGGTGGGAATGGGCTTCATGGCAACCCGGATCAATAAGGGCTCGCCGTTGGTCATGCCGCCTTCAACCCCGCCGGCATTGTTGGTGGGGCGTCGGAACCCGCCGGCTTCGGTCCATTCTATGGGGTCATGAACCAATGAACCCCACCGCTTGGCCGCCTCAAAGCCCAGCCCAAACTCGACACCTTTGATGGCAGGGATGCTCATTATTGCTCCGGCCAGGCGGCCGTCGATCCGCCGGTCCCAGTGCACATGGGATCCCAACCCCACCGGCACACCCGTGGCGTAAACCACAAAGGTTCCGCCCAGGGAATCGCCACGCTCTTTGGCTCCGTCGATGGCCACCATCATCCGGTTTTCCAGGTCCGGGTCAAGGCAACGCAAAGGTGATTCCTCGATGAATGCCTGCTCCTCCGGGGTAGGCACACCCAAGGCGTTGCTTTCGATCCCGCCTATGCTCTGGACATAACTGCCCACAGTGATGCCGAATTCCTTCAACAAGAGCCGGGCCAACGCCCCGGCCGCCACCCGCATCGCCGTCTCCCTGGCGCTGGAGCGCTCCAGAATATTCCGGGCATCAGCAAAACCGTACTTCAAGACCCCAGCCAGGTCCGCATGACCGGGGCGGGGAACCGTGACTTTGGCCGCCACCCGGTCCAACCGGTCATCCCCAAGAATCTCCGGGTTTTCCCCTGCCCCACCGGCGGTCTCCGGACTCATCACCTTTTCCCACCGGACCCAATCCCGGTTGGAGACCGTAAGGAGAATAGGACTACCCAGTGTCTTACCATGGCGAACCCCGGCGCCAATTGTAACCCGGTCCGTTTCCACCTTCATCCGACCGCCACGGCCATAACCTCTCTGCCGCCGCTGCAAATCCCGGTTAATGGCGTCCGCCGAGACCTGAACTCCGGCAGGATATCCCTCGATAATCACCGCCAACTGCGGTCCATGGGACTCCCCGGCAGTTAAAAAGCGCATCTTCTTCACCCCGACCCTGTATGACAATTTTCCCCTTTTATTCGTTGCCAGTCCCGTTATTTCCTTTGTTTTCCCCTCATTTCTCCATGCACCGGCGTAAAACCTGCCGGAACAGGCCCTGTTAATTATTCTAATAAAAAAGCCCCGCTGCGCGGGGGCCTCGAAGATTTAATGTTTGGGGTAATTAGAAACTGTCTTTGCCGCCTCATTAATTGCCAATAAAGCATCCGCCCTTACCTGCCGGTCCTCCCGGGACATTTTGGCGAAGATCTCTCCTTCCAGGCCTACTGCATATTTTCCACGTAGGTGAGACAGGGCCAAGGCCAACATATCTTGCCGGCAACGCTCGCACTTACAAAACTCCGGATTGCTTTTCAGGTAATCTTCATAGACGGAATTTACCACGTCTTCCATATAGTTCTTCAAAAACATTCCTTACCCCTCCTCAAGCCTCCGTGCAAATCATGTGGTGAAGTTAGTATGACGAATCAGCAATCTTGTCAACTGGCGCAGAAATGATAATCTGCTGCCCCACGGCTACCTGGGTAACATCAGTGATACCGTTGATTTCCATCAGGAAATCGACAGTTGTACCGTAACGCTTGGAGATGCGCCACAGGGTCTCTTTCGGTTGGACCGCATAAATATGATTGGCGGGAATCGGTATGGTTAAAATCTGACCCTCTCTAATGATTTGATTGGCAGTTAAGCCGTTTTGTTGCATGATGGCATCCACCTGCACCCCAAATTTCCGGGCGATAGTGTTAAGGGTCTCGCCTTTTTTCACAACGTAACTAACTTCCCGTGTTGCTTCGCTCTGTTGTCCTTCCTCCACAGCGGTGATTTCCGCCACGTCCGTATCAACCAGGGAAACGACGGGTTCCTCTTCGGCAACCGCAGGCTCGACTGCAACAACGGGAGCAGCCGGACCGGCCGTGGCCTCTTGGACCACAGCCGGTGCCGGTTCAACCACAGACACGGGTTTTACTTGCTCTTCAATGGTAACATGAATCGGTTGTTGCTGCTTAGCCTGGGCCGGAGCAGAAGCCGGAGCAGCGGCGCTTGGTTTGACTTGGATCTCTTTCTCGATTTCAGGCGCCGGTTCATTGCCCCGGATTATCTTGGGAGTAATGAAGATGCAGATATCTGTCTCCTCATTGGGTTGAACGGTCTTTTTGTTAAACAGCAGGCCAACCAAGGGGATCTTTCGGAGGTAGGGCACACCGGAGGTTTTTTCAGTGAAATTCTTAGACTTCAAGCCGCTTAACACAAAGGTCTCGCCATCATTTAAGCGCACAACGGCATGGGCCTCTCTGGTGCGAATGAGCGGAACTTCATTGTCACCGGCGGTTCTCCAAGCTGTAATTGTGCTTACTTCAGCCTTCACTTCCACAGTAACAACCTTGTCATTATTGATCCTGGGCGTGAATGTCAGCCGGGTACCCACATCAATATAGTCAATTTCGTATGTAACGCCGTCATCACCGGTATTCTTCGTTACAACAGGATACTTATCGCCGATAAAGATGGTTCCCTGTTGATTATCGGTGGTGGATACATTGGGATTTGCCAGCAGCCTGGCCATACCTTCCTCCTCCAAGGCATCCAACTTCAGCATCATTTCAAAATGATTAAACCCGCTGGTAGAATAGACGAAAGCCCCTGC
>DGDV01000020.1:9557-64679 GCA_002385625.1 Firmicutes bacterium UBA3943
AGATGGGATCAAACCCCAAGCTTTTTGAAGCGTTCTTTGTGATTTCCTCCACCCGGCATTCGATGTTCACCTGGGGGACAACCCGATCCATAATAGCAATAATCTCTTGTATGTTCTCATGTTCGATGACATTGCCAAGAATTGTTAATTGGTTGGTCCGTTTATCCACACCGATCTGTTCTTCCTTAACTACTACTTTTAAAGCAGCAACTGCTTCTTCAGCTTTAGCGTAGTTAAGTTTATAGACTTTAGCGTAACGGGACTCGAAACCAACAAAGGTTTTAGCATCACCGACAATAACTGTGGTGTTATTGTTAACCCAACGGAAGGAATACCCATAGGTCTGAGCAAGCAGCTCAATGACTTCTTTGATTGTCAGGTTGCGGGAAACTTTCATCGTAACATTACCCTGGACGGTTTTATCCATTAATACATTATAGCCGCCCATTTCACCCAGGCTTCTGAAAACATCGCGAATGTCAGAATTCACGATATCCATATTATCCACAATGTTCTGGGCAAAAATCGTTGAACAAGACATGACAAGCAACAAAATTACGCCAAGGATGAAACCACTTTGTTTCATTTTCATCTTCATTTGTCACCCCTCAATTTAAGCACTTTTGTGCTCCCATTTTTATGGGTTAATACAACATGGCCCGTACCAATGGTTTTTACTGTATACCCGGTGTTTGGGATCTCATCATCTTCCCTCAGGATATGCCCCCGGCCACCTGAGTAAATCAGGGCAATTTTATCATGTTCTTTTTGAAAAACCGCTCCGAAACGAACCTCTTCCGAAACGATGCTGGGTTTATTTTCTGTAACATTATCTTCTTCACTCGTTTCAAAAGAATAATCGGTAGCTTCAGAACCTGCTCCCTTCTTACGATAAAGCATCGGAATATTAAATGGGTTTTTTTCAGCAGTTGCCGTCCGTATGACTACCTGATTATCGCCATCATCTTGCGCCCCCGACACTGTATCAACAGACTTTCCAGTCTGAACTGGCAGGGTCGCCGTTGTTCTGGAATAATTGTTGCTTGCATCTTCATTTTTAGGTTTAAAGACATAGGTGGAGAGTAACATATAAATTATTATCGGCGTCCCCACAATTAGAGCCACCCATGTCAAAGGACTCATTTTTTGGGGTTTTCCCATGTTTGCCATTTTTACACCCCCCTTACCGTGCGTTTCCTGATGAGGCTTGGTTAGTGCCGCCTTCATAATAGAATTCTGCTGTTAGTCTAAACTGAATATCAGTGCTTTCTTGGTCAACATCCACACTTACCCCGCGGACACCGATCAGCCGGGGTGACGTCTTGATTGCCTGGATAAATTGCAATAACGACTGGTATTTCCCTTTTATGGACAGTTCACAGGTCTGTTTCATGATGGATGAAAGTCCAGTGGTTTCTTCCTCATTTTTAAAGGTTATCTTCTCAATGTTAATATTACTCCGTTCGGCAAAGTACTCCAATAAACGGACTAAGCCCGGTATATCTGTCTTTTTAGGGATCAGCTGCTCATAGGAGCCCTGTTTTGTGCGGAGTTGGTTTAGTGTCTCGGATAATTCATTAAGTTCTTTGATTTTAGCTTGCAGTTGCGTTACTTCCTGCTGCTTTTGCATTAACATGGATTTACTCTGCTCGATCTGTTTCTGCAGCGACATATGGGCGAAGACAAAACCGGTTCCGATCAAAAGGATCAATATAATTAGTATTATGTAGAGTACCGGAAACTTTTTAGTCATTTGCATTACCTACCTTCTCCAGTGCAATATCCATCTCAAACCGGTAGTACTCATTCTCATTTGCACTGGCAGAAATCGATTGTATACTAACCTGCTTAAAGAGGGGAGATCTTTCAATGCTTTCGGCATAATTCGCCACTGCACTCAAGCGGTTGGTCCCGCCCTTTAGCATTAAATTATTGTTTTTGTCAATCGATAGGGACTCAAACCAGAAATTATTCGGCAGGACACTTGACATTTCACCTAGGATCTCTCCCATTTGCAGATGGGGACCAGTTAAAATCTCAATCTCCTTTTTCTTCCTTTCAATCTCCTCCGAAACTTTTTGGATGTTTTGCTTGCTTTCAACGGTTTCTTGGAGGACCTTTAGTTCATCCAGGGCAATCTGGATATTCTCATGCAGACTCTTCAGCTCCATAATGTCTGAAGCTAAATACCAACCGGAAACAAAGACGGTTAAAATAAGTACGATGATCAAAGAAATTTTTAAGACATTCAGAGATGGTTGGGGCCGATACTCTTGAGGAAGTAAATCGATTTTCAAACTATTCCACCTCCCGTAACGCCAAGCCTATTCCCACGGATAACACCGGCGCTGTATCAAAAAGTTCATCCGAGGGATCAACCGTAAGAAGATTTAAAGGATTTCCCTTTGTCACCCGCATACCCAATTCACGGGTGAAGTATGTTTCACAACCCTTCAGTCGTGCCCCACCGCCGCAAATCACAATCTGGTCAACTTCATCGCCCCGTTGCTGGAGGCGGTAATAATCCAAGGAGCGACGCACCTCGACAATTAGTTCATCCAGCACCGGGCTAATTGCTTTGCTCACCCTGGCTTCATCGGTTGAAGCCTCTTCGGTCAAGGGATTCCCCAGTTTGATCTTTAGTTTTTCTGCTTCTTGCACGGATTTTTTAAACTCGTTCGCCACCGCTTGCGTTAAACGATTACCGGCAATGGGAATAATTCTGGTAAAACGAGGGCTGCCTGAACGATAAATCACCAAGTCGGAGGTGCCTGCACCAATATCCAGCACGGCCATGGTCTTATTGTGCTGGGTTTTGGTAAGCCCAAGGGCCCGAACCAAGGCAAAGGGTTGAACATCAACGGCCAACGGTTGAATCCCCGCTAATTTCAGGCACTGGACATGACTCTCAATCAACTGCCGCTGGGCCGCCACAATCATGACTTCCATCTCATTATTGCCGGCGTCTTCGTTAATCACTTCATAGGCAAAGCAAGCATCCTCAATGGGGTAAGGAATATAGCGTTCCGCTTCAAAGCGGATACCGCTGTCCAATTCTTCCTTGGCCATGATCGGAAACTTTATGTGCCTGACTAAAACAGTTTGCCCGGCAACAGCGATGACCGCTCCTTTTGTCTTGATCTTTAAATCATTCAGCACCCGCCGAATTTGATCCGCAATCAGCTGTGGATCTTTAATTTCGCCGTTCTCCAACGTACCAAAGGGTATAGGATAAACTCCATATTGTTTCAGCCTAATGCTATACCCTGTCCGCTGCAATTCGGCGATTTTGATGGAACTGGAACCGATGTCTAAACCGAGTGCGCTTTTTCCCATCTTCTAACCTCCCAAATCTCCGTTGCTTATATTTCTGCCAATTTGTAACAGCAACCGTTTCTTACCACCCTTCAGGCATGGTTGCAACACATTCCCCTTGCGGCTGGGGCGGCAATTCAACTTCCGGTTCCTACCAGGGGAAAAGCTTCATCACAGGCTCGGCAAACAACAGGGTTAACGCGCCAAGACACAAATAGGGTCCGAAAGGTATAGGGGTTTTCCGTTCAATCTTCCGTAAAACCAGTAAAGCAATACCGATTACCGACCCGTATAAACTGCCCAGGAAAAGTGTGCCGAGGGCGACCTTCCACCCGAAAAAGGCGCCAATCATCCCTAAGAGTTTCGCATCCCCCATGCCCATACCGCCCGGACATAAGAGCGCAACTAGAAAAATAATGCCAAAACCGATAACCAAACCTAATATGCTATTCCAAATATCCTGAACCGAGAAAAGCAGGCCCAAGACCATGCCAGGCAGGGACAGGACATTTGGTATTATCTTCAATTCCAAATCAATAAAGGAGATCGTGATGACTAAACAACCAAAGACGATTAACTTCAATGCCAGCAAAGAAATGCCGAACTTATATACTGCAATAACAAATAATAGTCCCGTCAGCAACTCCACCGCCGGATAACGCCAGGAGATCTGCTCACCACATCGCCGGCAGCGTCCTTTCAACCAGAGATAACTCAAGAGAGGAATTAGATCAAATACCCCTAACCGGTAGCCGCACTTGGTGCAGGAGGACGGTGGAGAAACGATGGATATCTTCTTTGGTATCCGGTAGATGCAGACATTGAGAAAACTGCCGATAACAACACCAAACAAAAAGGAAAGTATTAATATTGTCAAGAGCATTCTTCCACCATCTTAATAAGATTTTTTGGTGCAGGGGGGAAGATTGCTCCCCCCTGCTTGGTTTATTAGGCTTGCTTTGACTCAGGATCAGGGATTGGAGCCGCCGCCACCGCCGCTAGTAACATCCAAAGTATGACCTTCAGGACAAGAAACTAATCCCTCCCCAGAAATGGTATATTCAGCATTATTTTTCGGGCATCTGACCGCACGCATCAAATAACCGCCCTTGACAAGAGCCTGTACATTTTCAAAAGAGTTTCCATCAAACCGGGCTCTGGAGATAGCTTGTTCAATCATGAGCATATTGCCGCGGCAGGTATTGGTTTCGGCCTTCTCCCGGTTCTCCATAAAGCGGGGAACGGCCAAAGCCGCCAGGATACCAATGATCACGACGACAATCAACAATTCAATAAGGGTAAAACCTTCTTGCCTCTTTAAAATCATGCTATTACCTCCCTATATTTTTTACTAGCGTAATGTCGCCCCGGAAGACATGTCGAACATTGGGATCATGATGGCTGCAACAATAAATGCCACAACACCACCAAGGACTACAATGATCAGGGGCTCGATCATTGTAGTTAAGTTTTCTACCGCATACCCCACCTCCTTATCGTAATACTCCGAAACCTGTTCCAACATCGCAGTGATGTTGCCGGTCTCTTCACCAATCGCCACCATCTGGGAAACCATGGGTGGGAAGATCCCGCTGTTCTCCAGCGGCGTCGCTAAGCCGGACCCCCGGTTGACACTGATAGCCGCATCTCGGATGGCTTTGGCCAAAACAGCGTTGCCGACAACCTTCTCCACAATGTCTAGCCCCTGCAGGAGCGAAACCCCGCTGTCCAAGAGGGTGCTAAAGGTCCGGGTAAACCTGGAAACCGCGACTTTGAGCAGCAAGTCCCCGATTAACGGCACTTTTAGCCAGAACTTGTCCAGCATCTCACTGCCTTTCGGATTGGCCCGCATAGCCCTGTAAACGAAGAAGACCAGAGCCGGAATGAGCGGAAGCAAAAACCAAAACCTTTTCCCAAATTCACCAAAGTTAATGAGCAACTGGGTAATAAGGGGAAGTTGCACACCCGCATCCCGGAAGATCTGGGCAAACATGGGCAGGACCACTATCATCAAAATGGTTACCACGATAACCGCAACAACCGTAATAATTACCGGGTATACCAACGCCGCGGTAACTTTCT
This sequence comes from Firmicutes bacterium UBA3943, assembly GCA_002385625.1. Classification (GTDB taxonomy): domain Bacteria; phylum Bacillota; class UBA4882; order UBA10575; family UBA3943; genus UBA3943. The sequence continues at coordinate 14,955 of DGDV01000020.1, forward strand.
TCCTTAATTCGTATTCCTTTTGGTAGTACTCACTCATCCGCTCCAAACTGACGTCCAACTTACCGCTGGCTTCACCGGCCTCCATCATGTGGACGAACATCTTGTCAAAGGCCTTGGGATAACGGCCCATCGCCACGCTGAGGCTCTCACCGCCTTCAACGCCCTTGCGGATTTCGTTAATGACATACTTTAAAAACTTATTGTTTCCTTGGCTGAAAAGGTTGTTCAAAATCACAATCATGCTAAGGCCGGCCCGCAGCATAACATTGAACTGCCTGGTGAAGAACAGCTTGTCCTTCAGCGTAACCCGGCCCTTCTCCGACACCAGTGCTTTTTTGCCTGAGACAGCTTTGTCCGTAGAAACCAAAGAAGTAATAAACAGGTTGTCTTTCCGGAGTTTGTCCGCAGCTTCCTTTTGATTGGGGGCGTCCACAACGCCCTTAATGGTTCGTCCAGTCCGATCCTTGGCTACATATGCAAAACTTGGCATGTCTTATCTTACCCCCAAGCCTATGATATTCGTGCTTCCTCAGCGTACTTCCGAAACTCATCCTGGTCAATCGCACGTATATAAGCTTCCTGGAAACTAACCAGCCTGCGTTGGTACAGACTCCGAAGCGAGGCATCCATTGTAATCATCCCGTATTTAGCGCCAGTCTGGATCATTGACCGGATCTGGTGGGTTTTCCCTTCCCGGATCAGACTGCGAATCGCCGAATTTGCCACCATAATCTCTGTTGCCACAACCCGCCCGGGTTGATCCACCCGCGGCAAGAGTTGCTGGGATAATACCCCGATAATGGTCATCGAAAGCTGGACGCGAATCTGTTGCTGCTGGTGCGGAGGGAAGGCGTCCACAATCCGGTCCACCGTTTGCACCGTATCATTGGTGTGCAACGTGGCAAAGACCAAGTGCCCGGTCTCAGCGGCGGTAATAGCTGTTGCAATTGTTTCATAGTCCCGCATCTCACCTACAAGGATCACATCGGGATCCTCACGGAGGGCCGCCCGCAACCCGTTGGAGAAACTATCCGTATCTATCCCAATCTCCCGTTGGTTAACAATGCTGCACTTATGTTTATGTAAAAACTCAATGGGGTCTTCTAGGGTAATAATGTGACAACGCCGCTCGGTATTGATAATATCAATCATCGAAGCCAGGGTGGTGGATTTCCCGCTGCCCGTCGGGCCGGTCACTAGGAAAAGCCCCCGGGTCTTTTCTGTAAAATAACGGACGGAATGCGGCAGGCCCAGCGCCTCCAAAGGCACTATCTCCACGGGAATCAACCGCATCACCGCGGCATAGGTTCCCCGTTGCTTAAAGACATTGACCCGGAAACGGGCCAAGCCCCGTACACCGTAGGAAAAGTCCACTTGGCCGCATTCATCCAGCTTTTTCTTTTTTGCATCATCCAAAAGCGGCGCCAAAATCTCCTGCATTTGCATATGGGTGAGGGGTTCATACTGTTCTAAAGTCGTCAATTCGCCATGAATCCGCAGCAACGGCGGCAGCCCCACCGTCAAGTGCAAGTCAGAGGCTTTTTCCTCAAATGAGATTCGCAATAGATCCTGGATGTTAACCACTCCACATCCCCCTTATCAATCCCCGGTGTATGCTGCGCGAATAACCTCATCCACCGTTGTCTTGCCGGCCAGCGCCTTGATTAATCCGTCTTTGAGTAAGGTATTCATCCCGGCGGAACGGATTGCCGCTTCCTTTAAGATGTCCGCCGACACGTTTTTACTGGTTAATCCCCGCAGTTCGTGGTTCATCACCAGAACCTCATGGATGGCCAAACGCTTGGCATAACCCGAATTATTACAAGCGCGACAGCCTTTCCCGTGGTATCCGGTGATCGGTCCTTCCGGAAGATCCGGGAACGTATTGCGGATAATGTGGTGAGCCGGATCATTCTCTGTAATCTCGTAGGCTTCTTTGCACTCTTTGCAAACGGCCCGCACCAGCCGCTGGGCAATAATCCCCACCACCGTCGACGCCACTAGAAACGGTTCAATACCCATATCAATCAACCGGGTAATACTGGAGGGGGCATCGTTGGTATGCAACGTCGAAAGGACCAAATGTCCGGTCAGCGCTGCTTGGGTGGCAATCCGGGCCGTTTCATTGTCCCGGATCTCACCGACCATGATAATGTCCGGGTCTTGCCGGAGGAAAGACCGCAAAGCGCTGGCAAAGGTCAACCCTGCTTTGGTGTTGACCTGCACCTGGTTAACACCGGGAATCTGGTATTCCACGGGATCCTCAACCGTCATAATGTTAACATCCGGCTGATTCAATTCATTCAAAACCGCACTCAATGTTGTTGATTTACCGCTGCCCGTCGGGCCGGTCACAAGAATAATCCCATGGGGGTGGCTGTAAACCGACCGGAATAGTTGAAGCGTCTCCGGAAGAAAGCCTAACGTTTCAATCTTCGCCAAAACATTGGATTTGAAGAGCAACCGCATAACAATCTTTTCCCCGAAAACTGTGGGAATCGAGGAAACACGAATATCAATGGCCATATTATCCACTTTCATATTAATGCGGCCATCTTGCGGCAGGCGTTTTTCGGCAATATCCATCTTCGACATGATCTTGATCCGCGAAATAATTGCCGCCTGAGTGTTTTTGGGGGAAGTCATCACTTGGCGCAAATGGCCGTCGATCCTGTAACGGACCACCACCTCTTTCTCGGTGGGTTCCACATGGATATCACTGGCCCGGTCCTTGACGGCCTGGGAAATAATGATGTTCACCAACTTTACAATCGGTGCATCCTCGACCATTGCCCGCAGTTCGTGGGCACTGATCTCTTCTTCCTTCTCATCCTGAATTTCCAGGTTGAAATCTTTATAAACTTCCTCCATCGTGCTCTGAATCTGGTAGTACTGGCCGATGGCTTTGTTTAAATCACCCTCAGTAATAATCACAGGTTGAATATCACAACCCAGCAAAATCTTGATATCGTCCAGAGCAAAAACGTCCGTCGGGTCCAGCATCCCCAAGGTTAAAATATTACCGCGCTTCTCCACTGGAAACACTTTGTATTTTTTGACAATATGTTCTGGTACCGCTTTAATCACTTCTGGATCAATCTGACGTTTCGACAGAATTACATGGGGTACGCCCAACTGAAACTCCAAGACCTCAATCAGGCTTTGTTCTGTGACATATCCTTTCTCAACCAATATATTACCCAAGCGTTTGCCGGAGGTTTTCTGCTCGGCCAAACACTCCTCAAGCTGCTTATCTGTGATATACCCGGCCTGTAATAAGATGTCACCGAGTTTTTGTTTTAAAATAACCGCCATCAAAAGTCCTCCTAACCTGGTTAAAAGGGGGGAAAAAGACTAGTATTATAGCTTTCGCCAATATTAGTCTTTTTCCTCCTAAATTCGTTATAAACTAGTGCGTTTTTTTAAAAAAAATTATTCCATATTTATTACTGACTTCTATGGAAAAATTAAGTTCAACTATTATTAGTTTCGCCATTAAATGTTAAACTCCTGCAAATTTATGAACATATTCTTAATATCTCTGTAAAAATTCAAAAAAGCAATCTTTACTATTAATATCGGTCTATTTACAGAACACTAAATCATAATTTGTAACAGTTTTTCCCGAATTACCTGAACCGGCGGGGTTATACCCGTCCAGATGCGAAAGGCCTCTACTCCTTGGTAGATTAGCATTCCTAAACCGGGCAGGATCTGTCGGCCGCATTTTTCTGCCTTCTCCAACCAACGGGTCCGGAGAGGATTGTAAACCAAGTCGCACAACAGGGCATCACCATCTGTAAGCTCTGGATCCACCGGTGGCATCTGTTCACCGGCATAACCAGTCATGCCAAGGGGCGTGGCATTGACCACCAGTGAACAACCACGGATCTTTGCCACTGCCTTGACATCGCCAAAGCCGCCCGTTTCCGGAACAAACCCTAGCTTTGCCCGGATTTCCTCCGCCAATTTTTCGGCCTTTTCCTCCGACCGGCCCAGTAAGACCAGGCGCTTTACCCCCTCTTGGACCAAACGATAGGCCACTGCCACAGCAGCTCCTCCTGTTCCCAGGATCGCCGCAGAGTTCCCCTGCGGTTCCCAGTTCGCCTCCTCCCGCAAGGAGGCGACCAATCCGGCACCATCCGTGCTATATCCCACCAACTCTCCATCATTATTACGTATGGTATTGACCGAACCGGTCAAAGCCGCGTCTCCCTCCAACCGGTCCAGGAGTCCGGCCACCCGGTGTTTATGGGGCACGGTAACATTTACGCCGGCGATCCCCAGAACACGAAGGGCTGCAACAGCCGTGGCCAAATCCTGCGCTTGCACCCGAAAAGCCAGGTAAACACAGTCCATGCCCAAAAGCTGAAAGGCCGTATTGTGCAACAAAGGTGACAGGGAATGCCCCACCGGATCGCCAAAAAGCCCGTATACCTTTGTTGCCGGAGAAATTACTCCCCCTGTCTGTTGCAAAACTTATCCCCCCGTTTTGTATTCTGCAAACCCAGGAAATCTTTCGCTGTTGTTTCAATTTATCCCTTTAAAAATGGCAAATACTTTTTGCACCCCAAATTCAGCAGATAATTATAAACCCGCAGGTCGCTTACCTGCGGGTTTATGTTTATTGCGGACTGATAAACACCATGCGGCGACGACAAGGCCCAGCCGGAGCATTACAACCCGGTCGGGCCTTGCGCTCTTTTTCAACAACAATAATCAAATCTCCATGATAATCGGCAAGATCATCGGCCGCCGTTTCATCTTTTCGTAAAGATGCTTGCTCAACACCTCACGGATGGTGGATTTGATCGATGACCACTCGGCATTGCCGCCGTTAACCGTCTTCTCCAAGGCATCTTTAACCTTGAGCCTGGCCTCCTCCATCAAGTGTTCCGCTTCGCGCACATACACAAAACCGCGGGAAACCAGATCGGGACCGGCCACGATCGCTCCGGTATCCTTGCTAATGGTGACCACTGCAATCAAGATGCCGTCCTGGGACAGTTGCTTCCTGTCACGAAGCACTATGTTACCCACATCACCCACACCGAGCCCGTCCACTAGGATGCTGCCAGCCGGAACCTTGCCGGCGATCCGCCCGGAATCCCTGGTGAATTCGATCACGTCCCCGTTTTCGGGAATAAATACATTCTCTCCTGGTACGCCGAGTTCCTGGGCCAACCGGGCATGCTGCACAAGATGGCGGTATTCGCCGTGGACCGGGATGAAGTACTTGGGCCGGACCATTGTGAGCATCATTTTCAGCTCTTCCTGGCGGGCATGTCCGGAAACATGGATGCTGGTGGTCGTTTCATAAATGACCCTCGCTCCCAGCTTAAACAGGTGATTAATGGTCCGGGCCACCATTTTTTCGTTGCCGGGGATGGCCGAAGCCGAGATGATCACCGTGTCATTGGGGGTAATGGAAATCTTTCGATGGTCAGAGGTGGCAATCCGCGTTAAAGCCGACATGGGCTCACCTTGACTGCCGGTCGTAACGATGGCCAGCTTCTCCGGAGGATACTTTCCGATATCATCCAGGTCGATTAAAACCCCTTCGGGTATCCGTAAGTAACCCAGGTCAATAGCAGTAGTAACCACATTAATCATGCTCCGGCCGGACAGGGCCACTTTCCTGCCGTGGGCCATGGCGGCGTTGATCACCTGCTGAATCCGATGGATATTCGAGGCAAAGGTGGCAACCAAAATCCGCCCTTCGGCCTTGTAGAAAAGCTCCTCAAACTTCTCCGTCAGCACCCGTTCCGATGGCGTGAACCCTTCACCCTCCACATTGGTGCTGTCGGACAAGAGCGCCAACACCCCTTGGGCGCCAAGCTCGGTAAACTTGCGTAAATCAGTGGGGTCCCCGTCGATGGGTGTATAGTCGATCTTAAAGTCGGCGGTATGGACAATAATCCCCACCGGTGTATGAACCGCCAGGGCATAAGTACCGGCAATGCTGTGATTGACATGAATGAACTCCACCGTAAAAGGCCCGATTTTTACCTTATCGCCCGGGTTGATACTCCGGTACTCCACTGCCCTCTCCAGCCCAAACTCGCGCAATTTCCCCTGCACCAGGCCGATGGTCAAGCGCGATCCGTAAATCGGTGCATTAATATCCCGGAGCAAATAGGGTAAAGCCCCGATATGGTCTTCATGCCCGTGGGTCAGGACAATCCCCCGCACCCGCTCCTTATGTTCCACCAGGAAACTGTAGTCGGGAATGACAAAGTCAATCCCGAGCATCTCCTCCTCAGGAAACATCAAACCGGCGTCAATCAGCAAAAAATCCTTGTTGTATTCGATCGCCAACATGTTTTTGCCGATTTCCCCTAAGCCCCCCAGCGGAATCAGGGAGACTTTATCTTTTTTAGACAATAAAAAAAACACCTCCAGTTGGCCGGGCGCCAAACGAACAGCGCCCAACAGTAGAATATTGAGAGTCCCGCCGCACAAAAACTCTTGTCTATTATTATACCAGACAAAGAGATCTCCACACAAGATTTCGCAAAAAGTTTACACTCTGGTCATCCGTAGTCCCTCCGTTTCCCGCTTTACCTGCAAATAATGCATATAAACACCACCGACTATCCAGACTGATCCCGGAGGTGGATCAATCACATGGACCAAGAAACCAGAGCTCAGTTGAATAGCATCGCCCTCGAATGCCAAGAATACCAGCCCATCGCTGTCGCAGAGAACCTTGCTTATTCCTACGGGGAAGAAGTGGAGGACGCGGGCTGCGATTCCTGCCTTCATTGGGAAAACAGAGGCTGCAATATTTACCGGAAAGAACTTAAAGAAGACTGATTTGATGATCTAGCAAAGGAATTTAGCTCTAACGAAGAGGAGAAAACGACTGACCCGCACAAAAACCGCAACCGTGCATGGCGCACCACCACAAAGGGGCGACCTTGCCGGTCGCCCCTCTCCTCACTGCCTGCAGAACCCGCTCTAATTGGCAAACCTCTAGATTAGACCTGCTTGCTGTCGGGATGCCTCTAGCAACGCCTCCATCTCCGTCAAAATATCCATGGTCGCATTCGGCCGCGCCAACCGCAAGGTACTCTCCTTCATCATCCTGAGCTGCTCCGGGTTGTTCAGCAACCCATCCAAGGCGCCAATCAATTCTTTCACATTTTTCACCGGTAGGCATGCTCCGGCTTGTTGGAGAAATTCGGTATTCCCCACTTCCTGCCCTGGGGTAGGACGAATGATCAGCATGGGTAGACCGGAATTGAGGGCTTCCGTCACTGTCAGCCCGCCAGCCTTGGAGATCAGGAGATCAGAGATGGCCATCCACTCGTGGACATTCTCCACATAACCAAGGATCCGCCCCCGCAAGCCCACTGCCCTGCGCACCCGCGACAACTCCCGGAAGACCTTACGATTGCGTCCGGTAATTGCCACAATCTGGAAGGGTTTGTCGATGCGGCTCAAGGCGCTCAAGACCTCAACCAGCGGCCCGATGGCATTCCCACCGCTCATCAACAAGATGGTCACCAGTTCCGGATCAAGTTTGAGCTTGGCCCTGAGCTGCCGACGATCAAACTTCTGGGCAAAACAGGGCCGAACCGGAATACCTGTTACACGAATCCTGTCCTCTTCAATTCCAAAGCGTTTTAGTTCTTCAGCCATGCCGGCATGCGCCACAAAAAACCGCTGGTTATTCGGATACAGCCACATGGGATGGGAGATGTAGTCGGTTAACAAGACCCCGTTGGGGATGGGGAAACGCTGATACATATGGGAAACCACCGCAGCTGGTAAAAAATGCGTACTGATAATGGCATCGGGCCGGTATTCCTTAATCAGATCCTTGTACCGTTTGGTGCCGAGATGCACTTCCATCTTCTTTGTTGGGCTGTTGGGACGGTCTTCAATGTCATATAGCAACTTATAGACGCCGGGTGTATGTTTGGTCATAATATAGTAGGCCTGCTCCGCCCATCTGCTGATGGTCGGCGACGCATACCGGAAGAAATCAAGATGAACGGCCTCGCCCCCAAATTGTTCGTTATAAGCCTTGGCCAACGCTTCAGCGGCTTTAACGTGTCCGGCGCCAATGGAAGCCGACAAGATCAGAAGCCGATTTTTCATGTTCTTCCCTCCTTGATCCGGTTTTCCTTGGACCTTCTCCGTCAATCCACAGATCCACGACTCGTCCAAAAGTCCGGGACACCAAGGGTTTAGCTGGTGGGTTCGGTTTTAACATGGATCCCGCCCAACCCATTGGGGAGGAGTTCCACTTCTACCCGGGCCGAACGGATTTCTCCGTTGCGCAAATGAGCTTCCAGCTCTGTCAATAACGCTTTTAAGCGCTCATAGTTCCCGGCGGTGCATCCTTCCTTCTCCACACCCCAATAGAAACGGATCCAACCAAGGTCCTCTTCGGAGTCGGCATCCAGCCCAATCCCCAGCGAATCACTGACAATCGCCACTCCGGTCAAACCAAACCGTCGTTTCACCCGGCGTTCGATCTCCTTGATACTCACTCCAGCAGTCAAAGCCTTGACAAAAAACGGCCAACCAAGCAGTTTACCCCAGTAAACCGGGTTTTTCCGCATCTCCAGCACCTTTTGCACCAAAGTCATCCGGTTTAAAATGGCTTGGGGCCTTACCAAAGCCATGTTTCCCCCGGTAAATTCCCCATCGCGCAACATTAGGAAGGTTCGTTGGGCCGCCAGCGAGGTATTGGCGAACACCTCCCTGGCGATGATGGGGTAGTATATGTCGCCGTTGGAATCAGCACACTGGGCCAGAAATTTAGTGATCGCATCCGGGGTCACCAGGGGAATATCCGCCGACGTCACCAGGACATAATCGGCATCTTCCGTGGCCTCCAGACCCTTCTTTAAGTTGTCGGAGAGCGACAGTTCCGGAGTCAGCCAAATGACTCCCGGAATCTTCTCTGCCGTTGCTTCCTGGTCACCCACAACCACAATTCGCCGGAATTTGCCCGTCCCCGCCACGGCATCAATCACATGGGCCAGCATAGAACGGCCTTCAATGGGGTATGCAGCATCCGTTGTTAGTTCAAGACCGTAAGGTTTCTCTTTTCCTCCGGCCAATACCAAAGCATCCATCGTCCAACCCCCTCGCTTCTCCCTGCAGTTAACTTAAGATTTCGCCGTTTTTTTTTCGATACCTTCTCGTGGAGAGGACTCCCACCGGAATCCCAAAGGAGCAATTAACTTACAGTTCTGCCTCCAACTGGTCCAGTAGTTCGGTGAAATATTGCAAGGCTTCTGTCACTGGCTCCGGTGTGGTCAGATCAACGCCCGCCCTCTTTAACAACACCAATGGGTCATCGGAATTGCCGCTCCGCAAAAATTCCAGGTAGCGCCAGACCGCCGGCTCACCTTCCTTCAGGATCCGCCGGGCTAAGGCCACTGCCGCCGAAAAACCGGTGGCATATTTATAGACATAAAAACCGGTATAAAAGTGGGGAATCCGCGCCCACTCCACCTCCAATCCCGGATCCAGCACCACGCCGTCCCCGTGATAAGCGCGGTTCAACTCCAGATACTGCTGGGATAAGTACTCCGGTGTTAAAGCCTCACCCATCTCCACACTGTGGTGGATCACCCGTTCAAACTCGGCAAACATGGTCTGCCGAAAGACCGTCCCCCGAAACTCCTCCAAGAACCGATTGAGCAGGTACAGGCGGACCTTCGGATCCGTGGTTTCCAGCAGAAGATCTTCCATCATCAACACTTCATTGACAGTGGAAGCCACCTCCGCCAGGATAATCGGGTATTGTGCATAGATGTAAGGTTGATGGGCATTGGAATATGCCGAATGCAGGGCATGCCCCATCTCATGGGCCAGGGTCAAAACCGAACTCAGGTTGGGCTGGTAGTTCAGGAGCACATAGGGGTGGGAGTCGTAACAACCCCAGGCATAGGCGCCGCCGGTCTTGTTGCGGTTTTCGTAGACATCCACCCAGCCGCCCTCCAGCCCCTCTTTCAATTTACGGATATACTCTTCCCCCAAGGGAGCCAGACCGCGCAGGACGCGGGCCTTGGCTTCCTCGTAGCTAAATTCCATTTTAATCCCGGAGATCATTGGGGCGTAGAGATCATAGAAATGCAGTTCATCTAAATTCAGGGCTTTTTTCTTTAAGGCAAAATAGCGATAAAGCTGGGGATGGAAGCGCCGGACCGTGGTGATGAGTTCCTCATAGACCTGCACCGGCACCTTGTCCGGACTTAAGGCCGCCTCCAGCGCCGAACCGTACCGACGCAAGCGGGCAAAGACTACATCCCGCTTCACCGCCCCCGCCAAGGTGGCCGCCAAAGTATTAGCTAATTTCTTGTACCCCTGGTGGAGATGGCTAAAGGCCTGCCGCCGGACTTCCCTGTCCTCACCCTCCATAAACTGGCTGTACCGTCCCTTGGTTAACTCAATCCGTTCACCATCGCTGGTTATAACCGGTTCAAACTCTATATCCACATTGGTCAGCATGGTAAAGGCGGTATCCACCGCACCTAAGACCTCGCCTAGCTCGGCGAGGATCCGTTCCTCTGCGCCCGACAGGATGTGGGGCCGTTCCTCCAAGATCTCATGGATATGTCTGGTGTAAACCTTCAGGCGTGGTTCAGCCTGTAGATATACCTTGATTACTTCCTCCGGTATGCTGAGAATCTCCGGGGTAAAGTAGGACAATACGCTCTGCACCTGCGTGAGCAGGTTCTCGGCGCGGTCAGCCCGGGCCTGCGCCAAGGTATCCCCATTATCCTCATCCCGCCGCATCCGGGCATAAACAAAGAGCTTCTCCGCCTTACGGGAGATCCGGTCGCGCAACTCCAAAGCATCGGCCAAGACTGCCGCCGACTCGCCCAAACGGCCCTGAAAAGCCGCTACACATGGCAGCAACCCTTTGACCTCCTCCGCTTCCCGCTCCCAATCCTCCGGCGTGGCGTAGATATGCTCCAACTTCCAGCGGTCCGCCTCAGGAATCTCCGCGCGGTTTGGCAATTTCTTTTCGGACATTCTTTTTTTACTCCCCCCACATGACAGTATGCTTTACTTGATCTTAGTTTTCATAGTTTATTTCCAGGACAGGTATGGTATTTCTTTTCTTGCCAGTGTTTTTCCTTTTCAACTAAAGTATTATTATGACTTCCCAAGTATAAGCAATTCCTTTTGCTTAAAAAAACAGCTGTCGCTCATAAGAGTGACAGCTGTTGAGTAAAGCGATGATTTAGCATCTAACGGATCCACTGAATCCGATTTCCCGTAAATTGGTTAATAGGGTCGGAGGGATCGTTCTGAAATGCTACGCGACAGTTCCAGACACGCAGACCGGTACAGGTGTTTTCAAACTGGGTAATCCGATTTTTCGTTGTGTTATCCACAAAATCCAGGAACTTTACACCGTCAATGTAGACCTGGTGGCGAAGCTTGCCATTGATCTCATCCGCAGTAGTGTCAATGGTAATCCAGTGGGGCTGGTTATATACTTGAAATCCTTGCGTATCCGGATTCCAAACATTTAAAAGCTTTTGTCTCTCCGACTGTTTTGTCGGTGCATTTTGCGCTATGCCAATGGCCCACTGCCGCAAAATTTCATCGGTAATCTGGTTTTCCTTGTAAATCTTATTGTCAATTAATTTTTGTCTAATTGTTTCCTTATCCATTACATATTTAACATAAGTGAAGGGGACCCGGGAGATCCCGTTGCCGCCGGTTTCAACATTGCCCGAGTTGTTCTGCAGCGAATAACGGTAGTCCCAGGAGGAATTGTCCCAAGTCTCATTATTGCCTGCCATTTGCGGGATAGAGTCACCGCCATAATTTTTTTTCACAAAGAAGCACCCACGCAATTTACCATTCACATATTCCGGAAAGCCATCCATGGTTTGCCCAGATACTTTTTTGTCAAAATAGGCGCCCGGATCCCACTGTACCACATAACCGGTGGGGTTATTGGGGGTACCCGAAGCGTAATAGTATATTCCATAACCGGTCTCGCCATAATCGCCGCTGGTGGCTGATTGCGCTGTAGCCGAATAGGTCACCCGGAACTGCCTCCCAATATTATCGCCGAAAAAGACCTGGCTGTGCTCTTCAGGATGATTAGGATTAGCAAACTTTTGCTTAGTTTCGGGGTCGGTATAAATTGTCCACTCCTGCCGTTTGTCCAGCTCGTATCTGTTTCCTACTTTTCTCGTCGTATATGAATATCTGGCATTATTATCAAAGAGATCCACCACGCCCGGGTTGGGATTCCAGGCAGGGTTGGATGTAATCCACACGTTAACTAGAGATTCATAAGAGGCTCCACCGGCTCCGTTAGGTCTTCCCTCCGACCGGATCACAATCCTCGTGGGGTTAACTGCGTTATCCGGAGCATAGGAGAGGCGAAACGTTCCTTTTCCGCCCACAGCCTCAATCTCCCGCGGCCCAGAGGAAATCGAACCCGGATTTGTCACAGTTTCAAGCGCCCTCAATACTTCATCAATACCCACTTTAGCTCCGGAGTGGGCCAAATACTTGGCAGTTGCATGATCTACATCCTCAATCGAAACCTCCGCTTCTCCCCTTAAAACCGGCAAAACAGTTGCCACAAATATCCCTAAAATCAACATAAGTAACATGACCATAATTAAAATTGCGCCTTTTTCTTCCCGGATAAACATGACTTACCTCACCCCTTCATTTAAAATCCCGAGAGCCAATTCCTTTATCCCGCAATTATTGGAACTAATTGTTTGGAGTCACAATCCCATTATTAAGATTGCGGATTCTTGTCCTTATTCTCTTCGCCTGATCATCTCTGGCTTGTTCGGAGTTTCTGAACCAGATGTTAACAATTATTGAATAATCAGGGTCATTCGCATCTCTTTCAATAGTCATGTTTTGCACAATGTTTCGGCTGAGCCGAACCGTGGTTCCATCACTTCTTTGCAAGGTTATTATCCCGGTGCTGGAATCAAACGCAATGCTTGATCCGGCGGTTGTTCCACCGCGTTCGGTAAAGATCACCCTTGTTGGCTCAATTTGATTTATTTCATCAGCAAACTGCAGCGCATCCACGATGGAATTAATGCTTTGCCTGGCCTCATGAATATTGTAAGCTTCGCCCATCGCCCGTTGATTACTGCCCCAAACCATATTTAAAACACCGCAAATCCCCCCCACAATAATGGAGAAAAGGACAATACCGATTAAAAGTTCAATCAAGGTAACTCCTGATTCGGATGTCTTCTTTAACATGGTTTACACCTCTGGTTATTAATAGTTCATAAAATATGACACAAGCGATATTGCGCGGGTACCGGTACCCTCCGTTGTTCTGGTATTCCACGTTACTGTTACCTCGATTGGAATAATATCCAAATTTGCCCGGATATTTGTGTTAGGAATCTCAGCATTGGGGATAACCCGTGATCTCACTGTATAGTTAACACCGTTAATTGTGATAACCTCTTGGGGAACACTGGTCCAAACATTGTGATTCCGGTTATACGTACGCGTCCGCTCATAACGCTTGAAAAATTCCAATCTTTCCTTGGCCAAGCTGGTCGCCACCGTTACATCTCCCGCAAACCTGCTGGTTCTGTTGGCTTGCATTACCACACCCATAATAACGGGAAAGACTAGTCCAATTAATAAAATGGCAAAAACTGACTCAAGGTACATATGGCCGGAATTCCCCTTAAACACACCCCTGAGTTTCATGCAGTCCAACTCCTTCTTATTTGTTGCACAAGTCAGAACTACTTTTACATATCTGAAATATCATTTCAATAAAACTAATATTACTAAAATGTTACATTCTATTTATAGTATAATTTATGATCAAGTAAATAGCAATATCTTCCCTACATTATTTACATATAACTAGCTTGGAAACCCTTTTATTTTTTAACTGGCTCCAATCCGTAAAATCCTGCACCATTTTTTGCGCCTGCCTGCAACGATAAAACAAGGATAAGGTCAAGCGGCAAAGTGCCAGACCAATCCTGAAATAAAGGCCAGAGGCACTGCAATAAACCAAAGGCCAACCGTATCAAGGAAGAAGCTAAATCTGGTGTCTCCCCCCGCTTTTAACTCAAGAGAAACTTCTCTAATAACACCCACAAAAATCCACCAGCTTCTTACTAAATAATTAAAAAGGAAAATCCCTTCAAAGCCAGAAATATTACTAAAAAACACTATAAAAAGGCGGATAAGAAGGTTTAGATTGGGATGATACGAACAGTAATCTGTTTTATCTATTTCTGGCTTTATCTCCTTTTTACCCTGCCTGAGTTATGCTGGGTCAAGTATTTAAGATGGCGGGGCCGCCAAGCCGAACGGGAACGGATCATCTTTTCCCGGGCAGGCAAGTGGGCCCGTTCTTTAATCCGCATGGCCGGAGGGGAAATTATAATAACCGGTCAGGAAAATGTCCCCATGAGCGGGCCGGTCCTCTTCATCGTCAATCACCAGGGTTACTTTGACATTCCGGTTCTGTTGGGTTTCATCGCTAAACCCAAAGCCTTCTTGGCCAAGGCCGAACTCAAAATTGTCCCAATCTTAAGCTCCTGGATGAAGGAGATGAACTGCGTCTTTATTAAAAGGGAAAGGCTCAAGCAATCCCGGAGCGCTCTGGAACACTGCGCCCGTTTATTAAAGGAAAGCCTCTCCCTTGTAGTCTTCCCGGAGGGTACCCGCAGTAAGAGCAGTCGCCTGGGCGAGTTTAAAACCGGCGCGTTTAAACTTGCCCTCCAAACCGGTGTTCCCATCGTACCCGTTGCCCTGGATGGAACATACAAGCTGTTGGAACAACAAGGTTGGCTCCTGCGGCCGGCAACGATACAGGTAAGGATTGCCCCGCCCGTCCTGCCGGTGAAGGATACCGATCCCCGGGAACTCACTGCGAAAATCCGGCAGATCATTGCCGAAAACTTGCAGGAACCATCAAACACTTGATAATTCAAAGGGCCGCAGAATGCGGCCTTTCTTCATAACATAATTTAAGATATAAATATTATGACTGTCTTATGGTGGCTCATTGCCCCAGCCTGAAACCAATACAGCCGGGCCTAGCCCTGCTCCCCTGCACTGTCTTGAGTCTCCGGCAGTTCAAACATTTTCAGCCGGAGGTCGTACTTCCGGTTATACAAGATCAAATACTTCAAAATGTGGTAAGCAAAGGCCTCAACCCTGTGGGGCGGGATCCGGTTGCTCGACACCATGGTTATTTCGTCTTTCCCCGTTTGGCGCCCGAAATCAATGATCAGGGCTTTGCTTTCATCCATATGGATCCGCCAGGCATCCACCAGGTGGGGTTCCCTTAGACTCTCGACCACGACTAAGCGCATGGTTTTCTTTTCCGGCATTTCAACCACCTTTATTCCTGCCATCTATCAGCTGCAACTAGGGGAATTTCTTAGAGGTAGAACTGAAAGACGGAACTTTGTTTACAACAAAGACGGAAATCCCTTTACTTAATTTATAATTCTAAATATAATATAAAAGTCCTGCTGTTTCATAAAATTTTACTCATTCCGGTAAACTGATTACTTATATGGTAACTATTCCCAAAATAATCCTCCCTTTCCACTATTTCGTTGAAAAGGTTTCTTTCCATTGCATCAAGAATATTATAAGCAATCAAACGAGGGAGGCCTTTTCGTGCGCAAGCTAAATTTAAAACGTTTCACCCTTTATTCTTGAAACTGTTTAGTTGTTCCATCCTTTCCTTTACAACATATATTCTTTTATTCTTTTGGAACAAATATAATCATATTCCACAAAATACCATACAAAGACCTTGACCAAGCTTGGTTAATATACAAAAAACCGAAGGTGCTATACCTTCGGTTTTTGGTTCATTATGGAGCCGACAGCCGGACTTGAACCGGCGACCTGCTGATTACAAGTCAGCTGCTCTACCAACTGAGCTATATCGGCACATCGCAGTAGATATAATACCATAAACCGGACTTCGTTTCAAGCAGTTAAATGTAGGTATGTTACACAAACCAATAATCGCTTCCGCAATGTTCTAATCACGACTCCAGCAGGGAACCCAGCATCTCCCGGCTCACCGGATCCAGGAGCAGGTCCCGGGCCCGCCTTCGGATGGCCTCCCACCGCCTGGTCCAACCCTCCTCCCGGCAAAGCCGCTTTAAGGCAACCAATACCGGCACCGCCTCCTGGACCGCCCGGCGGGTTCCCTGCACTAGAAGATAAAGGGTCCGGCGTTCCCATAGTTCCCGCGCTATCTTGGGGTAGGATGGCCGCAAGGCCTCTGCCAGTTCAACTCCCAGTGGTTCTGCAGGGGGTAGTTTTATAGCCACCGCTGCCAGCTTATCCAGTTCCCCAGCCCAGCGCCATATCTGGGCAAGCAGATCTAAACGACCACAGCCGCGAACAACGTCACAAGCAGTTGTTAGTGTTCCGGCCCGCTCACCCACAATCTCCGCCAGTTCCATCAGCTCAACAAACTCTGCGTATCCAGGTCTTTCCCCAAAATTGGCCTTCAACAACGCCAAAGCCTGCCGGTGTTCGCCAAGCTCCCGGTGGGCCACGGCTAGACGGGCGCGAAAAATATACTTGTTCTCCCGGGGAAAACCCGTCAAACCGGCCTTGGCCAATTGTTTCAACAGCGCCCAGGCTTTGGCTTCCTCGTAGAGATCCAGCACAACCAGGGCCCGTTCCACCCGAAGCAAGGCCCACTGGAGAATTGCCCGTTGTTCTTTGGCCGCCTTGATAAGCAGTGCCACTGTCAACTCAAGGAAAGGTGCAAATTCCTCATCAGCGGGATCCGGTGGGTAACCAAGGGTGGGCAAAAGAAGATCAGCCCACTTTCCTCCCAGCCCCTCCGCTAAACACCAGGCCAGTTTACGCTGGTCGTCCACCGCTAATGTCGGCAGCGCCTTTGTCACTTCTGTCCACCAGGAGGGCGGGCGGTCCACCATGGGTTGCCAGTCGCACCAGAGGGCAACAGTCCGCCTAAAACTCGCCCAAAACTCTTCCGGTGGATTCCGGACATGGGCCAGGTGTTTCAAAGCAAGGCGCAGTAATTCCGCCAGTACCTGATTGTTCCCCACCGTCGGCGGCTCCTCTTCCACAATTTTCAGCACCCGCCACCAAGCCCGTAACCAGCCCGGACGCTTAGGCACACGCCGCAAACCGCCCAGAAAACGCCAGATCACCCGCCCGTCCACCGGGCAGACTTCCATTCCCAACGCCTTCGCCACAGTATGCGGCGCCATGGCAGCCAACTGCTGCACCAAACCCCGTAAGGCTTCCATATCCATCAGGCCAAGCTGCTTTTGCAGGTCTTCCACTTTTATCAGGGAAGCCGGCTCACTGATAAAACCCCACGCCAAGGCCGCCGCGTGTTTACACATGCCTTGCCTGTACCCGCACTCACAAACAGAGCGGAGCCCCTGCTGATCCCGGAATACCTGTACATGATAATCCCCCAGCGCACCGGCGACCAAAGCTTGGAGCCGTCCCTGCGCGCAAAAGGCCATACGAACATGGCGGTCTTCCCAATAGGCAATCCCCCGGGCCAAAACCTCCGGCGTAACCGCAGCCTCCAAATCTTCCAGGGTCATTCTTACTCCCCCACGCCATCATTCATTAATATTTTTTATTTTCTTTCCTCTTTTTCCTTCTCTCCCGGATAACCTTTCAATGGTTCAATAAAGAACGGGCGGAAGCAGGCAAACAAAAAGGCCAAGCCTTGGCTTGACCTTCTTGCGCTATCCCTACTAACTCTTTTTCTATTTTTCAAAGCCATGGGGCAGCCGGTTCCTAAGTTCCACCTGTTTGGCGTCGTTGAACCGGTCCACTGTCGAGAGGTAACCGGTGATCCGGCGGACCCGCCGGATCTCTGTGGATCCGCAGTGGGGACAATCTTCGTCAAACACCCCGCGTTGGCCGCAACAACGGCACTCATCAATGGGGAAGTTAATCCCCACATACCCCATGTCGTTCTTAGCCATATACCTAAGGAGGGTCTCATAGGCCTCCAGGTTATCCTTGGGTGGCGCATCCAATTCAATGTAGCTGATATGCCCGGCATTGGTGTATTTATGGTAGGGACCCTCCAAGGCTACCTTTTGGAGACTGGTAATCTTGCAGTCCACCGGCACATGGAAGCTGTTGGTATAATACTCTTTGTCCGTTACCCCGGTGATCACCCCAAACTGTTTCCGATCCTGACTGACAAAGCGGCCGGACAAGCCCTCCGCCGGAGTAGCCAACAAGGTGTAGTTCAGGTCGTAGTCCTCCGCAAACTCATCAACCTTCCGCCGCATGTAGCCGACGATCTCCAACCCCAACTGCTGGGCGCCCGGGTCTTCGCCATGGTGAGCCCCGGTCAACATCCGTAAGGCTTCCGCCAGCCCAATAAAGCCGATGGACAAGGTCCCGTGCTTAATCACCGGGGCAATGGAATCATCCGGTCCGAGCTTCTCCGAGTCCAAATAGAGGTGTTGGCCCATGAGGAACGGCATGTCTTTAACCTTTAGTTTGCTTTGAATCCTGTACCTGTGGTAGAGCTGCCGGGCAGCCAGGTCCAAGATCCGTTCCAACTCTTGATAGAAGAATTCCAGATCCCCGCTGGACTTGATGGCGATTCTGGGGAGGTTAATGGTGGTAAAAGAAAGGTTGCCGCGGCCCGTCGTGATCTCCGCGCCATGCCGGTTGGCAATCACCCGTGTCCGGCAGCCCATATAACCGACTTCATCCCCGTAGGGACTGTTGAAGCTGCTGTCCATAAAGGAGAAGGTGGGGTTCATACGTTGCGCTGAAACGCGAATGGCTAATTTAAACAAATCATAGTTGGGATCGCCCGGTTCAAAGTTGACCCCCTTCTTGACCCGGAAGATGATATTCGGGAAGATGGGGGTTTCTCCCCGGCCCAACCCCTTCTCATAGGCCAAAAGAATAGAACGGGTAACAAGCCGCCCCTCCGGCGAGGTATCCGTGCCCAAATTCAAACTGCTGAAGGGCACCTGGGCGCCAGCCCGGCTGTGCATGGAGTTGAGGTTATAGATCAGAGCCTCCATCGCCTGGTAAACCTCATCCTCGCCCGCACCCGCCACAAAGGGCGCCATGTCCCGATCAAAGAAGGGGAAGGACTGGCCACCATGCATATCATTCTGGGAACTCTGCAGAATAATCGCAGCCAAGGCCGTGGCAGACGAAGGACGTTTGGGGGGCCGGATATAACCGTGGCCCGTATCAAAGCCTTCGTCCAACAGACGGCCCAGAGGAATCTGGACACAAGTCAAGGTTTTGCCGTAAAAGTCCAGATCATGAATATGGATATCACCATCGCGGTGGGCCGCAGAAAGCTCCTCCGGGATTAAACGGGACAGGTAATAACGCTTGCTGGCCGCCGAGGCAATCTGCAACATCTTGGCGGAAGGGGAATTGCTGACGTTCGCATTCTCCCGGCTGGTTTCAACAAGAATCTCCTCCACCACATCCATCAGTTCAGACTTGGACTCCCGCAGGCGTGTGCGGCGGTCCCGGTAAAGGATATAGGCCTTGGCGGTTTTGGCGTGTCCCGTCTCAATCAAAACCTTCTCCACCGCGTCCTGGACCTCTTCCACAGTGGGAATGCCGCTGCCGTTTTTGCGAAGATAATTGATGACCACCTGCGCCAACTCGCTGGCCAGTTGCCGGTCTTCACCCCCCACCGCTTTGGCCGCCTTGAAAATGGCTTCGGTTATTTTATCGGGATTGAACTCCACAATGCGCCCATCGCGCTTGCGGATGGAACGGAAGGCTTTATCAGCAGTCAGCCCCATCCTTGGCCGTAAAGGAAGTACCTCGCCGCCCTCAATCACCCGTTGCATCTCTTCTGCAGTTTTCGACATAAAAACCGCTCCTTCCAATCTCGGTTTGAAAAGGGATTTCGTATTCCTTTTCCGAAATCCCTTGAATGCCATTACCACTGATTAATCCTTTTTCTGACGAATAATAGCCTGCAGTTCCTGCATAAACTTGTCCACATCTGTAAACTGGCGATATACCGAGGCAAACCTGACATAAGCCACTTCATCGATCTCCCGCAGCCCATCCATGACCAATTCGCCGATCTCGGCGCTGGATACCTCCTGGTCCATCCGGTTTCGTAAATCCTTTTCCACCCGGTCAACCAACCGTTCCAACTCTTCAAAGGGAACGGGCCTTTTCTCACAGGCTTTTAAGATGCCGTGCAGAAGCTTCTGGCGGTCAAAGGGTTCCCGCTTGCCGTCTTTCTTCACCACAAACAAGGGGATCTCTTCAATCCGCTCATACGTAGTGAACCTTTTCTCACAAGCCAGACACTCCCGTCGTCGTCTGATGGCCACTCCCTCGTCGGAGGCCCGCGAATCAATTACCTTGCTGTCCGGCTGTCCGCAAAAAGGGCACCGCATTGTTTCACCCCCGGATCTCGGCACAACATCTTGTAACGTATTCTATTATATTACCCCACATCTTGGGTGTCCAGGGCAAAGCAGACAAATTATCAGGAAAATATATGGTACATTCCTAGTTTTTCTGGGCCGTTCTTTTTATTTCTGCCATGTTGCAAAATTGTAACAAAAAGTACTTGACAAATTACCCCGGGTATCCTTGGCCGACTAATTTCCCTTCCGCAACCGCCAAATTCCCGGGATATCCTCACTATCCCACGCCGACTTGCTTGGTTTTGCCCCCGGTCGAACATGGAAAAAGAACAAAAAAAATTCCACCACAAAGGTGGAAATGCAAATACTTGAAAGAAAAACCGGAAAATTGGGGATACCGGGATACTGAAAACCGAATAAACCGAGTTCCAGAATACCGGGATCCAAAAACCTGAGATACCTGAGATACCTGAGAAACCTAAGATACCAAAGACCAAAAACCAGTAACTTAAACCAATTGAGATACCGGATTTCAGAAAACCTGAAAACCGAACCTCGGAACAACTCCTCCTGACTGCCGGCGTGGTCAAGGAAGAGCGAGCACACCTACTCGCCGGCGCCTAGCGTTTAGGAGATGCTCTATTGTCCCCAAACGACCATCATTCGCACATCATTCGGGGACCGTATTAAAAGTATATAAGAATTTGCATTTTCCCACAACCCGAGCAATTGACCAATATATCCGAATGTTGCCGGTTTTGGTAATCACCCACCGTATTACTCTTTTTTTCTCTAACTTTTACATAAGTTTAACATAACATACAACCAGTTGCCTTAAAGTCACAACTGCATCAGGTGTCTTTTCCTTTCCTGCGCTATAACCGGCGGCGGTCCGGCAGCCCGTCGACAGTCACCCGTTGGTAGGCCCTCCCGGCCGCACCCTTGCCAACCGAGACAATTTTCGGAGAAAAGGGATAAAAATAAGCGAGGTAAAAAAGATAATATCTACTTTACCCGGCAAAAATCATATTCCGGGCCTACAAGCCTGTCTTTACTGATGGATAAACTCCAAATACAAGGAGTGACAGCAGTGCCATCTTATGTTACATTTAGCTATAGGCTTTTATCCAGAAACTTTCCCGGATCGGAGGAACTGTCATGCCAGCACTGGAAGAAGTATTTAGCGGGATCTACAACTTTCAACTCGGCAATATAATCATGATCGCCGTAGCAGGTATCCTAATCTACTTGGCCATCGCCAAAGACTATGAACCCATGCTGTTACTGCCCATCGGTTTTGGCGCCATCCTGGCCAACATTCCGCTGTCCTCGGCCATCGGCCATGACGGTTTTTTAACGGTCCTGTATAATGCTGGAATTAAAAACGAACTCTTCCCCATCCTGATTTTCATTGCCGTTGGCGCCATGATCGACTTTGGCCCCCTACTGAAAAATCCCTTTATGTTATTCTTCGGCGCCGCTGCCCAATTTGGCATCTTCGCCACAATGCTGGTGGCAACCCTTCTGGGCTTTGACCTGAAAGAAGCAGCAACCATTGGCATTATCGGGGCGGCCGACGGTCCCACCTCCATCTATGTAGCGACCAAATTCGCCCCCAGGTTATTGGCGGCCATTTCCGTCGCGGCCTATTCCTATATGTCCCTTGTTCCCATCATCCAACCGCCGGTGGTCAAGGCGCTGACCACACGGAAAGAGCGGTTAATCCGGATGCCGGCCAGGGACGAGCAGATCCCCCAAATTGTGAAGATTCTCTTCCCCATCCTTGTTACCTTGGTTGCGGGAATCATTGCACCGATCAGTGTTTCCCTTGTCGGTTCCCTGATGTTCGGCAACCTCCTCCGCGAATGCGGCGTTTTGGAACGCCTCTCCAAATCCGCCCAGAACGAACTGGCTAATTTGGTTACTCTGCTGCTTGGCATCACCATTGGCTCAACAATGGTGGCTTCCGAATTCCTTAAAGTCGAAACCCTAATCATCATCCTCATGGGCCTCGTGGCCTTCGTCTTTGATACCGCCGGCGGCGTGCTGTTTGCCAAGTTCCTCAATCTTTTCCTGAAAAACAAAATCAACCCGATGGTCGGCGCAGCAGGCATTTCCGCCTTCCCCATGTCAGCCCGGGTAATTCAACGGATGGCCCAAAAAGAAGACCCCACCAACTTTGTGCTGATGCAATCGGTCAGCGCCAATGTGGCAGGGCAGTTAGGTTCCATCGTGGCAGGCGGCATGCTCCTGGCACTGGTTCCGGCCATTTTGAGTTAAGGGAGGGCTAACCATGAATACCGGCATTCAACAAACATTCACCCAGGGCCTGCAGGTATCCGTCTTTGGTCTTGGCGGCGTCTTTCTGGTCCTGATTCTCTTCTTCATCCTCATCAAAGCCCTGATGTGGCTTGCCAAAAAGTACCAATAAACGGGGGTTAACCCCATAGTAACTTTACTTTTGATCCGAAAAGGCGCTGCTTTGTTGCAGCGCCTTTTTAGCCAACTTACTTTCTTCCAAAAAAACACAAAGAGACTTGCAGCAACCTTATCGCCGGCCGCCGATGACCGTTACGTCGATATCCGCAACCTTTCGGCTACGAACACCCATTACACGGCCACCGACCACCTTTGACCGACCCCAATCGAAACTTGGGCATCCGGCTGCAATCTCTCGACTGCAACCGCACACTTTCGCTCCGACGGGGATCTGGGCCTCGACCGCCATAGATAGGTTTCCCTGGCATAACGGTCTTGTCAACCGCCAGACCAAGTTGGCCCACCCATAACGATCTTCGCTTGGACCGACATGGATCCACGCTCAGCAAATTCACAGACCCATGCCGATCGGTTGCTCGACCGGCACCGATCCGTGCCCTTCGGGGTCGAACCGGTACCGATCTTTGGCTCGGCCACTGCAAATCTCTGATAATAGCCTACCCCGTTTCAGGGTTTCAATACACATGCGAAGAGATTTTTGCTCATGGTTTTTTGCCAAAAGCCAATGCTTAATTACTATTTTTCCCCTTTATCATCCCGTCTTGGGATCTGTACGGCATGGCACCCCTTACAGTTGGCGCAGGAGGGCCAGGCCACCGTTCCGCAACGGGGGCACCTGCCCGGGACCGTCTCCAAGGGATAGCCACAGGCGGAACATTTCACCGGAGCACAGCCACTATTCATGTTTTTCACCGTTATCACCTCGCAACACTCATCAAAAGAGCCTGTGGACTAATCCACCCACCGTGAAAGCCGTCACCAGGCTGCCAAACCAGATTGCCCATCCTTCTTTCCAGCCCCGTTCCT
The DNA here is from genome assembly GCA_002385625.1 of Firmicutes bacterium UBA3943. Taxonomy (GTDB): domain Bacteria; phylum Bacillota; class UBA4882; order UBA10575; family UBA3943; genus UBA3943. The sequence continues at coordinate 38,618 of DGDV01000020.1, forward strand.
TCAGGATGACCAGGACCGCGGCAATACAAGGCACAAAGAGGGTCATGGTGACCAAAGCCACCAGGGTTTGGTGGGCAGTGAGGGCTAAATCCGTCAGGCCGGCGGCACCAAAATCCCGTCGCAGGATACCCATGACAAAGGCCGTGGCCGCCTCCTTCGGTAAACCCAGCCAGCCGTGGATCAAGGGACTTGCCCATGTATTAAGCTGACCCAGGCCACCCACCAAATCAACCACACCCAGGATTAAGGAGCCCAGGAGAAACAGGGGAATGGTCTCTTTCAGGAAGTTCTTGGTCTTATGCCAGGTCTTCAGAAGAATATTTCCCAAGCGCGGCAACCGCAGCGGGGGCAGTTCGATCAATAAATCCGTGGATCGTCCCGGCAACACCCGGTTCAGCACCAAGCCGGCCAGGCCGAAGATGCCCAGAACAACCCCGCCATACACCAAAATATAGTACAGGCCGAGGGGGGCAATCATTCCAGTGATAATTCCCAACTGGGCGGAACACGGAATGGCCAAGCCAAGCAGGAAAACGGCGATGAACCGTTCCCGGTTGGAGCCCAGCAAACGGGTGGTCACCGTCGCCATGGTTACACACCCAAAACCCAGAATAATCGGGATTACCGCCCGGCCGTTCAGCCCGACTGCAGTCAACAAGCGATCTGCCAGCACCGCGATCCGCGGCAGGTAGCCGGAGTCTTCCAACAGGCCCAAGAGTAAATAAAAGGCAACAACTAAAGGTAAGAGCAGGCCAAAAAGATAAGTGATACCCATGGTCAACATCCCAAACTCGCCCACCAGAAGCTTCCCGGCAGCGGATTTTAGCGGCAGAACCTTCTCCACCAGCGACTTGATGAAAGGCTGGTAGATCCCTTCCATCAGGTGGCCTTCGGTAAATTCCACCACATGGGTGGCAACGCCCACACCTAAAATATAAAAGATTCCCAGTAGGACCAGGGCCAGGATCGGCAGGCCGGTCAGGGGCCGGATGGCCCAGCGCCCAAGCCGCACGCTCCATCTAACACCCTTGTTGGTGCTGCGCATAACCGCATCGGCGATACCATCGGCCCTTTCCCGCCGGCGTTCGTAGATCTGCTCCATACCGGCGCCCGGAGTCAGCCCATACTTTGCGGCCACCTCCCGGTCACCCTCCAGGATGAGCAGCCGGTCTCCGCGGGGAATCTCCGGCGCAAAACCGTTAAAATCCAAGGCCTCGTCGGCCTTGCCCCGGCGGAAGCGTTCTTCCTTAATCGCCTGCTTAATCCCATCCATACCCTCACCGCTGGCAGCAACTGCCGTATAAACCGGCACCCCCAGCAACTCCTCCAGCCGGCGCCGGTCGATCTCCACACCATTGGCCCGGGCCTCATCCATCATATTTAAAACCACAATTAACGGCAACCCCGCATCGATCAATTGAAGCGTCAGAAAAAGGTCCTGGCGCAGCCGGGCGGCATTGACCACATTAATCACAGCATCTGCCTGCAGAATAACATCCCGTGCCACCCTTTCCTCATCATTAAAGGAGGAAATACCGTACACCCCCGGTGTGTCAATCACCGTGGCCTCATTGAAACGCCCCACATAGGTCTCCACTGTTGTGCCGGGATAGTTGGAAACGTCCACATATTGTCCGGTTAAGCCGGCAAAGATCACTGATTTCCCGACATTGGGATTACCGGCCAAAACGATGTTTTTTCCGTGGCCCCCGGCAACAACCGGCGTTGTCGTACAACAACTCATCTTCTTCACCTCCGTGGACAAGCGGGTTGACCTGGATTGACCGGGCAAGTTTACGGCCGACCGCAATCTCTTGCCCCCCGGAGGAAAGAATGATGGGGCCACCGGGAATCACTTCAAAACAGGACGCCTCGCTGCCCTCCCCGATGCCGAACCGGAGGGTCTGCATCCGGGAAAAATCATCTTGAATCTTTTCTATCTGAAAACGTTGGCCTTTCCGCACTTGGTCCAGTGTCATGGCCGCCCCCTCCTAACATTGATAATCATTATCAGTTATATGAAAAAAATATTATTGACATAGGGAACAATAACCATAGAGTTTCAGATGATGCCCGACAATCTGAAAGTCGTATTTGCGGGCCAGTTTTTGCTCCAGCCGTTCTAATTCGTCGTTACTGAATTCAATGACTTTGCCGCATTTCAGGCAGACCAGATGATGGTGGTGCTCCCGTGCGCTGTACTCATAACGACTGACTCCCTCTTCAAAGGTGAGTTGGTTGACGATGCCAAGCTCTCGCAGGATTTCCAGGGTTCGGTAGACTGTGGCAATTCCTATCTCCGGATGGTTTTCCCGCAAAATCGTGTAAATATCGTCAGCGCTCAGGTGCTTATCTTCCTCGGCCAAAACCGCCTCCACAATACGCATCCGTTGCGGAGTTAAGCGGTAGCCATGATCCTCCAGGCGGGAACGGATTTGGTCCATTTCAGTGGTTTCCATTTCCTTCCTCCCCTTATTGTTCCTTATTGATAACGATTCTCAATTTCATTATAAAGGCCATCAGGACCATCGTCAAGCGATGAAGGTTGCATTTTTGTAAACATTAACAAACCGCGGGTACCCGCGGTTTGTTTTACTTCTCCTCTTTCCCCTCCTCCTTTTGGGGTAAGGGGTTGTTTTCAACAGTTAAATCTGAAGCATACTCCATATCCCCGGCGGACGTGGCAGCCCGGGCCATCTGGTCCTTCTCCAAGCCCTTGCGCCGTTTGCCCCGGTCCATTTTCTGCGCCAAGCCTGTCCCTCCCTTCCGCAGCAGTGACAGTAGTATCTTCAGCGCGCGGAAGGTTTATACTTAGGCGTTGACCAGCCGCTTTGCCCGTACATTGCACTCCTGGGCGGTTTCACTGGCCGCATAAGGCAGGAAGACCCCGTCCCAAACCAGCCAGTTGCCGTCAACCATAACCGCCCGGACATCGGCGCGGGTGGCAGCGTAAACCAGTAATGAAATGGGATCATGAACCGGATTAAGATGACTTTCTTCACAGGAAACCAAAATCAGATCAGCGCGTTTCCCCGGCTCCAGGCTGCCGATCTCCTCCTCCAGTCCCAAGGCCTTGGCGCCCATAATGGTCGCCATCGCCAGAGCGGTACTGGCCGGTACTGCCTCAGGGGTCTTGGTGACAGCTTTATGGAGGATGGCCGCAAGTTTCATCTCCGACCAAAGATCCAACCGGTTGTTGCTGGCCGCGCCGTCTGTACCCAGACCCACAGGGATTCCCCGTTGGAGCATGGCCGGCACCGGCGCAAAACCGGAGGCCAGTTTCAAATTGCTGGTGGGATTATGGGAGACTCCCCAGCAGTGCCCAGCCATCTCATCCAATTCTTCCGGTTCCAGCCAAACGCCATGGGCTGCCAACACCCGGTGTTCCAGCAGGCCGCAGTCGGCCAAATACCAAAAGGGCCTTTTGCCATAGGCCTCAACAATCTGCCGGTTCTCCGCTTCCGTCTCCGCCAAGTGGATATGTAACCCACAGTCCAATTCCCGGGCTGCCGCCGCCACCTCTTTAAGGAAGGCCGGCCGGCAGGTGTACGGGGCATGGGGCGCCAACATGGTAGTAATGCGGCCACCAGCTTTCCCCTGCCACCGGCGGCAAAAATCCACCCCTTCCCGGAGCTTTTCCGAGGCGTCATCAGTCAGACCCACCAAGCCCCGGGAAAGCACCGCCCGGATGCCACTCTCCTCAACGGCCTGTGCGGTCTCATCCATAAAGAAATACATATCGGCAAAGGTAGTAATGCCGCCCAGCACCATCTCCCTGATGGCCAGGCGGGTGCCCCAGTAAACATCTTCACCGGTCAAGCGGTTTTCCGCCGGCCAGATCTTGTCCTGCAACCAATCCATCAGGGGCAGATCATCGGCAAAACTGCGAAAAAGCGTCATCGCCGCATGGCAATGGGTATTAATTAAACCCGGCAGGACCCATTTCCCCGTGGCGTCGATCACCTCGCCTCCGCTGAGCCCGTCTGGCTGGCCTTCCGCTGAGGTAACCTCGACGATCCTGCCCTCCTCAATCCGGATGACACCATTGGGGATGATCTGATTTTGGGGGTTCATGGTCACAATCGTACCGCCGCGAATCTCGATCAACACAAAACCTCCCTTTTACTCCACCTGCCAACTTCTTAGATATTCTTCCTGCTCAGCTGTGAGCCGGTCGATTTGGATGCCAAGGGCAGCCAGTTTCAGTTCGGCCACCCGCTGGTCGATTTCAGGGGGAACTGTGTAAACCCCCTTGGTGAGTTCTCCCCGGCGCCGGTTGAGATAATCCAAAGCCAAGGCCTGAATGGCGAAGGAAAGGTCCATAATTTCCACGGGGTGACCGTCCCCAGCCGCCAAGTTCACCAAACGGCCTTCGCCCAGGAGATGCAACCGCCTACCATCGTGCAGCCGGTATTCCTGGATATTGGGACGGACCTCGCACACCTCTGCGGTTAATTGGGCCAAACTTACTTTGTCTACTTCCACATCGAAGTGGCCGGCATTGGCAAGGATGGCATTATCCTTCATACGCAGGAAGTGTTCCTTGCCAAGGATATGTTTGCAACCAGTGACAGTGATGAAAATATCCCCTTCTGCCGCCGCCTCCAGGGAAGACATGACCCGGTAACCCTCCATCAAGGCTTCAAGGGCTTTGACCGGGTCCACCTCACAAACAATAACATTGGCGCCCAAGCCTTTAGCCCGCATGGCCACCCCGCGGCCACACCAGCCAAAGCCCAGAACAACCACGGTTTTCCCAGCAACCAACATGTTGGTTGTGCGCATAATCCCGTCCCAAGTGGATTGACCAGTGCCAAAACGGTTGTCAAACAGGTGTTTACAACGGGCGTCATTCACCGCCATCATCGGGAAAGCAAGGGCTTGATCTGCGGCCATGGCCCGGAGCCGGATAATGCCGGTGGTGGTCTCCTCACAACCACCGCGTACACGTGGCAATAGCTCTCTCATTTCCGTATGAAGCATCGAAACCAGGTCACCGCCATCGTCAATCAGCAGGTCCGGACCAGGTTCCAAAGTCCGCCGGATGTGGTCGAAATACTCCTCGTTGGTTGCCCCGTGCCAGGCGTGAACCCGCAAGCCCTGCGCAACCAAGGCCGCGGCAATCTCGTCCTGCGTGGACAGGGGGTTACTCCCCGTCACCGATACCTCGGCGCCTGCTTCCCGCAGCACCAACGCCAAATAAGCGGTTTTCGCCTCCAGATGTACGGACACCGCCACTTTTAAGCCGGCAAAGGGTTTTGTCGCCGCAAACTCCTGGGCGATACTCCGCAGAACCGGCATGTGGGTTGCGGCCCAGTCGATCTTCCGTTGCCCCGCCGGAGCCAAGTTAATATCCCGAATCAAACAATCAGCCATCTTCTGCCTCCTTATCCTTGCGTTATCACTGTGTTTTGCCGTGGAAGAGAAGTTTTTTCCATGTCTCCGGATAGCCCGGGGAATTAAATTTTATAGCAGTCCGCTGAGATCAGGCGCTCCTTGGGCACACGCACAAGCCCGTGTTGACGGCAGGGAAACCAGGACCTTAAGGATAATTTCCCGCAGTTTATCGTTATTCTGCTCCAGCACATCCAAGACTTCCTGGTGCGTCAGGGTCTGCGGTGAAATGCCCGCCGCAAAGTTGGTCACCATCGTCACTGTTCCATAGCAAATACCAAGTTCCCGGGCAAGCACCACTTCGGGGACACCGGTCATCCCCACCAGGTCCCCGCCCAGGGTGGCATACATCCGGATTTCCGCCGGTGTCTCAAACCGCGGCCCCTCGGTACAGACATAGACCCCGCCATCATGGGTCGTGACGCCGACGGCTCGTCCGGTCTCCAAGATGGCCTTTCGGATCTCCGGGCAATAGGGCTCGGTAAAGTCCATATGAACTACTCCTCCCGGTCCACCCTCAAAAAACGTCATCGGTCGGGATTTGGTAAAATCAATAAACTGGTGGGGTACCACGCAGTCTCCCGGGACCATGTTCCGGTTGAGACTGCCCACGGCTCCAGTAGCCAGCACCAATTCTACGCCAAGTTTTTTCAAGGCCAACATATTGGCCCGGTAGTTAATCAGATGGGGCGGAAACCTGTGATCACGGCCGTGTCTGGGTATAAAGACGATCTCTTCCCCCTTGTGCTCCCCAACCAACATCTGCACTTTACCAAAACGTGTCTCCACCTCCAAATCCCGGACTTTTGCCAACATATCCGGATAGTACAAACCTGAACCCCCAATAATTGCCTTTTTCAATAACATCTCCTCCAAAATTAAAATGTTAATTTAAAATTAAACCCCCATTGGATTACCTTTTCTTCTGCAACATATGCAATTGTTGCCGCACTTTCAACTCCACTCGATCAGGCAGGCGTTTTACCGGCTGCGTCAGCGGTTCCGCCACAGGCGCTGGCAGCCCGGTACCAGCCGCCGTCACCGTCACAGTCCGGGGAATATATGGCTCCAACTCCAACAGCTCATGGAGAATCACTAAGGCGGCCTCTTTATCCGGAATGCGCCCCTTACCGGTGTTCTCCGGGTCCAGTTGGCTAAAGGGCGGAATGGGTGAACCCACACAAGACGGGCAGCCATCGGCGCACGGACAAGAATGAATCAACTCCAACGCTGCCTGGAAAAGTTCCTCGATGTTTTCGTAGGACCGGTGGGCAAAACCCATGCCGCCTGGATATTTGTCATAGACAAATACCGCTGGCACATCATTATTGGCCTGGTCAACCACAGAACCCACATCCGCTGGATCCGCCATGACAAACAGCGGTAACACCTCCGTCAGAACATTGGCGATGCCCAACAAGCCCTCAATTGGGTCCCGGCCAAAATCCCTCACACGGCGTAAAGCCGCCAGTGGCGGGCAAAGCCAGAAGGCGTTGGTTTCCATGGTATTGGGTGGCAGATTGATAGAGCCAAAGCCCAGGCTGTCTTTACCACCAAATTGAATCTTCCGGAACAGATAGGGTTTAACCATGACCTCCGCTGACCCGAAAAAGGCCCGGGCTTTACGCCATGGTTTCTCTTCTTCACGCTCCGTGACACGAATCTGGATCTCGGTTATGGCTTGGGTGTAGTAGTCGGCGTCAATTTTACGCACATAAGCGATGCGTTCTTCCAAATTAAGCTCACGGACAAAGTATGTCTCCCCCTCATGCAGGTAAATTGCTTGCTCGTACAGTTGTTGCCAGGCGCTCTGCTCCTCCATGGTACCGATGGAGCGGTTCCCTGCCGACTCATCAATAATTGTGAAGGTGTTTTCAGAGATATTTCTTAAGGAAACCTGGGCCGCAGGAAAGCCCTGTCCTTTCCAATAACCGGCCCCTTGGACCACCGCCACCTCCCCCGCCTCTTCCAGGAGTTCCCGGATGGCACCGGCATAATCACCAAAAATCCTTTCGTCAGCAGCAGTCAAAGGCTTCTCATAGACCGCCGCCCGTAGGTGGCCCAGGAGAATATGGGGGTTATCCGGATCGATGACTGCATTTTCGGGGGAATGTTCAAACAGGTACTCGCCATGCTGCATCAGATATTGGTCGACAGGAGCATTATGTCCGATAAAAACAACCAATGCTGGCTCACCGCCCCGGCCCGCCCGGCCGGCTTGTTGCCAGAAGGAGGCAATGGTCCCGGGATAACCTACCACCAGGCAAGCCTCCAGGCTCCCGATGTCAATGCCGAGCTCCAAAGCGTTGGTACTGGTTACCCCCAGCAACTCTCCAGAAAAGAGCTGGCGCTCGATCTCCCTGCGCTCCGCCGGCAGATAACCGCCGCGGTAGGCCCGGACCTTTTGGGCCAGGGCGGGATGGGTCTTCTCCAACTCTTCCACCACATACTTGTAGATCAACTCGGCCACAACCCGCGCCCGGCCGAAGGCAATGGTGGGGATCCGCTCCCTAATCAGCCGGGCCATAAGCCAGGTAGCTTCACTGTTAGTGCTGCGTCTCTCCGTCTTGCCCGCATCCAAGAAGGGGGGATTCCAAAGGATCACATGGCGTTCGCCGCGGGGAGCACCGTCGTTGTCCACCACTTCCACCGCCATCCCCAGCAAGGCCTCGGCATGTTCCCGGGGATTGGCAATGGTAGCTGAGGTGCAGATAAACACCGGATTGCTGCCGTAATGAGCACAAATCCGCCTCAGCCGCCTAAGCACATTGGCCACATTGGAACCGAAGACGCCCCGGTAAGCATGGATCTCATCAAGCACGACAAAGCGGAGCTGGCCAAAGAACCTTCCCCAACCCGCATGTTTAGGCAAAATACCTTGGTGCAACATATCCGGATTGGTCAGGATAATCTGGCCCTGGTCCCGTAGTTTCTTGCGGCTGGCCACCGACGTGTCCCCGTCATAGACCCCCACCACCGGCATGGGGTCCAACCGCTCGGCCAAGCGCAACAATCCTTTTTGCTGGTCTTGGGCCAAGGCTTTGGTGGGGTAAAGATACAAGGCCGTGGCCCCTGGTTCGTTGATGAACCGTTCCAGCACCGGCAGGTTATAGCAGAGGGTTTTGCCGCTGGCCGTAGCTGTCACCACTACAATATTCTTCCCCGCCCGAACCTGTTGTACTGCTGTGGCTTGATGACTGTACAGCTCTTTCACGCCTAAAGCTTCCAGTGCCTGGGCCAGTGCTGCCGGAAGCGGCGGCGCCAGCCGGCCAAAGACCGGTTGTCTGCAGGGAAAAACCTGATGACGCACAACTTGCCCCCGGTAGCTCAGGTCATGGGTAAGGGCGTTTAAAAATCCTTCAACATTCACGGCTGCTCCGCTCCATTCCATGGATTAGACTCGTGCTATGTTCGACAGCTTGCTGCAAACTTCCTGCTGGCGGGGTACAGCTAAATAGGACCCAATAGATCCGCTTGGTGTCAAGCTTTCCATTGAAACAACAATCCCCCTTCCCACCGGCGGAAACTTCCTCACCGTCCGTTGCTTAATCGTCTTAATTAAAAAAAAAAGAAGGCCGTCTTGACAAGACGGCCCTCTTTAATTTCTTTCTCTTAGTCCATGCCCATACCGCCGGACATACCGCCGGGCATCGGTTTCTCTTTTTCCGGAATATCTGTGACCAAGCACTCGGTGGTCAGCAACATAGCCGCAATGCTGGCCGCGTTCTGGAGCGCGCTCCGGGTAACCTTGGCCGGGTCCACAATACCGGATTCAAGCATCTTCACATATTCACCGGTCAAAGCATTGAAGCCTTTGCCAAACTCCATGGCCCGGACCTTCTCCGCGATCACAGAGCCTTCCATACCGGCGTTAGCTGCAATCTGCCGGAGGGGTTCCTCCATCGCCTTCTTCACAATCTGGATACCGGTCAGCACATCGCCCTCGGCTTTGATCTCGTCAAGCTTATCCGCCAGTTGCAACAAGGTCACGCCGCCGCCGGGGACAACGCCTTCCTCCACCGCAGCACGGGTGGCGGACAGGGCATCCTCGATCCGGTGTTTCTTCTCTTTCATCTCGGTCTCAGTGGCAGCACCGACCTGGATAACAGCTACACCGCCAGCCAGTTTTGCCAGGCGTTCTTGGAGTTTCTCCCGATCATAATCGGAAGTGGTCTCTTCGATCTGCAATTTAATCTGGGAGATCCGGTTCTTGATCTCTTGGGCATCGCCGCGACCATCCACGATGGTGGTTTCTTCTTTGGTCACCCGGACCTGGCGGGCAGTACCCAACATATCAATGGTGGCGTTCTCCAGGGTCAAGCCAACTTCTTCGGAGATGACCTGACCACCGGTGACAATGGCCATATCGGAGAGCATGGCCTTGCGCCGGTCACCAAAGCCCGGAGCTTTAACAGCAACCACGTTCAGCACACCGCGGAGTTTGTTCACCACCAAGGTAGCCAGGGCTTCGCCCTCCACATCCTCAGCGATGATCACCAAGGGTTTGCCCCTTTGAATGACCTTTTCCAAGACAGGAAGCAGGTCTTTAATCATGGAAATCTTCTTGTCAGTCAAAAGGATGTAGGGTTCATCAAGGACGGCCTCCATCCGTTCGGAATCAGTAACCATATACGGGGAGATATAGCCGCGGTCGAACTGCATACCTTCGACGATCTCCAAATTGGTGCCCATACCTTGAGACTCTTCAACGGTGATAACACCGTCTTTACCCACTTTTTCCATGGCTTCGGCAATCAGCTTACCGATCTCTTCATCAGCAGCGGAGTTGGAAGCCACGTCGGTAATGTCGGCTTTGCTGTCAACGGGTTTGGCAACTTTCTTAATCTCTTCGACCACCTTGGCCACTGCCTTCTCGATGCCTTTCTTCAAGATCATCGGGTTGGCGCCGGCGGCCACGTTCTTGAGACCCTCACGGACCATGGCTTGGGCCAGCAAGGTTGCTGTGGTGGTACCGTCACCGGCCACGTCGTTGGTCTTGGTGGCAACCTCCTTCGCCAATTGGGCCCCCATGTTCTGGAAGGGATCCTCAAGTTCAATCTCCTTGGCAATGGTTACCCCGTCGTTGGTAATGGTGGGAGAACCATATTTCTTATCTAAAACAACATTTCGGCCTTTGGGGCCCAACGTCACTTTAACCGCATCCGCCAAGACGTTTACGCCTTTTTCCAGCGCATGACGGGCCTCCTCGCCGAAGATAATCTGTTTGGCCAATCCAGTTCACCTTCCTTATTCACAAATGTCCACAATGGAGAGATGTACGACCCGGAATGCCCTGGCCGTAACCGCCGGGCAACTCCCGGCCTCTAACCTTCAATAACTGCTAAAATATCGGACTCCTTCAACACCATGTATTCTTCCCCATCCAATTTGACCTCTGTCCCGGCGTACTTGGCAAAGAGGACCTTGTCACCTTCTTTTACCTCAACGGGCACCCGTTGGCCGTTCTCCAACAGCTTCCCGTTGCCCACCGCAAGGACCTTACCCATCTGGGGTTTTTCTTTAGCGGTGTCGGGGAGAACAATCCCGCTTTTGGTCTTCTCCTCACTCTCCAGGACCTTGATAACAATACGTTCGCCTAAGGGTTTAATGTTCAAAAACTTTCCCTCCTCTCGAACAATTTATTAGCACTCGCTGCAAGTGAGTGCTAACATCTAGTAAAGATTTTAGCCCACACCCTTCCAGGAATCAAGGTTCTTAAGCCCAGATTTACTATGAATTTCCCCCGTTTTTGCCAATAGTCACCGTTTTTCTCCTTCTTTCAAGCCCACATTATTTGTTTTTGCCCAACGATTCATAGCAATCACAATTGATTTCACCGCTTTTAGCCATATTCTCCATGACGGTAATGGTAAATTTCTCCCCTTACGTCAAATCACCACGGGAAACTGGCAGCTATGGAAATAACTCTAAACTATTCTCTCCAAGTTACCGATACATTTACAACAAGCCTTGACAAACTTTCGTCTTTCAATCTGTCAATAACATATATAGTGTTTGGCCAGAAGCAATTGAACAATATGCTGTAATTTGCAGCAAACCCTGTTTTTAGTGGGTATACCGTTTTTTTTGCAAGAAAAACCTCTGTTTTATATATAAATGAATGTGTTTTCTACAAGGAGGTATCAAGATGCGTATCGGAGGTCTACCGCCGATTTCCCCGCCGGGTCGCACAAAAGAAGGGCAAAAAAGCACGGTTTCACCCAGACTTGCCCCGGATAAAAAGGACGAATTTATTAAACATGCTGAAGGAAGCAGCGTTTCTTACCCTGCCTACTCACCTCAGGTACACCAGACCGACGAAGCCCACCTGCAAATGAAGAACTATGTCACCACAGTTCTCCTGCGTCAAAACTGGGTCGAAAAAACCTCGCGCCTTAATGCCCATGTTCTACGCGCCGGAAGCGATCCCGAATTTATCAACTCCTCTTACTGGCAGCCCGAGCAAGCAGCCAAACGAATTCTCAGCTTCGCCCAGACCCTGGGCGGAGAAGACCCTTCCCGGATCGATACCTTGCAAGCCTCGGTTCTCACAGGGATCGAAGATACGATAAAAATGTTGGGGGGAGAAACCCCGGCCGCCCGGATGACCAAAGAATATGTCCTCAATCTCTTTCAAGACTGGCGATCCCGGCTCTCGCCAGGCTCGCCCCTGGAGCAGGCCTAACCATAATTATCTGTAAACACCGAATGTATAAAACCCTGGTTGTAACCACCAGGGTTTTTCTTGTGAATGCACGGGCTGATCATTACCGGGTCTGTTTTCCACCTTAATTAACCGCCAATCTTTTTCATGGCCTTTTCCAAATAGCGTTGGGGAAATGTGGTTTTATAATTCAATTTACCGGCCAATTCAAAACAAAAAACCTGATGCCAGGGGAACTGGATCCCCAACGCCGTTAAAACAATCCGCTTTTTCGATGGATCCATAGTCAGCCGGGACAAGGTATTCAAATCAAAACTACCATTACTCTGCAGGCATTTGGCGATCAACCGTTCTTGCCGGTCACCCCGGCGCAGTTGGTTAACAGCCGCTTGCATATGCTTTGTAGCAATCTCCGGCCTGTTATTAATCTTCGCGGCAATATAGAGCAAGAGATGATTGTAGGGATTTGAGCCCATAATCTCATTAAGCACACCGGCCTCTTCCAGATTGCCCTTCACGATGGCCGCTTGAAACTGCCAGTTTACATCGCCCAAGACCTCAATATTGCGGACAAAACTCTCCTCATCACCCATACAGTGGGCCAAAACCGCTTCGAAAAAATGATTCCATTCCTTGCTCTCGTTGGTATTAGTCCTGCGCATCCCCATCAAGAACCGTTGGGCCGAGGCTCGCGCCGAATTGATCTGGCCTTTTTTCATAAAAGCACAAACTTCCTCAGTAACCAACTCGGCATCGTAAGGATCCTTTGCCTGCTCCTTTTTTAAGATTGTAAGCAGCTCATCTACTTTTCCTAAACCAAGCAAAGCCTCTTTCTTTGTCTGCAGAAACCGGCTTTGGTCAGGAAGAATCCGCAACGCTTGGTCCGCCAGTTTTAACGCTTCTTCAAACTCCCCCTCTGCCAAGCGATTTACTGCCAAGGCATGCAAACCGTATGCACACGGTTGTTCCCCCGTAGCCGCCCGGCGGTACAGGGTTTCCGCGTAAGTAAAATCAGGCGTCACCCGTCCCAAAAGATAAAGCAATTCCTTGTTATCCGGTTCTGCCGCGAGATAATCCGCATATTCGCGAGCCAGATTGTAATCCGGGTCCAATTTTTCCATCAGGTCTTGGTACAACCGATGCAGTTCCACTTTTACCGGCCGCTTGGCCAAATACGGTTCGATAAACTCAATTACCTCTTCCCCAGTGGTCAAATCCGCATATTTTGCCAGAGCAATTGCATCATCCGGGTTAAACATAATACAGTAACGGGCAAAGAAACGTGCATCCTCCGGCGGCAGACTACGAAAGACCCGCTTGGCCATGCGTGGGGTTAAAGGCTTTGGCACCTGGACCAGGCGGGTGCGGTTCTTGGGAATAGGCCTGCCCCCCGCAGGATTCCGGAAAACATAGTCCACCCGGTCCAATTGATATAAGAACCGACCGGCATAGTACTGGGAGACCGGTTTATTATTGGCGTTATAATAACCTTCCTCATACCGGGAGTTGTCCCGGAACAAAACAGCAACCCGATCCGGATTGATGATAAAGATCCGGTTATGGACAGGACGTAACAAAAAGGGGGTCCGGATAGTGCAATCCTGGCCTTGCAAACCCAAGCCCTGTCCCACCGGACGGACCCGCACCTTCCCTTCGGCCACCTTGACCGCCACATGCCCCATTGCCGGTAATTCGTGGGCAATACCGTTGATCTCTACCTTATAAGAATAATTTAGTCCATTAACAAGATAGACCGTTTGAAAATAACCCTTATAAACAGCCATGGCTAAATACAATCCAAGAATTGCCGCAAAAAAACCGGCAACAGCAGTTTTTACCGGCAAGAACTTCCGTGTGGACTCCGGCAGGGAAAACTCAAACTTCATCGACTTCGAACGCGGCTCCGCCATCCGCGGCGACGCGGCAACAGGTTGAGCCTTCCGTTCTTCAACAATTGCCCGCGGCTGGGACGGGGTCACTACCGGCGGTGTCTCCCCTTTCCCGGTACCCCGTGGGAATACATTGGCAGCCGCTTGTACCTTTCGCCCTTCAACAACCGGTCGCGGTGGCGACTGAGCCAACACCGACGGTTTTTCCTGCCTCCCGGACTTGGCCGGTACTACCTTTGCAACCGGTTGTACTCCTCCCGGTGTCAATATGGGCTTTTCTATCCGCTGTATTTCAGCTCCGGTTTTTGAACCGCTGGCCTTCTCAAAATTAACAGCTTCCGGCTTGGGATTAAAACACCCGAAGGTACGCTGTTCAAGGCGGCGAATCGCCGTCTTATCCAATGACATGGGTAGGTTCGCCGACGGAATCCTGATATTTTTATCAAACAATTTCTCGGATATGCCCTGCAGACGCCTGAAGGTTTTACTTGTCGCCATCTCGGGAAAGAACCGGCAACATTCCTTCAGATAACCCAAGGCCGCCTTGTGCCTTCCCACCGCTTGATAGGCTTCAACAACGAGATAGAGAAAGAAGGTACGGTTACGCAACCGGCCTTCCAAAATGTGCCGTAAATAAGGCTTGGCCTCGTCTGGCCGCAGTTGTTTCAATAGTACGTGTCCCAATTTTTCTCTGGTTTTCAGATCGTCCCGCAACATCCATGACCTGGTATAAGCCTCTTCGGCGGCAGAGACATGATTAAATTGATCGTATCCGTCACCTAGACTTGCCAGGATCTCCGGGTCGTGGGGAAAATCATCCTTGGCCGCTTCCGCAAAACGGAGAAAACCTTCTTCGTCCTGATAAAAAATATAGGCTTCCATCAGTTTCTTCGCGGCATGGGAGTCCATGGGATCCATCCGCCAATCCTGAAAGGCCTTTTCAATCGCCAAGCGTTTACGTTCCTCCCAAACCCGCAAATCCACAACCTGACGGCTGTTCTTACACCTGGAACACTCCCTGACAATACGCTTCTTCCCCAAGGGAAGGGTGGGCAGAAAGAAAAACTGGAAAAACTCAACTGCATCAAAGGAACGCAGCTTTTCGTAGGAGTTGCAAAATTCACAGAAGCCCATTTGTTCATGGATTCTCCCCTTACCCAACCGGAACCAGCGAGACATTGGCTGTCTCCTCCTTTCGGCAACAACCGCTTGCTGTTCAAATCAGCCTCTGTCATAAACGACTTATCAGCCCTCAACGCCAAGGTTATATTATAACATGGGTAAAGAATCGTTTTTGATACTATTCTTTATATTCCTGCAAATTACGGCTATGTGTCATAAAGCATTATTCCGCTGGTAAAATAGGGTTTTAACATTCTCCTGAAACGTTGATGAAACTTTTTGTTAATATATGGTTTCCCGTACCCACCAGAGAACTCCCCTGCACATTACGGGTATACAACCACCGCAAAAACCAAGTTTAAGGATTTTTTAATTGCAATCCCGGCCTATTAGTGTTTTAATGTACAGATGGAGATTTACATAGGAACAGGTGAGGCATTTTGTCAACGCAAACGCGCGAGAACATTCGAAACGTCGCCATTATTGCCCACGTTGACCACGGAAAAACAACTCTGGTGGACTGCATGCTGCGCCAAGCAGGCATCTTCCGCGACAACGAACGCGTTGTCGAACGGGTTATGGACAATAATGAGTTGGAGCGGGAACGCGGCATTACCATTCTGGCCAAAAATACCGCCATCCGCTACGGGCAGACAAAGATCAATATTGTGGACACCCCCGGCCATGCCGACTTCGGCGGTGAGGTGGAACGGGTCCTGCGGATGGTGGACGGAGCACTGCTTTTGGTGGACGCCTTTGAAGGACCCATGGCCCAAACCAAATTTGTCCTCCGCAAGGCCTTGGAGGTTGGCTTACGAATCATTGTGGTGATCAATAAAATTGATCGCCCCGATGCCCGCCCCAATGAGGTCTTGAACGAAGTCTTCGACCTGTTTGTGGAGTTGGAAGCCGATGAGTGGCAACTGGATTTTCCGGTGATTTATACCTCTTCCCGCCTGGGCGTAGCCACTTTGGATCCCTCAGTACCCGGGGAGAACATACGGCCTTTATTGGACCTGATTCAAAAGGAGATCCCCGCCCCCGCCGGCGATCCCAGCCTTCCCCTGCAACTTCAGGTCACCACCCTGGACTATGATGATTACATTGGCCGGATTGCCATTGGCCGGATCAGTAACGGCACCATCAGCACCGGACAGCTGGCCAGTTTGTGCAGGCGCGACGGATCTGTGGCAAAGGTTAAAATCAGCAAACTCTGGACCTACGAAGGCCTGAAACGCATCGAAACGGACCGGGCTGGCACAGGCGAGATCGTAGCCCTCTCCGGGCTGGAAGATATCAACATCGGTGAGACCGTTAGCGACGTAGAAAACCCCGTCCCCCTCCCACTGTTGACCATCGACGAACCAACATTGACCATGACATTCACAGTAAACGACAGCCCCTTCGCCGGGAAAGAAGGAAAATACGTAACCTCCCGCCACCTGCGGGAACGACTCTGGAAAGAGGCACAGACCAATGTCAGCCTCAGAGTTGAGGAGACCGCCTCCCCCGATGCCTTTCAGGTCTCCGGCAGAGGCGAGTTGCACCTGGCAATCTTGATTGAAACCATGCGCCGGGAAGGCTACGAACTGCAAGTTTCCAAACCCGAGCCCATTTTGAAAAAGATCGGGGACTTGTTATATGAACCATATGAAAGGTTGTTCATAAATATTCCCGATGAGTATACAGGCCGCATCATTGAGATCCTCGGCAGCCGCCGCGCCGAGATGATCAACATGCAACCCATGGGCCAAAACCATACCAGGCTGGAATTTCTCATTCCCGCCCGCGGCTTGATCGGTTTCCGCTCCGACTTTCTCACGGAAACTAAGGGCGAAGGCATTATGCATCATACCTTCGACCATTACGGCCCCTGGAAGGGCGAGATCACCCAGCGGCTTCGCGGGGTTTTGATAGCCTTCGAAACGGGCGACGCCACCGCCTACGGCATCCACAATGTGGAGGATCGCGGCATTCTTTTCATCCGACCCGGTGAAAAGGTCTATACCGGAATGATCGTGGGCGAGCATTCCCGCGAGAGCGACTTGGATGTCAACGTCTGTAAGAAAAAACAGTTAAGCAACATGCGGGCCAGCGGTTCCGACGAAGCCATCCGCTTGACGCCGCCGATGGAGTTTACCCTGGAGCGGGCCATGGAATATATTGCCGAGGATGAACTGGTGGAGATCACACCCACAACCATCAGGATGCGCAAAAAAATCCTGGACCGCAACGAGCGGGAACGCGCCGCCAAACGCGCAAAGGGTTAAACCCGGCAAAAAACAACCGCCCCACTTTTTAAGCGGGGCGGTTACCGTTTAATACCCATTTTTTATTCAACTTTACTCTTTCAATTAATCCCCGAAAGCACCTACTAACTGCGGACCAACACCGCAGCACCAAAGGGCGGCAGCTCCAGGTGCAACCGAGACCCGGCCACAGCATAGGCCTGCTCATTCAACAGGTCCGTCACCTTGCCCTGCCAATTCCCATTATCCAAAGAACAATTCACATCACAAGCGGATGGGCTGTTATTAAGCAGTACCCACACCCGTTCCCCTCCGCCTTGCCGGATAAACCCATAGAGACCCTTCTTTGCATCGACCAGCCAGGTTTTAAAGTCACCAACCATGGCGTGCAATTTTTTCCGCAAGGCAATCAGCTTTTTGTAGTGCCAAAACAAGCCGTCTCTGTCCGCTCCGTCCCAGACCATCGGCGGGCGGAGGATGACTTCCCGTTCATTACTGATCCCCTGTTCATCCCCATAATAGACCGATGGCACACCCAGGCCTGTCAGTAAAAAGACCACGGCCAACTTCAACCGGCTGATATCTCCCCCGCTGACATGGAGAAATCGGGCCACATCGTGGGTATCCAAGAAATTCATCTGGGCATAAGTGTGCTGTTTCCTGTAGCGCATATGCAAAGCATGCAAGCGTCCGTCAAATTCTGCGGCATCAATCCGGCCCAGGGCAAAGAAGTCCTTGCAAAGATTGGACCAGCGATAATTCATCACCGAGTCGAACTCATCCCCCTGCAGCCAAGGGTGGGCGTCACCCCAAGTCTCCCCCAACAAAACCGCATCGGGCTTTACCGCCTTAATCGCCCGGCGAAAGCATTTCCAGAAGAAGTGATCCACCTCATCGGCCACATCCAGCCGCCAGCCATCAATGTCGGCCTCCCGGATCCAATAGGTCCCAACATTGAGCAGGTATTCCCGGACCTCCGAATGGGCCGTGTTTAATTTGGGCAACTCATTGTGATAACCGAAACAAGCATAGTTTGGCTCCTCCATGCGGATGGGGAACTCCACCCGGTAATACCAGTCCTTGTAGGGAGAGTTCTCCCCCTTCTCCAGCAGGTCCCGGAAGGCAAAGAAATGGGTGCCCGTATGGTTGAAGGCCACGTCAAGGATGACCCGGATGCCCCGGGCATGACATTGCCTCACCAATTCCTTGAAGGTTGCCAAATCACCCACAGCCGGGTCAATGGTGTAGTAATCGTCAATGTTATAGCGGTGGGCGGTCTTGGCGGTAAAAATCGGATTGAGGTAAAGGCAATCGGCACCCAAGTCCTGAATGTAATCCAAGTTATCAATAATCCCCCGCAGGGTCCCGCCATAGTAGCTGAAACTTTCCGCACCCAAATGATTCGGTACTTTGCGTTCTTTGCCGGAGATGTACCGGGGACCGGTGGCGAAGCTGTCGGGAAAGATCTGGTAGATGACCGCTCGCTTAAACCAGGCGGGAACTTGGGCAATTTCGTCCCGGTGGAGGTAAGTAAACTGGTAAAACTCATCGATATAATCGGCCGTATGATAAAAATTATCATTGAAATAGTATAGGGTCTCCCGACCGTCACTAAGCTGGAAATAATAACGGAAACGCACGATCTTCGACTTGACTTCCACTTCAAAATAGTCAAAATAGGTATCAGTCGCTACAAGCGCCATCGGAGTTGTTTGAAATTGGTAAGGTTCAGCCATGAATTTATCGACATAATGGAGGATACAAGCCTTCAGATCACCCTTTGCCGCCCGCAACCGAAAGACCATTGTCTCTTCATCCAGCGCATAGGCGTATTCCGAATGGGGCACATGTTTTACCGCTTCTCGTTGCACTCAGTTCACTCCATTCAATTTTCTCCCGGCTATTTTGGAACAAAAATCCAAGGAATCCGTTGCCCTACAGCCAAACAACAATAGTAGCACAGGCTTTTACTATGTTATCGTCAGAAATGTCTACTTCTAGATATACTAGTAAAGAATTCGCAACCTTAGTCCGAATCGCCTACTATTTTGCAATAAAACGGTTTATCAGCTTCTCCGGAATGTTTTCCGGCATGATTTGGGCAGGAATTTATAACACAAAAATTGCCCTGGCTTTAAACTTTGGCAAGATCAAACTTCAGCTGGATTCTTTAAACTGCATAAACAAGTCCCCCACCGCTCTGTTTAATGGTAGAGGCACTACTTGCTTTCCCGGGAGGTATCCCCAATCATTCCCCGGATGCGCCCGGCCCAGATCCGGTCGATTTCCGCTTCCACGTATACCCCGGCTGGCAGGTATTCTTCCTTGATTACCCGGCCTTTCCGGTGTACCAAAGCCCGGATGCGGCCGGCTGAGTAAGGAATAATAAAGGACGTATGTTGGACCTGCTCCGCCAGGGCCGCCATGATGGCCTGGAGCAAGCGGTCCACACCTTGCCCGGTCTTGGCTGAGACGGCAATTCCTTTGTTTCCTCCGGCCAGCAAACGGGGAACGGTAAATTCGTTCTCCACCAAGTCGATTTTGTTGACCACCTCAATGAGGGGTTTATCCCCAACCCCCAGTTCGTGCAAGACCCGATAGACCACGGCCTGTTGTTGTTCCGCCTGGGGATGGGAGGCGTCCATGACATGCAAGAGCAGATCCGCCTGGACCGTCTCCTCCAGTGTCGCCCGGAAGGCATCCACCAAGTGATGAGGGAGTTTATGGATAAAGCCGACTGTATCCGAGAGAAACACCTCTTGCCGGTTGGGTAAAATCAAACCCCGGACAGTCGGGTCCAAAGTACAAAACAGCGCATCCTTCATCTCCACCGGAGCCCCGGTTAAACAATTAAACAATGTACTCTTGCCCGCATTCGTGTAACCCACCAGGGCAATAAAGGGGTTCCCTGTACGTTGCCTGGGGCGGCGCTGCAGTTCCCGGCTGCGCCGAACCTCCCTTAACTCACTGGCCAATACTCCCAAGCGGTGACGAATCCGGCGCCGGTCCGTCTCCAACTTGCTTTCACCGGGACCACGGGTGCCAATGCCACCGGCCAACCGTGAAAGTTGGCTGCCCTTGCCACTTAAGCGGGGCAGGAGGTACCGTAACTGGGCCATTTCTACCTGAAGCTTGGCTTCTTTTGTCCTGGCCCGGGCAGCAAAGATATCCAGGATCAAAGCCGTCCGATCCAGAACTTTTACTCCGAGCTGTTCCTCCAGATTTCGCAGTTGCGCCGGGGACAACTCATCGTCAAACAAGACCAAATTTGCTTCCTTTTCCCGTAGTAAAGCAGCTATTTCCTGTACTTTGCCTTGGCCCAAAAAGGTAGCCGGGTCCGGTCGAGCCCGTTTTTGCACCACGCGGGCCACTGCTTTTGCCCCGGCCGTCTCGGCCAGCGCCGCCAATTCATCCAAATCAACAAAGGAGGCGCCAAAAGGCCCCTCCTGTTCAATATCTGCTAAAATGGCTCTTTCCTGCATTGTCTTATCTAGCGTCATTGTCTTTCCTTTCCCGCATTCATCTCATAGATGATCCGCAGACCTTCCAGGGTCAACTTTTTATCGGTGCAGTGTATCATCGGTGACTCCCGGGCAAAAATCTCCGATAAGCCGCCGGTGGCCACCACCTTCGGTTTACAGCCCATCTCCTGGATCATCCTGGTTATTATTCCTTCCACCAGACCAAGATAGCCGTAGATCAGGCCCGATTGGATGCTGGCCACGGTATTGCGGCCAATCACCGTTTTTGGCTTCTCCAGCTCCACCCGGGGCAGCTTGGCCGCTCGCATAAAGAGGGCTTCCGCCGAGATGCCAACACCCGGCACAATAGCGCCACCCAGGTATTCGCCCTCCGGGTTAATGGCGCAAAAGGTTGTGGCCGTGCCAAAATCCACAATAATTAAGGGTGGCTTATAAATTTTGATGGCCGCCACCGCATTAACCACCCGGTCCGCCCCTACTTCCCGCGGATTTTCGTACCGGATGGACAGGCCGGTCTTGATCCCCGGACCGATCACCATCGGTTCCAGCCCGAAATAGTGCCGGACCATGTCCACAAACATCCCCGTTACCGGCGGGACAACACTGGAGATAATGACCCCGCCCAACTTGCTTTGGTCGATCCGGTAATGGTCAAAAAAGCCCTTCATGATCAGGGCATACTCATCGGTGGTCCGTAAACGATCCGTCGCCAACCGCCAGTCGGCAATTAACGCTTCATCACAGAAAATGCCACACACCGTATGGGTGTTACCAACATCCAAAGCCAAAATCATTTCTTTTCCCCCGTCTGTCATGTCCGGCCCACTCCCGCATCGTCTTCCAGATGGGGGAAGAACCATGTGGTATAATAGTTGACCCCATAGAGGTCAGCAAAGAATTCCACTTCGCAACCCATGGCCTTTAACCGGTTTTTCAGGCGATAGGCCAAATTGGCCATCCCGGGCTTGACCATGGTGCTATGCCCCAAATCCACCAGCTTCAACCGGCGAATGGCCGCCAGCGCCACCGGAAACCGTCCCAGTTCCCCGGTGAGAATGGTATCACAGCCCTCATCCAACCAAGTCTCCCAGGCTGAACGGTAGATAGGCAGAAAGCCCGGGCCCACCAGGACGGCAACCTTTTTTACCTTTTCATTCAAGTCACCCCAATAGGGCACTACGTTTAAATCCAGCACCCGTTGGCAACGCTCAATCAATTCCTTCAAAAGCACATTGGCGCTGGCGACAACGCCGCCACCCGGGACCAGCTTGATCTTCTCCAAGCCCAGGGCCTGCGCAAGGATGCGGTGATTACCCTCATCACCATGGTTGGTTGCGCTATGTACTTGATAAATGATAAGATCTTTGGCTTCCACCGTTTCATAGGCCTCACCCCGCCAAGGATGGTGGGTGATGAGAAACTGCACGCCACGGGATGCAGCCTCATAAAGATTGCGTTCCGTCGGATCAACACAGACACCGATCTTTTTGAAGGACATGGCTTGTCCTTCCCTCAGAAAAACCGGTCCATCGTCGGGATCCGCACCGGAAGCCGGAGCCAATTCATTAATGATCGCCAATAATTTGTCCAGTTCTACCACGGCAAGGGCCTCCCGTCTCATTCTTGCCATCAACGCTTCGGCAACAAAAGTGGAAATCAACTATGATTATCTTGTAATGGATTAAAAAATCACCGACGAACCCCGTCTGCTTATGTATAAGCTCTGCCAAATCAGACAAAGTTGCTGCCATAAAAAATACCGTTGCATATAATTCGTAATAAACGCCGGAAATCCTTTTGCAAATGCAAGATGCCATCACAATCGCATGTAATTTACTCAAACATTCTCCGCCGGGGTAGCCAAGGTTACAACAGTGGTATTCCTTTGCCTGTCATAAACCGCTGACGCCTCCAGGTTAATCCCCGCGCCGTTGATTTCAGCCTTTCCCGGCAACATCTTGCTTTTCCCCAGCCAACTGCTGTATTCCCCTATGTTCTCTCCCGCAACCCGCCGGGCGGCCAAGGCGTGAAAACTACGGCTAAAGATCCGCCGGATCTCTTGGTCAGCCAAACGGCCGGGATAGGCACCGGTGATGGTGATACTCAACCGTCCCCGCAGGCCAGCTTGGCATAGGATCCGCTCATAGTCTTGAACGGCTTGCGCAAGGTCGTGAAACTGCCCCGGTCGCATCAGGATAAACCCCAGATGGGTTTCGGTCTCATCGCCGATCGCTATGGTCTGCAAACTGACCAGTCCCCTGCTGCCATCGGGTAATGTGCCCTCAGTATTCAGGTAGCGAAAAGCAGCATTTTCCCCCCGCGCCGGTGGAGCTGCCGGTTTAAGCCGTAACTCACGCACCAAACGATCCATCCTGGCTTCCAAAGCCGCCATGGATTCAAAGGCTGTACTGACCCGGTTCCAACCCTCCAGAGTTACCTCGCTGACCGGCAACCCCGTCCGGTCCCAACCCGCCTCCAGCGGGTGCTGCCCTAAGGGAATACCTGCGGAGACATCGGCAAAACGCAGTGATAACAAGTATAAAACAACTGCCGAAACAACCAGTCGCCAAAACAAACGCTTCATATATTTCATTGCCATCCCCCGTTTCTGCCTGCCTATAATTTGGCGAAGGCCCATTTCCATTATTGGAACTTTACGGGGGATTTAAACAAAAAAACTAAAACTAATGCCTAAGTTTTTCAAATGGATTCATATTTAAGACCTTGCCGTCTTCTTTATGGCAAGGACATCATGCGCCTTTGCTTCCCGGCAAAGATGGCATACTCCCGGTAACCGGCGGCCCGGGCATGGGCCAACGCCTCTTCGAAACAAGATCCCACTTCCTGCGGGCGATGGGCGTCGGAGCCAAATGTGATGGGGACACCCTTGGCTGCCAACCTTTGCAAGAAACGTAGTGCGGGGTAACCGCCGCCGGGCAAACCCAACCGCCAGCCTGAGGTATTGATCTCCACCGTCATGCCTGAACCGGCAATAGCCGTCGCCAACTCCTCTTCCAGCAAAGCCAGGCTTTCGTCCTGCGGTTCCTCCGCAATCCGCCGGGGCAGATCCAAGTGACCGATAATCTGAAACAGGCCGGAAGCAGCCATCTCCCGGACAATCCGGTAATACCTTTGATAGACCTCCAGCGGCGGACGGCTCCGGTAATTTGTGATATAACCATAACTCCACTCCGGCACAAAGTGCACCGAACCAATGAGATAATCAAAGGGCAGATCCCCCAACATCTTAAGAAGGGGTTCTGCCTGGCCGGCAAGGAAATCAACCTCCAACCCGATTCTGATGGGAAAGGGATGGAATTTACGGCGTAAAGCCTCAATACTCCGGACATATTCCTCTAAATCAGTCATTCCCCGTGCTGTATAGGCAAATCCCTCCGGGATCCGGTAATACAATGGGCAATGATCAGCAAAGCCCAGCTCAGTCAGGCCCAGCGCCAACCCGCGTTCCACATATGCACAGTCGGTCCCGGTGGCATGGCCACAGCGGTTGGTATGAATGTGATAGTCGGGGAGCATCTCATCTGCCACCTTTTCCATACCCTCTTTAACAGCCTTTTTCCTTCCCATGAGAAAAACCGGTTCATTTCAGCAGGAACGGGTTGTAGTTTACCCCATGGTCAAACACATCAATCCCCTCTTGCCGTTTTAAGAAGTTCACAACCTGATAGGTCAATGGCGTATTTAAGACTTCAATTCCCACTTTCATCAGATAATTGGAGATGATCAGGGCGAGCAGGACCCCGCCGGGCATCGTTCCAGCAAAGGCGATCACCGCAAACAGGAGGGTATCGACCAACTGCCCCACCAAGGTGGAACCAATGGTGCGCTTCCAGAGCTGCCTTCCTTGACTGGCGATCTTCATCCTCGATAACAGATAGGAGTTGGCAAATTCACCGGCAAAGTACGCGATGACGCTGGCCCCGACGATCCGCGGCGTTGCCAGCAGAATACTGGCAAAGGCCTGCTGCAGGTGCCAATCAGGGGCCGCCGGCATTTTGGCAATTACCCAAAAAACAAAGACCATCAACAGGTTGGCCGCCAATCCCGTCCAGATGACCCGGCGGGAGTTGCGGTAGCCATATACTTCAGTTAAAACATCCCCAAAAATATAGGAAAGGGGGAAAAGTAACGTCCCCCCGTCAAAAACAAAGGGGCCCAAGGCCACAATCTTGGTGGAAGCCACGTTGGAGATCAACAAAACAGCAACAAACATACCAGCAATGACATCCAGGTATTTGGGGCGCAAAGCATGTACCTCCTTCTTTCTTACCATATTAATTTCACCAAATCTGCGCCGGTTCCTTCCCGGGTCAGCGGCACCGGGTTAATCTAGGGGCAAACCTCTTGCCGTTTACCCCGTTGCGCCACACCTGCCCTGGCGCGCCAGGCAAGGCCAAAAGTAATAGGGACGTTACAGCCAACGTCCCTATTGCCGCCCGACAAATGTTCAATATTTAAAAGTTCATGAAGCAAACCGCGCCAGCAGGCGCTCAAGATCGAACTGTTCCAAACTGGGGATCACTTCATCTGCTTCCTTCAGCATAACGGGATCGCCTATTCCCACCCCATACATGCCCGCAGCCTTGATGGCCTTGATCCCGGCCGCCGCATCCTCCACGCCCACACAGTCTTGGGGGGCAACGCCCAGGTTGGCGGCAACCGTCAGGAAAATCTCCGGATCGGGCTTGCCCTTAGTAATCTTGGCAGCATCGGCAATATAGGCAAAGTACTGGCCAATCTGCAATTTGTCAATAACGGTAAAGGCATTTTTACTGACCGATGCCAACCCCGCCAAGATACCCCGTTGCTTCAAGGCCTGCAAAACAGCAAGGGCGCCCGGAAGCACATCCGCCGGGGTCATAGTCTGAATGAGCTGCTTGTAAAGGTCATTTTTCTTTGTGGCCAAGGCTTCCTTCTCTTCCTGGGTGTATTGCACCGGGGAGCGTTCCAGAATGATCTCCAAGGACGTCATCCGGTCGATGCCTTTAAGCCGTTCATTAATCTTTTCATCAAAATAGATACCTAACTCATCAGCCAGTTGTTTCCAAGCCCGGTAATGGTAGGTGGCCGTATCGGTAATCACACCGTCTAAATCAAAGATGACTGCTTTTAATCGTGACTCCATTTGCCTCTCCTTCTCCCACCAGTTATTCCAGGGGTACTGCAACGGCGGCCCCGGTGGTTGTTTGATAGTCCCGGTCAAAGACGCGGAAGGTCAAGGGCTGTCTCTTATACACATCT
>DGDV01000010.1:0-7916 GCA_002385625.1 Firmicutes bacterium UBA3943
CCACGTCGGCTCCCCCTTAAAACCATATTTTTTCGCTGCTTTTTGATCATTGAATATTGTGTATCATGTACTATCATTATTATTTTACCAAAGATCTGAATTGTTTTAAAGAGGAAAAGACCGCATACAACATGCAGCCTGCCGACCGTTCCGCCCTTTATTTGACCTCCGCGGATTCCTTTGGTAAAGTTTTAGCAATAACGTTCTGAATTTGATGAGGATTGGGTTACTTTAACAAAAACACTGAAATCAGTCATTGACACAAAAACCCGGCTTGCCGTCTCATCGGCAAGCCGGGCACTAACAAATTACTTGGCCACAACTTCACCTTTTGTATTAATAATCACCCGCTCCCCGTTACTTTTGACAACGGCCAGGCCTTGCCCATTAAAAGGCTCAATAACCTCTTCGTATTGGTAAGGAATGATCAAACGTCCCCAAAGCGAGCTTTTTCAAGCCAATACCTCCCATAAGAAGATCCCCTCAAGACCAGGCGCTGTCAAGTAAGTAAACTACTTGAAGATCTTTGCGAGTTCCACGGACAATCCTTGAAAAATATACGACTGGGCCCTTTCGGACAGGTGGTAAGTGGCATTATTACTGATGTCTTTATCCGCAAAAAGGTAGACCACGACTTCTTTGTTCAAGGGGTTGACGATCCAGTATTCCGTCACGCCGCAACACATGTACAGGTCCAACTTTTTGACCAGATCCTTGCTCCTGGTCTGTTCCGACAGGATCTCCACCACCAATGCGGGAACACCTTTATAATAGTCGTTTTCATCCAGGTTCTCCTCTAGGTCGCAGATGACCATCATGTCTGGTTGGACAATATTATTATCCTCCGGGCTTCGCCTGAGAGTAATATCATAAGGCGCCATCAACGGCGTACACTTCTTCCCTTGAAACCAGTTGTAAAAAACACCAAAGAGTTCGGCCAAGGTCCTCTGGTGGGCAGTTTTCGGGGAAGCAAGCAGGTAGATCTCCCCATCGATATACTCGTATCTGTCCTCCGTAGTTTGCGTCAAGTGCAAATATTCCTCATAGGACGCCTGGCGCCCGCCATAACTGCCAAAGGTGTACCTTTCCGCCGTCTCCGCCACCCGGTCGGACGTCACTCCGTTTCGGGAATTCTCCTCATGGATCGGAGATAATCTGGCGATAGCCCGGCCGTTTCTGGTAACGATAATCTCCTCCTGCGCCGCTAGCATCAGGTATTTCCCGAAGTTGTTCTGCAGTTCCGTGGAGTTGACCTTCATAAACCCCGCCTCCGACAATAGCTAGTTTAGCTAACTTAGCTAATGTCATTATACGGTCAAACAGGGGCTGTGTCAAGGCACTGTGGGGACGAGAACCGCCCATTCGTTGCCAAAATCCGTTTTCCCTTTACGGCACTCAACTGGTCTTTCATTGCAATAATTTACTGTTAAACAAAAAACCGCCTTTACGGCGGTTTTTTCTCTTCTTGGTTGCAAAATCTTGTCTCATGGCTAAGCTGGTTGGTGCCAAACTAGCCGCAGGTCAGCGACTTACTGCAGCAATAGCTTCTCCAGCTCAAGGGGTTCGATGTAGACGCCGTCTTTGTAGGCGCGCATATTGCCCCCGGAAATCTCGTCGATCAAAGCGATATGCTTGTCCTCACCAATCCGGCCAAACTCAAACTTAATGTCGTAGAGGTCAATGCCCTTCTTGGCCAGCACATCCTTGACAATCCCCGCAATTTTAATTGTCAGATCCTTCAAGGTGGCATACTCTTCCCTGTTCAGGATCCCCAGCATCACCAGGGCGTCCTCGCTGATGGGCGGATCTTGCCGCGCATCGTCCTTAATAGTCACTTCCACGAAGGCATCCAACGGTTGTCCCTCTTTGACATACGCCCCATAGCGCCGGTAGAAGCTTCCCACCGCTCTATAACGGCATATGACTTCCAAACCGTTGCCAAAGACGGTAGCAGGTTTCACTGTCATGGTAGCATTTTCGATATCCGCGTCGATGTAATGGGTGGGAATCTGTTTCTCCCGCAGCAACTCAAAGAACATCTTTGTCAGTTTAAGACCGGATTTGCCGACACCCTCGATGGTCAAACCCACCGAATTGGCGCCGGGGTCGAATTTTCCATCCACCCCCGTCACGTCGTCTTTAAACTTAAGCAGGTAATTGCCGTCCTCGAGCAAATAAACATCCTTTGTCTTTCCTTTGTAGACCAGCTTCATTTTCAATCTTCCTTCTTTCCTGAGTTATTAAACTGCAAGATCACCTGTTTTCTGCAACGCAAAGGCAGGTGAATTGGTATTTTTTTGACGGATTTATTTTAACGAAATAAAACAAAGTTGTAAAGAACAATACGCCTATAAAACCAAATTTTAAGCTTAAACTCAACATTCCCCCCGCCCTTCCGGGCAGACTAACGACGGAGGGATAAAAATGGCCCAAGCAAGGCTGCGGATCTTGAGCATTCTGGTGGCGGCAATGGTCTTAACCGCCGGTGCCCTGCTGTTACACAGGCAATACTCAGCCCGGTACCGGAGAAGCAGTATGCCTACTACCGGATCATCGACGAACGGACGGAGAAGACGCTGATGATCATCTCCTCCGCCCCGGTGATGGAGGGCGATGAACTGATTACCGAGGACAACAAACGCTATGTAGTAGTCAAAGTAACGGGAAACACCGCCTATGCCCGGTATATGGAGACGGTCACCATTGAAAGCAAATAAAAAGGGGCGCCAAGCAAAACGCCCTTTTTCATCGTTTCTTCAGGTACATTTGGTACCGTTTCAGGTTAAGGACCGGCCGGAACTTCAATTTGTACTCCCTTAGCCCGCCCGGGCCCAGATCACTGCCGATGTTGAGCAAGGCCACGCCGGGATTAATCCGGTTCAATTCCCGGGCAAAGGCCACCGCCAGGGTCTCTGATAACCCCGGCATGCCTCCGGCGTACTTTAACAAGCCGCCCCAGGCCTGCCCCGTCGGCAGGATGCCCCCGGAGACCATGCCGATGATCTGCCCGCTTTTCTCCACCACCAGGATGATCTGGTCCAACTCCTCACTGTGGCTGATCATCTCCCGGTAATAGGTTCGATCAAAGATCCGGCGATATTTTCGCCCCGCGGTACTGTCCCAATCCCTGCCCAGTTCGACGAGGGCATCATAGTCATCCTGCTGGGCCCGGCGCACTACGACACCGGGATTTTCCCGCCGGAACTTGTTCACCTTATTCCTGACCGTTGCAAACTCCTTCCCGGCCAGGGCCGCCACCTTTGCCACAGCCAAATGCCGCTCGATCCCTTGCAGCGTCGCCAACCGAAAGGCCTGGTCAAACCCGGAATAGCGCTGCAAAAACTCCAACTGGCTCCCATTGATCATTCGCACCAAAGTCCGGCGGTAATCCCAGTCATTCTGCTCATAGCAGTAATGCAAACATTTCAGGACCACCTCCGCCAGCTCCCTTGGGCCAGCGGCCCCGAAGGGCAGGCAGAAAAGGTACAGGGTTTTTTTGTAGGAGTAACCAAAGGTGACCAGCAGGCCGTCAACAATCCGCCACAGGATCTGCCGCAGCCGCGAGCGGGAGGCCGCCCACAGGTAGGCAAAGCTGGCCGACCAAAGATTCGCCGGATACGCCGTGGCTTTGATATAATCTGTGTACAGGGGAAGATCCATGAGCCCAATACGGTGGAATTCCCACTGCCCAATTCTTACGGTATTTAACAAACTGCCAGACAAGGAACGCATCTCCTGACCTCATAAAATTCCCTTAAAATTCGTCCGGTTTTACCGCCTCCGGGAAGCCCGCCAAGTATTTGGCGTAAAACAACGGCCCGCTTTTCAAGGTGTAGTACAACTGCACATCCCGGACATCCAGGGCAATACTGGGGTCCGGATCCCGGTTGTTGATCTCAATCAACCAAAGGCGACCCTGGCGGTCCAGGCCAAGATCCAGCCCCAGGGTCCCGCAGTTAATCCCGTATGCGTCCAGCCGGTCAGCAACGGATAAGGCAAAAGCCGCCATCTCCTCCTTCATCCCGGCAATCGCCGCCGCAGGCTTTGCCAAAACCCTCCGGAGAATCTCCTCCACCGGCAGCGCCCGGCCGCCGCTGGAGATATTGCTGACAATGCTGTTTTTAACCCCAAAGCGGCCAATGATTGCCCGGCAAACCCATAGGTTGGCTTGGTTTTTTTGGACCACACAACGGAAATCAATAAGACTGCCCTGGTATTCCAATAGATCAATGGCCTGCTGCACCAAATAGCGCCCGGAGCGCAAGCGCTGCCTAAGATAGGCCGCGACCCCGGCAGCAGAGTCAAAGGTTTGGAGGCTGTTCTCCCCCCGCTTACGGGTTCTCAAAATAATCCGCTGGTTTTCTGTGTGGAGCCGGACAATGCCCCGGCCCTCGAGGCCAAAAACAGGCTTGATATAGAGCGCGGAAAACCTCTCCAACATCGCCAGGACATCCTTAGGTGCCCTGTACAAAACCGTAACCGGCAGGTGGGGCCGGAAATCCGGCTCTTCGGAAAACCACTGGTACATCTGCCATTTATTAAAATACCGGCTGTTAAAGATTTTGTCCCCCAGGATGGAGAGAAAGTGGTTCTTCCACTCCGCACTCAAGCCAACGGTCCGGTAGATCGCCGCCGGATAGGGAAATACCCCCCGCTGCCAGGATTTTTTAATTGGATTGTAGCAATATCCCTCGAGCAACCGGCTGCACCGGTCAACTTTATCCAAGGCAAAGACCACCAGCGCGCCATGGAGTCGCTGGTACTCCCTGGCATATACCAGCCATTTCTTGAGCCTGGCCAAGGTCAAGCGCCGGTCTTCAGCACTCAGCAAAAGCCCGATATATGGCCCGATGGTGATCTCATTACGGTAAACAGCAAGCTCATAGTCGAGGTAATCCGGCAGGCGCAAGGCCTCCATTATGTTCCGGGAGAGGTAAAGCTCCGCCGGAGCCAACTGCGGGTCCCGCAGGATTTTAACATACTGCCGCGCACTGCCGAAGCTTACGCAGGTAAACTTCACGACATCCAGGCCAAACTCCGTCGCAATTTCAGGATGGATGGCCAACCGGGAATCCAGATCCCCTTGGCTTTTGATTGCAACCACATGTTTCATATCTCTTCTCCTATCAAGGGCCGCCTGTAGCCACGCCAAATTCCGTCAACGAACACGCATAAAGCATGGGGCGATAACGGATGGAAAGGTAGGTCTCTGGATCCATTCGTTTAAAGCCTTTGAAGCTCGGAAAGACATTAGCCTCAATTAACCAAAGCTTTTTCTCCGTATCAAAGGCAAGATCCAGGCCCAGCTCCGCAAAGTGCTCCCCCGATCGATCCAGACACCTGCAGAATTCCTGGCAAAGCTCCTCCATCCGCTCACGCAGCCCCGTATAACCCATGGGAAAGGCTTGTTTCAACCCTTCCGCCAGCGGCAGGGCATACCCACCCCTGGAGATATTGGTCAAATAACCGTTATTGGCAACCCGGCATTCCATCCCCGAGCATTCCCACTGCCGGTCCGGCCTTTTTTGCATGACTACCCTGATG
Organism: Firmicutes bacterium UBA3943; assembly: GCA_002385625.1. Taxonomy (GTDB): domain Bacteria; phylum Bacillota; class UBA4882; order UBA10575; family UBA3943; genus UBA3943. The sequence goes on from DGDV01000010.1 coordinate 5,545, forward strand.
TCAAAGGGAGCGCCGTCAATCTTGGCAAAGGGGATATACCTTTGCACCAAGTATTGTTCAAAGAGATCTTGATAGACAGCGAAGAAATTCTCCAGCAGTTTATCATGGTACAGTTCATAGACCGTGGGTTCCTTCGTCCGAAAATCATGCACTGTGTACCCAGCGCCAACCTTTTCAACAATACACATACCGCGCCCCCGCGACAGGTGGGCGGGCTTGAGGATAACCTTTTGGTAGTGGTCGATAAACTTTTTGAGCTGGCTAAATCCCTGCACCGGCGCGGTGGGCGGCAGATGCTTCTTTAACCTGCGGTTTCCTTTGAGATAGCGATAAAACTCATCCTTGCTGAAACGATAAGAATTAAAGAGCCGTCCGCCGGTATATGTTATCAACTGCCGGATCACCTCCGGGTCTGTATGGAAATCCCGCCTGTAGATGACCTCAGGCAAAGGGAAACGGCCATATTCCCAACCCCTCTTGATGTGATTGTAATACAAGCCATAAGCATCTTGTTCCCGCCAATTGATCAGCTTGGGCGCAAAGGCGTAAACCAGCCCGCCGATGCGGTGATAGATGCCAAACCGATCGGAGTACTTCATCATATGCACTGGGTTGTAACGCTGGGTGGCACTGCCCAGGAGCAAGCCGATCACCGGCCCGAAAACCAGGCGCCCGCGGTCGAGTTTCACCCGGTAGACCGGGACGTCAGCAAGGAGGAGTTCTTCCCGCAACTTGTCCGAGAGGATGATCCTGCCGGGGCTCGCAAAGGAGTTGCGCCTTGGCAATTTAAGATCATCCCGTGGCTGAATGCTTGCGCGGATGGATCGCCCGCCAAATTTTACGGCAGCAACGGGCCCGCACTCCCTGACCATGTCCGCCGGGAGAAAAAGGGTCTTCTGCCCGTAGGGAATAACCTCAATTTTAAACCACATACTCTCACTCTCTTTTTGCATTATGTAGCAAGCCCGGGATCCACCGGCCATCAGCCCTTAGGACCGTTGGGTCATTTTCGACAGGAGCTGGGCCAACCTTCTCATCTGTTGCAGTTTATCCTTGGTTATCACCTGGATCTTGGCAATATTCTTGATAATGCTGTCCGCCGACTCATTGACTGAGACAAACTGCTCCAGGCTAACCGCATTCTCTTTGGCTTGTTGAATCATCTCCTTCACCAACTCCAGAATATGGGACAAGACGGTTTCTTCAAGATCGATTACTTTTATAACATCAGCTACGGCTTGCTCCAGGTTCTTCGGGGAGATTGATCTCATTATGCCGGCACCTCCATCCAACCTATGCTTTCATTCCCCTTCATTTTCGGATAATCTTGTAATCTTGGCGATTAAATCGCCAAAGGACGCCAACATAGAAGTCTTAACCAGGGCAATCGTCTGATTGTCCAGCAACTTTTTGAGCACTTGGCAGGTTTGGACCAAATCCCGGCAAAAATAAACCCGGTCCTCGCTCATCCCGCTGGCGATAGCGCCCCGTCCAATTTCCTCCGCACCTTCACCAACGACAACTAGCCAGTCAATCCCCAGCGCGCCGACTTTTTCCCCGGTTTTCCGGTGATAGTTGTCGCTTTCTTTACCAAGCAGCGCCATCTTGCCCAGAACCGCAATAGTCTTCCGCCCATGGGCCAGGTTTTTCAGGAGTTTAGCTGCAGCCTCCACCGAGGTGGGGTTGGTGGACCAGGTATCATCAATAATGACGCTGCCGTTGATCCCTGGTTTAAACTCAAAATGCTTCTCGACGTTTTGAAATGACTGCAGCCTCTCCACCGCCTCCGCCACGGGAAAATCCAGGCTATGCACTGCCGCAATGGCCGCTGCCGCATTCAGGGCGTTAAATTCCCCATGCCCGGGGATGGACAACCGGTAACAACGGCCTTGATGCTCCAAGCGAAAACTGATGCCTCGAGTTTGATGGCGCAGATCGGCAATGCGGAAGTGGGCTTGGTCCCCAGCGCCAAAGGTGACCACTTCGCCTTGAAATCTGCTCAGGTCAATCCGGCGACTGTTTTCGTCATCGGCGTTGAGGATCAGCTTGCCACGGTAATTGAGGCCTTCCACGATTTTGGCCTTTGCCTTGATATAGGCCTCAAGAGTCCCAAAGCCGCTTAAGTGGTCAACACCGATATTAGTCACCACACCAACCTGGGGTTTGAAGTAGCGGCAGGAGATCTCCAAGTCGCCCGGAAAAGCCACCCCCATCTCAAAGACCGCCGCCTGCGTCTCCTCGTCAATTTCCAGTAAATAACCTAAATTGCGGGACAAGGCGTTGTTGCTCTTGTAAGTGGCGATTACCCTGCCGGACCCAGCTAAAATATGCCTAATCATCTCTTTGGTCGTGGTCTTGCCGCAGGTTCCGGT
>DGDV01000010.1:8035-19169 GCA_002385625.1 Firmicutes bacterium UBA3943
AGGTTCCGGTAATAGTCAACAAACCGCCAATAAGCTTCTCTGATTTCTGGCACCCGGATGATGGTGAAATCCCCCTCAAGCCCAGCCCAGTAAAGGGGACGGTCCGTCACAACAGCAAAGGCTGTTCGGGGCAGGTCCGGTCTGGTTCGAAGCTGTCGGCGGCGGGGCAGATCAAAGAGCAGGGCACCCGGAGTCAGCTTTTGGGGGCTGGCGACCACATTCGCCACAATCCCCTGGCCGGCGTCACGTTGGAGCTCTCCCTGCAGTACATCCACGATCAACCTTAACGACAATTGTTTCATACCCACACTCACTGCTTTTTGCTGATTTCGCACCATCCTATGCGCCGGACAATTTAAAAGTTCAAAAAGAAAAGGGCTGCCACCACCGGCAGCAGCCCTTTTTCAGCTTTAATGCGAGCAGGCAGATAGTACTTACGCCCGCCCTTTTCCGTATAATAAACCAAAATAACCGGAGGTGAAACGTATTTGAAACCTTGCAGGCACAAGGTGGAGTGGCGTCTGGCAAAAACCGGGAGGAGATCATGAATCTGGAGGTCGAGGAGGATTTTAAGCAATCCCTCTCAGAGGTAATTGAGTTAGCCATTGCGGGGTTTAACAAGAAGAATTTGTTGTGTGTCACCAACTGTTTAGGCTTTTTGGCGGATAAATTACACACTCACACACTTTTGGCCCGTTGCCCGGCCAAGACCGTGGAGAAGTTGCTGCTAAAGCTCGACCGCATCCGACAACGGTTAATCCGCCTGCCTCTCCGCCTCACCGGACCGGTGGGTGCAACGGGACCGACGGGGCCCATGGGCCCCATGGGGCCAAGGGGCAAGGGAGAGGTTGGCCCCACCGGGGTGAGCGGCGCCACCGGCCCCGGGGACGCTTCCTGTTTTTACCGGCTCAAAGATCTTCCGGGCGCTGCCAATCCAACTAAACAGCCATCCATAACCACCGTTATCACCGGCACGGATGCCATTTGTTGCGCACCCATACCTGGCCCGTCCACGGCAAACGGCCTGAGCTACGACTTCTCCCGCTACATTATTGTTTTTAACTGTTGCCGGCGCAAGGGTCGGCCTCTGCGGTAGCCCCCTTCCCCAGGCCGCAAACTTCATCCTTACAAAACAAAACCGCCAGAAACGGCGGTTTATCTTTACCTGCTTTTCCAAGCAAAATGATTTATACCCTGCTTTACTATTCAATTTTCTCCTCGATCTGGGCAGCCACCAAGCATTTCGCACCATACTTCTCCCGCAGCTTCGGCTTTTCAATCTTGCCGGTGGGGTTGCGCGGAACCTGGTCAAAGATGATCCGGCGGGGCCGTTTGTACCGGGGCAACTGGATGCAGAAGGCGTTAATCTCCTCCTCCGTGCACAGGCAACCGGGTTTTAGTTCAATAATGGCCGCGGCGATCTCCCCTAAGCGCGGATCCGGCAGGCCGATCACCGCCGCATCTTTAATGGCGCTGTGGGATCGGAGGAAATCCTCAATCTGCACGGGATAGATATTCTCGCCGCCACTGATGATCACATCTTTCTTGCGGTCAACCAGATAGATGAAGCCGTCCTCATCCTGCCGGGCCATGTCACCTGTATGTAACCAGCCATCCCTCAGGACAGCCGCTGTGGCTTCCGGATCTTTGTAGTAGCATTTCATGACGCCCGGCCCTTTCACCGCCAACTCACCCACTTCGCCCTGGACCACGGGATTGCCGTTTTCATCAACAATCTTGGCCTCCCAGTTGTAACCAGGTAGGCCAATGGCGCCAACCTTGTGGATATTCTCAACCCCCAGGTGGACGCAACCGGGGCCGATGGATTCACTCAGGCCATAGTTAGTATCATATTGGTGGTTGGGAAAATACTTCTTCCAGCGGTGGATCAGGCTGGGCGGGACAGGTTGCGCGCCGATATGCATCAACCGCCACTGGGAAAGGTCGTAATCCTCGAGTTTCACATCGCCCCGTTCGATGGCATCCAGGATATCCTGGGCCCAGGGCACCAAGAGCCAGACAATGGTGATCTTTTCCTCCGAGACCGTCCGCAAGATCCAGTCGGGCTTGATCCCGCGCAGCAGAACGGCTTTGCTCCCCGACAGCAGGCTGCCGAACCAGTGCATCTTCGCGCCAGTGTGGTACAGCGGCGGGATGCAGAGGAAGTTGTCTTCACGGGTCTGCCCGTGATGTTTCTGTTCCGTATAACACGCCGACACCAGGCTGCGGTGGGAATGTAAGATCGCCTTGGGAAAACCCGTTGTCCCCGAAGAAAAGTAGATGGCTGCATCATCGTCGTCAGTCAAGGGAATCTTCGGGTCCTCCGAGGAACAGTTGGCGGTGAGCCGGTCATAGCTCTCCGCAAAAGAAGGCCGACCCTCACCGGCAAAAAACAGCATCTTGACGTTGGGGATTTGATCATAGATGGTTTCCAGCCGCCCGATGAACTCAGGACCAAAGATTAAAGCCACCGTATCGGATAAATTCAAACAGTACTTAATCTCCTCCGCTGTATAACGGAAGTTCATAGGTACCGCCACAGCCCCGGCCTTGAGGATGCCAAAATAAATCGGCAGCCACTCCAGGCAGTTCATCAGCAGGATGGCTACCTTATCACCTTTCTTAATTCCCCGCTTAATTAATAAATTGGCCAAGCGGTTGGCTTTTTCGTCAAACACCCGCCAGGTCATATCCCGACGGTACTCACCTGCCGGGTTGTTCTCGATCAGTTCATACTCCCGCCAGATGACATTGTGCCTTTCCTGGAGATCAAGGTTAATCTCGGTCAGACAAAGCTCCGATCCGTACAGTTCGGCATTGCGCACCAGGAATTCTGTGATGGGCATTGGCTTCTTTCCTCCCGTTCTACCATCAGCAAGATGATTGTTTATATTTGAAAAGCAAAACCATACTACCGAAGATAACAAAACCTACATCATTTTATTATAAAATTACATCCACCGTTTATCAACACTTATCTCTCCAACAATTTAATCTCTCTGTCATAGACCCGCTTCATAAAATAGGCACAAAAAGCCACCGAAACCAATTCAGCAATGGGGAAGGCCCACCAAACCGCGTTGACCGAACCGGTCCGGGACAACAGGAATGCCACAGGCAGGAGCACCACCAACTGCCGGGCCACGGAAACAATCAAGCTCAACAAGCCGTTGCCCAGGGCCTGGAAAACCGACACGGCAATCACGCAGAAACCGGCAAAGATGAAACTCAGACTGATAGTCCGCAAGGCCGGTATACCCAAGTCCAACATGCCGGGACTGGCATTGAAGATCAGCAGGAGCTTATCCGGAATCAACTGGAACACAGCCAAACCCGCCAACATAAGTACAACTGCATAAAAGACGCTTAATCTTATGGTCTTGACCATTCGTTCCTTGCGTTTTGCTCCATAGTTATAAGCCAGGATGGGGATCATCCCTTGGTTCAGGCCGAAGATCGGCATGAACACAAAGCTCTGTAGCCGGAAATAGGCGCCGAAGACCGCAGTTGCCGTAGCAGTAAAAGCAAGTAAAATATTATTCAACCCGTAAACCATAATCGAACCGATGGCCACCATGAGAATGGATGGCACACCCACAGTATAGATCCGGCCAATAATCTTCCCGTTGGGCCGGTAATTTTTAAACGCCAGGGTGATGTCATGGTTTTTCCGGAGATTAAAGTAGATGGCCAACAACATGGCAGCTATTTGCCCGATCACCGTGGCAATAGCCGCCCCGGCCAGTCCCATTTTGGGCAAACCAAAATAGCCAAAGATCAGAATCGGGTCCAGGATAATGTTGATGATCGCCCCCGTGGCCTGAGTAATCATGGAATAAAAGGTTCTCCCCGTGGACTGAAGGAGTCTTTCAAAGGTAATCTGCCCAAACAGGCCAAAGGAAAAGACCATGCAGACCCAGAGATAATCCCGGCCATAACCAACAATCTCCGGGATGTTAGTCTGCAGGCGAAAGAATGCCTCCGCACCAACCAGGCCAAAGACGGCAAAGGCCAAGGAACTCAATAAGGCCAGGAAGATGCCGTTGACCGCCGTGGCATTGGCCCTGGCAAACTTCTTCTCCCCGAGACTCCTGGAGAGCAGGGCATTAATACCCACCCCAGTTCCTGCGCCCACCGCAATCATCAAGTTCTGCACGGGAAAGGCCAGGGAGATGCCAGCCAATGCATTCTCGCCGATCTGGGCAACAAAGATACTATCCACGATATTATAAAGGGCCTGGACCAACATGGAAAGCATCATGGGGACAGACATGGAAAGCAACAAGCGGTTAATGGGCATGACGCCCATCTTATTCTCTTTTGGCGGTGTTATTTCAATCCCGTTCTCCATTACCGGAAGCAACTCCCCCAATAAATTCTTCAACCAAGTCTTTTAAAATGCGGACACAAGCGGCAATCCCGATGCTGCTGTCGAGACAGAGGTGGTAATTGCGGGATTCCCCCCATTTGTTATGGGTAAAATAGTTGTAATAGGCAGCCCGGTTTTTATCCTGTTTGCGGATGTAATCCTCCAGATCCGGCCGGTTCACTTTATATTGTTCCCTGACCCACTTGGCCCGCAGTGCCAATGGGGCATGGATGAAAACACGCAAACAATTCTTCTGCTCCTGTAGGACATAATCCGCGCACCTGCCCAAGATCACACAGGAATGTTCCTCGGCAATTTTCCGGATAACATTGCACTCCGCCAGGAAAACCTGTTCGGAGAGGGACATCTCCTGGCCGGTCAAATAGAGGTTATAAAAGAAGCTCAACTCCTTCTTCTGCTCCACCCGTTCAATGATGTCCTCGGCAAACCCGCTCTCCTTCGCCGCCAGCGTAATGAGCTTCTTATCATAAAAGGCAATCCCCAACTCCTCGGCCACTTGCTGTCCAATGACCCGCCCGCCGGAGCCATACTCCCGGGCGATAGTAATAATATAGTTGCCCACAATGATCTTCTCCTTTCGCCCAAATTGCCGGGGCGTTCCGCCGCAGCGCCTTCTTCAGCCCGTCGCGTCCCTTCACTTGCCTGGGCCTGCCTGATAACAAACCCACCTTGATAATAAACTCACCTAATTATACCGTGTTATTTTTAACTGTTAAATGCATTACGGATTAAAAAGTGGTTAAGCCTAATCTCCCGAAAAAAGCGACTATCCTTTTCAGATAGCCGTTTAATTTCGATGGCTATCACCAAGCAAAAAGCTGTTCCCGAGGATACAATCATGAATCATCCCCTCCGAATTAGCCAATATTTCCCTTTAGCCTATTTGATTATAAATACCGGCAGGAATCCAGCCTCCCTTTTATTGCTTCTGGTTCAACCTTTGGTTGAGCCTTTCTGTCATGATCAGCATTAAAACCAGGAACAGGCCCAGATAGATCGGATACAGCGCAATACTGAAGAGGTTCGCCAAAAAGCCAAAGACTGGCGGCATCAAGGCAGAACCTGTATAAGCGCAGGCCATCTGGAGGCCAATAATGGTCTGGGAGTTCTCCACCCCAAAGTTCCTGGGCGTCTCATGGATGATGGCGGGATAGATGGGTGCGCAGCCCAGACCAGTTAAGAGCAAACCCGCTAGAGACGCCAGGTCGGACAGCCCGGGCAGAACCATTACCAACAACCCAACAGCAATGATCACCAGCCCAGAACGGATCATCATGCGGTTGCCCACCCGATCCGCGACAAAGCCACTGAGAAACCGGCCGAAAGTAATACCTAAATAAAAAAGTGAAACCCATTTGGCCGCTACAGCAGCACCAATTCCACGCTGTAAGACCAGGTAACTGCTGGCCCACAGGCCGGTGGTGGTCTCCAGGGCGCAATAGCTAAAAAAGGCCAACAGCACCTGTTTAACCCCGCTTATTCGCCAAGCTTCACGGAGCCGCACAGGTTTTGAAACAGTATTTAGCCCTTCCTGCTTCTGCTCTTTTCTCCGCCAGACCGGTAGGCTGCCGAAAAGAACCACCGCTAAAAGCACTTGGATTAAACCAACGATAGCATAACCCCTTTGCCAACTATGGTTGACCGTCAGGCAATAACCCATGATATATGGCCCAACGGAGGCGCCGACACCCCAGAAACAGTGCAACCAGTTCATGTGTTTGGCAGCATAATGAAGGGCCACAAAATTATTCAACGCCGCATCCACTGCCCCCGCGCCCAGTCCGCAGGGAACAGCCCACAGGCAGAGCAGCCAGAAGTTGTTGGACAAGGAGAAACCGCATAGTGCCGCACCTGTAACCAGGGCGCTGACAGCGGTCACCAAGCCCGTACCATACCTGCCAACCAGCCGGTTGGTATATAAACTGGAGATGATGGTACAGCCGGTAATGATCATCATCACGATCCCGGCATAAGAAACGGGCACCTTAAATGCCGGATACATAACCGGCCAGGCCGAGCCCAGGAGAGCGTCGGGTAGCCCCAGGGTGACAAAGGCCAAATAAATCAAGAACAACAAGAATAAATACAACGTTTACTCTCCTTTAATCAGCTTCACTCCGGAAATATCTTGCGCCTGCCTGCCGCTATTGAAACTGCAGGCGGTATAGCTGGGCATAGAGCCCGTTTCTGGCCAGCAACTCCTCGTGGGTCCCCTCTTCCGCAATGCCATCCTCCGCCAGCACCAGAATGTGCTGGGCATTTTTAATTGTCGACAAACGGTGGGCAATCACGAAGGTTGTCCGGTTTTTCGTCAGGGCCTCCATCGACTCCTGGACCACCCGTTCACTCTCATTGTCCAAGCTGGATGTGGCCTCATCAAAAATCAAGATGGGCGGGTCCTTCAAGAACACCCGGGCAATGCTCAGCCGCTGCCTTTGTCCGCCGGAGAGCTTGACCCCCCGTTGGCCAATGACCGTGTCGTACCCGTCGGGCAGAGCGCAAATGAACTCATGGGCATTGGCCTGCTTGGCCGCCTCAATCACCTCTTCCACCGTGGCCTCGGGATTGCCGTACCTGATATTCTCCAGCACCGTCCCAGCAAACAGGTAGACATCCTGTTGCACCAGGCCAATTTTCTGGCGCAGGGATTTGAGTTTAATCTCCCGCAGGTCCAGCCCATCCAGGGTGATCTTTCCCCCGGTCACCTCATAAAAGCGGGGAATAAGACTGCAGAGGGTGGTCTTTCCCACCCCAGAGGGGCCCACCAGGGCCACATACTCACCGGCCCTCACCTTTAGATTCACATGGGAAAGCACATCCGTCTCCGTTCCCGGATACCGGAAGGAAACATCAATGAACTCAATCTCCCCTTTCACCTCGGTTAACTCCCGGGCCCCCGGAGAATCCACAATATCTGGGGCGATCTGGAGCAACTCATAGAAACGGTCAAAGCCAGAAAAGCCGTTTTGAAACTGTTCGCCAAAGTTCACCAGTTTTTTGATGGGCTCCAAAAAGGTGTTCACATACAACAAAAAGGTGAGCAAGTCCCAGGGACCAACCCGGCCACCCAGGACCAGCAGGGAAGCCCCCAACGCCACCGCCACATAAATCAGGGAGCTAAAGGCCGTAATGCCGCTGTAGTAACGCGCCATATAATAGTAGCTGTTCTTCTTGCTTTCCACATACCGGCGGTTATTGGCTCGAAACTTCTTCAGCTCCAGATCTTCATTGGCAAAGGACTTGACCACCCGCACCCCGGAGATGCTATCCTCGATCCCGGCATTAATCTCCGCCATTTTGGCCCGGTTCTTCCGGAAAGCCCGGCGCATCTTCCGGTTGTAATAATAGGCAAAAAAGAACATCACCGGGACAAAGCTGAAAACAATCAAGGTCAGCCTGGAATTTATGGTCATTAAAATAATAAAAGACCCGATTAACTTGGCCGCGGAGATCAGGAGATCCTCCGGGCCGTGATGATAAAGCTCGGCAATGTCGAACAAGTCGTTGGTGATCCGTGACATAATCTGACCGGTCTTCTGGTTATCGTAGTAACTGAAAGACAACTTCTGCATATGCGCAAAGAGCTCGTTCCTCAGGTCCCGTTCCATCTTGGCGCCCATCACATGGCCATAGAAGGTAATATAGAAGTTGCAAGAGTATTCCACCATGACCATTGCCAGCATGGCCGCCCCAACCATGAGCAGCCGGGCCACCGTCGCCGCTGAGAAGTTGGGCAGCAGATCAGTGGCAATATAGCGGATGAGCAAGGGAAAAGCCAGGCTGATCCCGGCGGCCGTAAAGGCGCAGATCATATCAAAGATGAAAATTTTAAGATAAGGACGGTAGTAAGAGAAAAATTTCCGCATCTTTGGACCCATCTGTTGCTTCCCCCGTGTTCAACCAAATTCTCAACTGCTTATCAAATAGCATTATACCATTCCCGGCAGCAAAATGCAGTCCAGCGTTGCATGCTCGGTTTGATTATAAACATACGGTCCCCATAATTCTTAATATACATTTATTATACATAAGGAAAAAGCCATATCATCTTCCGCCCCTTATCCTCATCCGGCCAATTTATTGCCCGGTGCAGGAGATCAACTAAGTAACGGAGAAAATATTATATTGTATTTTGGTTAATTGCCAATTATAATTATTAAAAAGGTTCATTGCCAAATATGTTTTCGAAAGGAGTCTGATCTATGAAAGTTCGTAGAAGCAAAGCCCTCATAGCTTTTACTCCTTGTTTCCCTGGTGGGATTGGCGGGTTGCGGCGGCTCGGGAACAAATACATATACTTTAACGCTGCTCAGCGAGGCTGAATTGGACGGGTATATTACGCACATGTTTGCTGAGCCCGAAGTGTACGTGACCAATTCAGTAGATCCCTCATTTCAAGTGGGCTATTCCAACAGCGGTTTTACAAAAATCGGCTTAAAGGGTTTTGTCAGCTTCAACTTAAGTTCCCTGCCAGAAGGCGCCACGATTACTTCGGCTGTTTTAAGAGTTTACCAATATAATGTAGCAGGTGATCCCTACGACAAGTTGGGGAAAGTCCTTGTCGAACATGTAAGTTACGATTCCCTGGAGCAAGGCGAAAGCGGCGAAACCGCCCAAGCGAAATACACCATGGAACCCTTGGACAATACCATTCCTGCCGATGCTTTTTTATCTACCGACGCAACAATTGGTTATAAAACCTTGGATGTCACCGCCGCTGTCCAGGCGGATCAAGGGGCATCCAGAACACGTGCCCAGTTCCGGCTGCGTTTCCCCAAGGAAATAGTAGATGAAGATATATATTCACCGGTTTCAGCTTATTTCATCTCAGGCGACAACGATACCAATCAACCGCAGTTAGTTATCAAATACACCCTGTAATTTCGCGGGTTTTGCCGGGCCAAGCGGAAGACTGCTCTTCAATCCACAAGGCCCGGCGTCTTTGACCGGCATCCCGGCGAAACGTCAAACCTAAGCGCAAAAGCCAGTCATGGATAAAAAAGCAGCGAGGATTGCTCGCTGCTTTTTATTAATTGTTTTAAATAGCCCGCCGTAACTGTTTAAGAAGGAACCGTCTCAAAGAGAATAGAATTATGATCTATCTTATAAACAATGGGGCGGATCTAAATAATGAAAAAAGAAGAGATCTTTGCAAAAATCAACGACTCAAATATTCCCGGTTTACCCCCGGCTATAAAGGAGGTTTTCGCCGAATTAAAAAATCCGGCCACGTTGGACATGCAGTCACTCATCGAAAAAATAGCCTCCTTCGGCGAACTAGAAACCTTACTCCTTAAGCAATTTAACAAGAATTATTTTCGCAAACAATTCCATATTAAGAGCCTTCACGAGGCAATTAGGTATTTTGGTGCGCGGACCATTCAAAATATCCTTCTCTATCTCGTCATCCGCTCCTTCTCTGCCAAGCTCTTGGACAAAACAGGCTTTCTCCGCGCCAACTACTGGAGACATTGCCTGGGGGCTTCAGTAGCCGCCCATGAACTGGCCACCATAACCGGCGATTGCGACCCATATCTGATGTTCTCCTACGGCCTCATCCATGACATAGGCATCTTCGTCATCGAACACTCCTTGCCTGAACTCATACTTAAAATCCGCGAAGTGCAAAAAAAAGGATTAACCCACTTTGATGCGGAAAAGGAAGCAATGGACGGGGTTACCCATGAAGATATCGGCGATTGGCTCTGTAAAAAATGGGAACTGCCGGATGAGATCAGGAATATCGTGGCTTACCATCATCGGCCCCACGCAACTTCGTTAAACTCCAATGAAGTGTTCCTGTTCCATAAAGCCGATGTGATCAGCGCCACTTACTACGAGAGTTTAATGGGAATCTATTCTTTTCATGATCGAAAACCAGTTTTAGACGCCTTAGGCTTGGATCCCGCCATCATAACAAGGATCAAAGAAATCCTGCCCGACGAGGTAAATAAAATCCGGGAGATCTTCTCTTTTTAAGGGCTTATGCCATGGTAAAAACCTTTATCTAAAATTTCCCATTCTTTTTCAAAACATACAGGTTATCGAAGATATCATTTTACTTTAGCATAATTCCACTGTTGAAAATAGGTTCACTCACCAGAGTGAACCTTATAAATTCTACTTGCCAAAATTCCCCTTCACTTTACCACTCGCCAGCAGCCTGCAAAGCCCCGACAAAGCGCGCCATTTGCTTGTATTGGTTGAAAAATGATCATTATTAAACCTCGATTTGGTTTTGCAAGATGGCGCTGATTAACTCAGTTCGTGATGAGGCCCCATATTTGGACAAGATATTCTTCACGTGCGTTAAATGATAGCAAATAGGCAAACAAAAAGGAAAATGACAAGACAGAATATGCAAATTCCGCTAGTATGCCAATTATCAATAACAATACATTTCTCGTAATAAGGCCAACGGAAGCTATGGTGGAGGTAACAGCTTCAGCGGAAATTCCCCAGCAAATATACGCAATTAAACCCTGTTTGTTCGGGAAATAGATGACCATAAAAAAGCAGGATCAAGTCCAGATTAGTGTGTAAATTCCTCAGTTATCAATAAGCTTATCTGATATACGCAATATTGCTTTGATCATTGATTTGTTTTTGCTCTTCTTGCCACTGAAGGTATTCACTCATATCCAGATACTTTTTGCCGGCTATCCACTTGTCGTCAATTTCCATAAGTAAGGCTCCAATTAGGCGAATTGCCGATTCCCGGTTCGGGAAAATACGGATAACTCG
>DGDV01000036.1 GCA_002385625.1 Firmicutes bacterium UBA3943
CGGAAAAGTGTTGACTTCCCGGTATTATTGTGCGGAGATTGGGAGTTTTGTCAGTCAGGATCCCGTTGGGGTTAGTTCCGGGTGAGAAACAGTTATTGGGAAAGAACATTCAGCTGCAAAATTTCATCCTGTATCTGCAAAAAAAAACGATCAAGTATCTGCTGGGTCATGCGGAGAAAACTGGGTATCTTGTGGGTAATAGGTGACGGGGGTGTCCTGCGTCAACTTTTTTGTCGGGCGATCGGAGTTGCTGCCAAACCCCCGTTGTTAAAAGTTCTTTGCAACCTGGACAAGCTGAATATTCAGAAAGGGATAATTAATATGAACGCGAATGTTTGAGACGATACCCCATGTTTTTGCCTCTGCCGAAAAGAGGACGGGGATAAAAACAGGCATGTTGCATTAAACTTAGCAAAATAACGGCTTTATCCGATAATTTGAATTCATGTTAGGGGGATTCGGAGCAATGCAGGCCTATTTTGAAGAGGTCGAAGCGGTTTTACAGGCGCAAGGAACAACGAAAAACGGCTTGAACCAGGCCGAGGCCGCCAAGCGGCTGGAGCAATTCGGAAAGAATGAGTTGGCTCGGGGTCAGAAAAAAACACTGCTCGCCAGGTTTTTGGGGCAGATGAGCGATCCCATGGTTCTTGTGCTGATTGCGGCGGCCCTGGTCTCCGGCGCTGTCGGGGAGATGGCCGATGCCATTATCATCATGGCGGTGGTGGTACTCAACGCCATCTTAGGCGTGGTGCAGGAAGGCAAGGCGGAGAAGGCCATCGAAGCCCTGCAGAAGATGGCCTCGCCCTACTCCAAGGTCAGGCGGAATGGCCAGGTGCTGCAGATTAAATCGGCGGAGATCGTTCCCGGCGACATTGTACTGCTGGAGGCTGGTGACGCGGTTCCAGCTGACATGCGCTTAATAGAAACATCCAGCTTAAAGGTGGAAGAAGCTTCTTTGACGGGTGAGTCGGTGCCGGTCGAGAAACAGCATCGCCCCCTGCCCGCTTCGGACAAGGATATCCCATTGGGGGATCGGTCCAATATGGCCTATATGGGGACGAATGTGGTGTATGGCCGGGGTGAAGGGGTGGTCCTGGCGACAGGGATGGCCACAGAGATGGGTAAGATCGCCGGGATCATCTCGGAAACCGAGGAGGAGAAAACCCCCCTGCAAAAGAAACTGGCGGATTTAAGCCATGTGCTCAGCAAGGCTGTGCTGGGGATCTGCGTCTTCATCTTTATCTGCGGTGTCTATGAGAACGGCGGTTTTACCGGCGGCCATGTACTGGAGATGTTTATGACCGCCGTCAGTCTGGCGGTGGCTGCCATTCCCGAGGGGCTGGTGGCGGTGGTGACGGTGGTCTTGTCCATTGGCGTAACCAAGATGTCCAAACGTAACGCCATCATCCGGCGGCTAACCGCTGTAGAGACCCTAGGCTCAACGGAGATTATCTGCTCCGATAAGACTGGGACTTTGACCCAGAACAAGATGACAGTGGTTGATACCTATGGAGATAAAACCCGGTTGGCCTACGCCATGGCCTTGTGCAATGATGCCTACCTGTGTGCTCAGACCGGTGAGGTGGTGGGTGAGCCCACCGAGAGCGCCCTGGTGCGGTTCGCCCTGGCCGAGGGCTTTGGCAAATCCACCTTGGAGAAGGAACTGCCGCGGGTAGCGGAGGCGCCCTTTGATTCCGAACGGAAAATGATGTCTACCGTCCATAAGAAGGCGGACGGGGGATATGTCCAATATACTAAAGGCGCCGTCGATGAACTGCTGAAGAAATGCACCAAGATCTTGACTGACGACGGTGCGGTGGAATTGACCGAAGCCCACCGCACCCAGGTCTTGCAGGCCAACAAGGCCATGGCCGACCGGGCCTTACGGGTTTTGGGCGCGGCCATGAAGGAACTGGCGGCCTTGCCCGCTGGCGTTTCGCCGGAAGGCTTGGAGCAGGACTTGATCTTTATTGGCCTGGTGGGCATGATCGACCCGGTGCGGCCGGAGGTCAAGCCGGCCATCGAACAATGCCGGCAGGCGGGGATCCGGCCCATCATGATTACCGGCGACCACCGGGATACGGCGGCCGCCATCGCCATGGAGCTGGGGATCATCTCCGAACCAGGCCAGGTCATCACCGGGTCCGAGCTCTCCCAGCTTTCCGAAGAAGAGTTTGAGAAGAATATCGGCCATTACGCCGTCTATGCCCGGGTCCAGCCCGAGCATAAGGTGCGTATCGTCAAAGGCTGGAAGAAAAAAGGAAAGGTCACCGCCATGACCGGGGACGGGGTCAATGACGCACCAGCCCTGAAATCAGCGGATATCGGTGTGGGCATGGGCATTACCGGGACCGATGTTAGCAAAAACGTTTCCGATATGGTGCTGGCGGATGACAACTTTGCCACCATTGTAAAGGCGGTGGAGGAGGGCCGCCGGATCTATGACAATATCCTGAAGTCCATCCAATTCTTGCTCTCCTCCAACTTAAGCGAGGTGGTGACCCTGTTTGTCGCCACGGTCATGAACTTCCGGCTCTTTTTGCCCATCCATATCCTCTGGATCAACTTAGTTACCGACTCCTTACCCGCTATTGCCCTGGGGATGGAGGAGGGAGAAAAGGATATTATGCAAAAGCCGCCTCGGGATCCGGGTGCCGGGATCTTCGCCGGGGGCTTAGGCGCCAGCGTCATCTATCAAGGGCTCTTGATTGCCGCCTTGACCCTTATTTCCTTCTTTATTGGTTCATCCAGGTCCCAGACTACCGGGAACGCCCAGGTCACCGGCATGACCATGGCCTTTCTCACCCTGTCCATGTGTGAGATTTTCCATTCCCTGAACTTGCGTTCCCGGTTCAAATCCATTTTTGCCTTTAAGCAGCAGAACAAATATTTGCTCGGAGCCATGGCGGTGGCCTTCATCCTGACCATTGGCGTTATCTATCTGCCGGGAATAAATGATGTCTTTAAAGTAACAGCCCTGTCGGCGCGGGAGCTTTTCATTGCTATTGGCCTGGCCTTGGTGGTCATTCCCGTGGTGGAGCTGGTGAAGGTCTTCGCCAGGATGACCATGAAGCAGGGAAACAAGGCTTGATTGGGCCCGCTTGCCGGTCCGGCCGGTATTGGTTTTCAATGCGGCTTATTATTTGGAATGGCACTTAAAACGCTTACGGTTTTGCCGGGGCGTTTTAATTTTTGGCTGACAAGTCTTCCTGCGCGGGGGTCGGTCGTTTGGTTGGGGAGAAAGCCCTTGTGAAGAGGGCGGTAACCCTTCCTGGGCCCTTTTCATATATTGTCATCGCGAATTAATCTGTCGTAAACCCTTAATGAACCAGAAGATGTTTCCGGGTTACCCGTCAACATCAGCAAGGGAAGTGTTGTTGATGGATGTTGCCGAATTTGAATTGACTCGGCTGTCGATTGGGTGTACCGCTGAAGTGGTAAGGATCAGTGCGGAAGGGTTAACCCGCAACCGTTTGTTGGATTTGGGTTTGGTGCCTTCGACCATCGTGGAGGCCGTTCGGAAAAGCCCGGCGGGGGACCCGGTGGCCTATAAGATCCGGGGCGCCATTATTGCCCTGCGCTCCGAGGAAAGCCGCCTAATCACCGTCCGGCCGGTAATTTAACAGTAGTCAGGAGCCGGTAGTCAGACTTTAGAATAACCCCAGCCAAACCCCCTGACTTTTGACTCCTGACTTCTGACATCCAACATCTAACCGCTAACTTTCAACCTCCAACTTCCAAAATAAAGGAGGTCGTCGCGTGGGACTGACAGCACGCTCCACCGGTATTTACACCTTCTTAGAGGAACTGAATCAGACCCAAGGAAAGACCGATGCCGTGATCGCCCTGGCCGGGAATCCGAACACCGGCAAAAGCACGGTGTTTAACGGTTTAACCGGGCTAAACCAGCATACAGGCAATTGGCCTGGGAAGACAGTGGTCCTGGCCAAGGGTAGTTACCAGCACAGGAACAAGCATTTTACCCTGGTTGATCTGCCGGGTACCTACTCGCTCTTGGCCAACTCCGCCGATGAACAAGTGGCCCGGGATTTCATCTGTTTCGGTAATCCCGATGCCACGGTGGTGGTGGCCGACGCCACCTGCTTGGAGCGGAATTTAAACCTGGTTTTGCAGGTAATGGAGATTACCGCCAAGACCATTCTCTGCCTAAACCTGATGGATGAAGCCAAAAGGAAAAAGATCGAGGTTGACTGTGGCAAACTCCAGGAAATGCTGGGTATACCTGTTGTTCCAACGGCAGCTCGGGATAAGATTGGCTTGTGCGAACTGAAAGAGGCCATTTATCAAGTAGCCCTGGGAGAAAAGCAGGCCCATCCTAAAGTGTTGCGATACAGCGAGTCCATTGAAGCGGCTATTGCTGAGATCCAACCCGAGGTTGAGGACGTGCTGCAAGGCAGGTTTAATAGCCGCTGGGTGACGTTACGCCTGCTGGATGGGGATACCGCCATCATCGCGGAGATGATGGAGTATTTAAAAAGGATGGATGTGGGCGGTCCGGGGCGGATCCTTAAGGAGTATAGGGTGGTGGGTTGTTGTGACTAACCTGACGGCTGAGTTGGAGCAAGTGGTCAGGAAGGCCCAAAAGGTGCGACGACGGTTGGGCCAGGTGCGGGACCAGGTGGTACGGGATATCTATCGACGAGGCCAGGAGATCACGGAGCAAGCGGTCCGCATTCACCGGGCCAAGGGGGATTTGGACCGGAAGATCGATAATATTGTTACTTCGCGGATCCTTGGCTATCCCCTGATGCTTGCCCTCTTAAGCCTGGTGTTTTGGTTGACTATTAGCGGGGCAAATCTACCCTCGGCAATCTTGGCTGAAGTGCTCTTTGGCTTTCAAGACCGGCTGACTGCCTTATGCCAGTGGCTGGGGGCACCAACCTGGTTACATGGGGTGTTGGTTTTAGGGTTATACCGTGGTTTGGCCTGGGTGGTCTCGGTGATGCTGCCGCCAATGGCCATTTTCTTTCCTTTGTTTACTTTCCTTGAGGATTTGGGTTACCTGCCCCGGGTGGCCTTCAATCTGGATAAACTCTTTAAGGAAGCTGGGGCCCATGGCAAACAGGTCTTGACCATGTGCATGGGATTTGGCTGTAACGCGGCGGGTGTCATAGCTTGCCGGATCATCGAATCGCCCCGGGAACGATTGATTGCAATTTTAACAAATAACTTTGTGCCTTGTAACGGGCGGTTTCCCACGCTGATTGCCATGGCCGCGGTGTTAATGGGAGCTTTTGTCAGCGGTTACAACAGCCTGGCGGTGGCTGCCATTGTGGCGGGGGTTGTGGTCTTTGGAATCTTGGTGACGCTGTTGGTGTCGTGGGCCCTTTCAAAAACCCTGTTAAAGGGAATCCCGTCCACATTTACACTGGAACTTCCCCCTTACCGCTTGCCGAAGATCGGTTCCTTGTTGATCCGTTCCGTGTTGGACCGCACCTTGTTTGTCTTAACGCGGGCAGTGGCAGTGGCGGCCCCGGCAGGCGCCGTGACTTGGGCTTTGGCCAACATCTATATTGGCGACATCAGTCTCATTGGCCATTTGGCCGGCTGGCTTCAGGGGTTTGGCCACCTGATTGGGCTGGATGGTTTTATTATCCTGGCGTTTATATTGGGTCTGCCCGCCAATGAAATCGTTGTGCCGATTTTGATCATGAGCTACTTATCCCATGGCTCCATGCTGGAGCTTGACAGTATTGCCGCTCTCCGGCAACTTTTAATCAGTAATGGGTGGACCTGGCTGACTACCCTGAACATGATGCTCTTTTCTTTACTGCACTTTCCCTGCGCTACCACCTTATTGACCATCCGCAAGGAAACGGGAAGCGCAAAATGGACGGTCTTGGCGGCATTAATTCCCACGGGTGTGGCAATTGCCGTCTGTTTCCTAGTTACCCAGATTGCCAGGGCGTTTGGGTTGGTGTAAGTAACACGTAAGCCTTGCGGCGGTGGAAGTGAACTGGTAAAATAAACTGAGAACGGAGGATGACCATGAAATACCAGTTTATTTGTTACCCCAGGTGCACCACCTGCCAGAAGGCGGAGCAGTGGCTGAAGGAACACGGGATCGCCTATGAAGTGCGGAACATCAAAGAACAAAACCCGACGGTGGCCGAGTTGCAGGAGTGGCACAAAAAAGTGGCCTACCGCTACGCAAATTCTTCAACACCAGCGGGCAATTGTACAAGGCCCTGGCGCTAAAGGACAAACTACCGGCGATGTCCGAGGAGGAACAGCTCAAGCTGCTGGCTTCCGACGGCATGTTGGTCAAGCGTCCGATCCTACTTGCCCCTGACCGGATTTTGGTGGGGTTTAAGGATGCTGACTGGGCAAACGTGCTTGACAAACACCGTAAAATTTGATAACGTTGATTACAAATTGATGATCCAAAATGCGTTGACAGGGCAAACACGCTGGATACGGCGGTTACAGAGAGCTGTTGGTTGCTGCAAAACAGCCCGCCGGACAGACTGTGGACTCCCCCTTGAGCAGTCAGCTGAACGCATGGGCCGCGGGTGACGGCTGCTGCCAGTAGGTGCGACCGGGTTTCTCACCGTTATCACGAGAGGGCATTTTCCGCTGGCGGAATGATGCCTTAGAGTGGGTGTATTCACCAATGAGAGTGGTACCACGGAAGTTAATGCTTTCGTCTCTTGCGTCAGAGACGGAAGCATTTTTTATGTCCTAGCAATTTTAGACCCTGACATAATTATGTTTATTATCCGGAGGAAATTGGAGGAGATTTAAATGAAGATTGCCTTTTCCACCTTGGGTTGTCCCGACTTCAGCTGGCCTGATATCTATGCCATGGCCAAGGACCTCGGTTTTGACGGCATTGAGATCCGCGGGCTGGGCAACGAGATCTTTGCGGTCAAGGCCCAACCCTTCACCGAGAGTGAGCTGCCGCAAACCATCCAAAAACTCTCCGAGTTGCACTTGGAGATTCCTTGTCTCTCTTCCGGTTGTTGTTTGAAATATGCCGACAAGGCGGAGGAGAATTACCACGAGATCGTGGAGTACATCAAACTCGCCGGCAAACTTGGCACCCCGTATGTCCGGGTTTTGGCGGACAAGGCGCCGCAGCCCCAGGGTGAAGTGGATGATCAAGTGGTCTTAAGTGTCTTGCGCCGCTTGATCCCTGTGGCAGAGGAGCATGGTGTCACGTTGTTGGTGGAGACCAACGGGGTTTATGCCGATACCACCCGGCTCCGCGCTCTTCTGGATGAGATTGCCAGTGACACGGTGGCAGCCCTCTGGGATGCCCACCATCCTTTCCGTTATGCTGGGGAGACGCCGGGGAAAACTGTCCAGAATCTGGGGGCATATATCAAATATGTTCATATTAAAGACTCCGTGGTGGAAAACGGGGCCGTCAAATACCGCCTGATGGGCGAGGGCGACCTGCCCGTTGACGATATTATCCTGGCCTTAAGTTCGATTAACTACGATGGTTATATTACCCTGGAGTGGGTCAAGCGCTGGGCCAACGAACTGAGTGACGCCGGCGTGGTCTTTCCCCACTTTGCCAACTTCATGGGGCGTTATACCGAGAAACTCTCCACCAAGGGACGTTTGTTCTACAACAAAACAAAAACAGGCAGGTATATCTGGGAAAAGGATACCTTGATTGATCTAACCTTCCCGCAGGTGTTGGACCGGGTGGTTGAAGAATTTCCCGACCAGTATGCTTTTCGCTATACCACCCTGGATTATACCCGGACCTATGCTGAGTTCCGGGATGACGTGGACACCTTTGCCCGGGCCCTCATTGCCCTGGGCGTCAAACCTGGCGACCATGTAGCTATTTGGGCCACCAATGTCCCCCAGTGGTATATTACCTTCTGGGCGACCACTAAGATCGGCGCCGTCCTGGTCACGGTCAATACGGCCTATAAGATTTATGAGGTCGAGTACCTGCTGCGCCAGTCGGATACCCATACCTTGGTGATGATCGACGGGTACAAGGACTCCAATTATGTGGAGATTATGAAAGAACTCTGCCCTGAGTTGGAGACGGCTGAACCGGGAAAACCGTTGCACATAAAACGCCTGCCCTTCCTGCGCAATATCATTACCGTCGAATCCAAGCAAAAAGGGTGTCTAACCTGGGACGAAGCCATTGCCCTGGCGGAACAGGTGCCGCTGGTGGAAGTTTACCGCCGTGCCCTTGCCATTAACGTGCATGACGTTTGTAATATGCAGTATACCTCCGGAACCACCGGTTTCCCCAAAGGCGTTATGCTGACCCACTATAATGTGGTGAACAACGGGAAATGCATTGGTGACTGTATGGATCTTTCCACCGCTGACCGGATGATGATCCATGTGCCGATGTTCCACTGCTTCGGCATGGTGCTGGCCATGACCGCGGCAATGACCCATGGCGTCACCATGTCGCCACTGCCGTATTTCTCACCCAAGCAGTCCCTGGCCTGTATTAACCAGGAGAAGATCACCTGTTTCCACGGGGTCCCCACCATGTTCATTGCCATGCTTGAGCATGAGGATTTCCCCAAGACCGACTTCTCCCACATGCGGACGGGCATTATGGCGGGCAGCCCCTGCCCCATCAAGGTGATGCAGGATGTAGTGGAGAAAATGAATATGAAGGAGATTACCATCGTGTACGGCCAGACCGAGGCATCACCGGGTTGTACCCAGAGCCGGGTGGATGATCCCATTGAGGTGCGGGTGAACACCGTGGGCCGGCCTTTGCCGGGCGTGGAGTGCAAGATTGTTGATCCAGTGACCGGCCAGGACCTTCCCCCCAACACCGACGGGGAGTTTGTCGCCCGGGGCTATAACGTGATGAAGGGGTATTATAAGATGCCGGAAGCCACCGCCGCCGTAATTGACAAGGACGGCTGGCTGCATACAGGGGATATGGCCCGCTGCGATGAAAACGGTTACTTTAAAATTACCGGCCGGATCAAGGATATGATCATCCGCGGTGGTGAGAATATTTACCCCAAGGAGATTGAAGATTTCATCTACACCCACCCGAAGGTGAAGGATGTGCAGGTTATCGGGGTGCCCGACGAACAGTACGGGGAAGAGATCATGGCCTGTGTCATTTTGAAGGAAGGGGAAACCATGACCGAGGAGGAACTTAAAGAATATGTCCGGTCCCACATGGCCAAACACAAAACCCCGCGTTATGTGGATTTTGTGACGGAATTCCCTATGAACGCTGCAGGAAAGATCCTCAAGTATAAGATGCGGGAGCAGGCCGTGGAGAAACTGGGCCTACAGGCGGCCAGTCGGATCGAGACCGCCTGATCGATCTATGGTTGCAATTGGTTGTATTAAGTCGATAAGTTAATGGGTTGCAAAGAAGTCACCACAATTTTGTGGTGACTTCTTTGTCGGCTCAATTCACGCGAGGGCTCCCTTTGACAAGGGAGCCCGCCGGTTGTTTTGGTGATGTTTGGCTATATGCATAGGTATAACGGAGGACTGTCTCCGAAACCCCGCCGGTTTATTTACGAAACTCGGCGTACATGCGCTCGCGGTCGGCGAACTTCACATTGTGCACGATCCATTCCCGCATGGCTTGGCCTGCGGGAGTGGATTGGGGGTAGGAGATAAAATCCAGTTTAATGCCGAGTTTTTGCGTGACCTTAAAGGCCAGGATCGGCCAGATGGTACCAATGTCGGCGATCACGGGGATGCTGCCGGGGAGCCGGGAAAAACCGGACATCTCCATCCGGAAGGGGACGCCCGTCAGCTTGGTCTTGGGCAACCCTTTGGCGATGGCGTCCTGGACAATATTGGATTCTCGCTGTTTTTTCCAGGCCAGTTCCAAGTTGGGGTCCAAGTCGATGCGAACCAGGGTTTTGCCGGCCAGGCTGTAAGTAAAATAGCCTTCCCAGTCGGCCCAGATGCCGTGGCCTGTGTACCGCTCGAAGGGCCCGTCATGAATTTCCTGGGTGAGAGCCACTGCTGATTCAATAATGATTGACGCAGAGTCCATGAGTTTGGCAATGCGCATGGTTCGCTCCGTGATGGAGATGGAGTCGCCCACGGCCAGTCCGACGGCCCCGCCCCCGATTAACTGTGGGACACTGACCAGGACTGGGACATTTTTCCGGTAGCCTGCACCCAGCATTGTCATGGGGTCAGCAGCAGCGCCGGCCACGGTTTCAAAGGGCAGACCATTGGCTTTGGCCAGTGCCTCAATCTCCCGGGCGAGTCGCTCCGTACGCAGACCCAGGGGATAGGCCATGTTTCCGGCGGCCTTGATGATCGTGTTGCCTTCCGTCGCTAAAACGAGGGCCATCAGCTCCCGGTCCACCGGCATCTCCTTTTCGATGGTTTGGATATCCTCGTCGCTCATGACACAAGACTCAAAGAGCCGGTCCAGGGGTAATTTATCGGCGGAGAAGCCGACTTTGCGCCCGTCCACCCGGTGCACCTTCTCCAAGGAGCCGGAGAGTTCGTGGTTGACCACAGCGGAAGAAGTTGTGACACCATCAATGATCCCCTTGTGAATTAACTCCGCAATTAATGTTGTAACTCCTTCGTGGATGTTGGGGCCGCTGCCGGTTACCACCACTATTTTCTCACCGGCTTCTTTGGCGGTAACCATTTTAGCCGCAATTTGCTCGACTTTCTCCTGGAGTTCAGGATTCAGACTGTTGAAAAGTTCAGAGATGATTTCCGTGTTGACCATGGCTTATTTCTCCTTTAATAAATTAATTGTTAACTCCAGATTGCGGCGGGATGATCCTTGTTGGGCCAAGACTGCTTGCTTGGCTGCTACGCCGCGCCTGGCTAATGCCTCGGGTTGTTGCAACAATTCCTGCACCTTTGTGGCAAGTTCCCCTGGGTTATTAACCGCAAAGCCAGCTCCTGCTTGCTCCAGAAGGGATTTGGCGTCTAAGAAATCATCCATGGATGGCCCATAAAGCACAACTTTACCCCAGGCCGCTGGTTCCAGGGGATTTTGCCCGCCTAGCGGGACCAGGCTGGCGCCGCAAAAGGCAATAGTTGCAATGGAATAGAGTTTTGAGAGTTCACCTAAGGTATCGATGACGATGATATCATTGGGGGTAAGGACGGTGTTCCCTGTGATCTCTGTCCGCAAACGTGGGTTGAAGTTAAACTCCCGAATAATTTTTGTAACTTCCTGGGCTCGCTGGATATGGCGGGGTGCGATGATCAAACGTAAATCTGGAAAGATCTTGCGAATCTCAAGAAAGGCTTGTAGCAGCAGTTCCTCTTCGCCTTCCCTGGTACTGCCGGCCAAGAGGATCTGCTCATCGCCGGTGAGGTGGAGCAGCTGCTTACTCTCTTCATAAAAAACCGGATTGATTTGTTGGGCCAGCCGATCATATTTGATGTTGCCGTTGATCCGGATCTTTAGCGGATCTGCTCCCATTTCAATCAGCCGAGCGGCATCCTCCGGCAGGATGACGCTGAACAGATCATAATAGCCTAAGACTTGGTGGAGGAAAGACCGGATTTTACGGTAGAAGCCAATAGAACGGGGCGAGACCCGGCCATTTATCATGAGGATGCGCGCGCCGCTTCTGCGGGCATATCTAAGTAAATTGGGCCAGATCTCCGTTTCCGCAGTAATGAAAAGGGAAGGTTGGATCCGCCTAATGGCGCGCTTGGCGGCAAAGAATAGATCAAAGGGTGCTAAAAAGTGCTTGTCTACCTCAGGAAGGTGTTCTCTGGCAAATTGTAGACCAGACCCGGTCATGGTGGAGACAACAAGCCAAGCATTGGGGTATTGGTGGCGGAGGCTTTTGATGTAGGGGATAACTGCATTTATCTCTCCGACAGAGGAGGCGTGCAGCCAGATCCGGAGTTGGGCTTCGGGCGGAGGAAGAAAATCTGCCGGGTAGCGGCCAAGACGCCAACTCAGTGAGGTAATGTTTTCATAAGAACGTTTCTTAAGGATAAAGTAGAGCACTAATAAGGGGGTAATAGTGCAAAGCAGCGTGTTATAGATGAAAAACATGGTTTTCCTCCTGATGCCCCAGCGTACAGGTTTACTGTGAATGAGTCGGTTGGGTACGTGGAATTAACTTTAAATGGAATTCGCCGTCCTTTGCCTAATCCCTTTAGCGACTTTACGGATTTATCTACCTCAATTTATTAAATTAAGCAGTCCGGCTTGGAAGAGGGTAACGGGAACCGCCTTGATTAAACTCTTGACCACTAAAGAAGCATTATAATTGATAACCAAAAAATATCAACTTATTCTTTGCCAAATTACCTGCAGTAAAGGAAGTATCTCCTTTCACCTGCTGTCAAAAAGGTAAAAGGTATTAACTTCCAGTCACAATTTAATAACTTTCTTTGGCAAATGTCGTTCTTGATCGTGAGCTTTAATTGAAGGAGGAAGGAACACCTTGCGTCGCACCTTGCTTGTTCTCTGCGTCATATTTGGTATTCTCCTGGTTTTGGTTGCGCTAAGTGCCTATGCCAAACAGAGACAGAACAAAAATGTCATGGCTCGGTTTGCCATGTTGTTGGCGAAGGAGGATGTGACAGTGGCGGAGGTGACAAAGTATATTGACGAAAATATTGCTGCTGTTTCCAAGGAAAATGCCACAAAATTAGTGTTCGAACTGGAACGCCTGCACCAAACGGCGCTGGCGCAATGGCAGCGGCGCTATGATGACATGGAGCTCCAGGAGAAGATCGCCGGAGTTTACCGGAGTGGTTGGACCCGGGCGGACATAAATAGGCTTGAGGATGCCAGCCTAAAATCCCTGCTCCTGGCGACGCTGGACAACGGCTTTAAAATTGAAACGGCCGAGGGTTCCTTCTTCCCCGTGATTGATTATGGTTATTATCAGAAGTATCAGTCGGCGGTAACGGCTGATTGTGTCGCTTACCTTGAGATAATGCGACTCGAATCCGAACGGATGCCGGCGAAGGATGCGGCGCTGATGATTGGTTGGGAAGAAATACTGGCCCGGGCGGAACGTCAAGAACAGTTTATTAAGGCATATAGCTCTTCACCGTATCTCCCTGCGGTACAACTGTTACTGCAAAAGTACGTGAGTTTCGCCCTGTTTGGTACGAATAACACACCTTTGTTCAGCTACGAGACAAAGCGGATACGACCCGAGGCCCAACAGGTCTTTCAGGAATTTACCTGGGCGGAAGAAAATGGAACCCTTGCGCAATTGATCAAAGAATACCTGGCTGTGCTGGCGAAAAATAATTACTGTTTAACCGGGGAAGTGGACCGTTTCCGGAAACAGGCAATCGCGGCATTTTAACGAATGAATGATGATTGTTATGAAACAACCCCAGGCCAAAAAAGCCGGAGCGTTGCCCGGCGAATAAGAAGCAAAGAATTAGTCCGGTCGGAAGTTGAATTAAATGCTAAGAAACAAACGGGGCAGGCCTTTTTTGGCTTGCCCCGTTTTTGTTATTAACGGCTTTTTTATTCATGACTTTAACTTCAATGGCTGGGCGGGATCGGTGACTGCGCCTATCTTAACGGCAAAGGATGTTTTATTGGCAATATCCTCATCGGAGATCAGGTGGACATCCAGCAGTCCTTTGCAGCTGTAACCGGTTTTCAAGAAGTTGATCTCGGCCAGGCACAAACTCCACCCATCCAGCCATTGCAGGAGTTCCTGTCGTTGTTTTTCGTCGCCTTGGCAGTGAATAAGCAGATCAATGTCACTGCCCGGACCGGCGGTGGCATTGGCGGTGCTGCCAAAGAGGTACATGGCCTTGACCCCGAAGTAATTGGGGTCGAGTTCGGCGGCGATCCTTTCGGCCATATGATAACGCCACCGCCAAAAATCATCGCTGGGTTGGGGGACAGGCTCCTCATGGGTTTGTTTTTCTTCCACTATGGTGACGGTGGGATCGGTCAGGTAACCGATGGCCTCGTTTAAATCCCCGTTCATCAAAACCCTTAAGACTTTACCGTGGGTGACGGTGGGGACGTCAATCACCCGGATCACATCGGAAAGGTCCCCGTACTCCGGCAGCAATTTGGCCAAGAGGTTTTCGGATCTGGTCAAAAACGCCTCATTAAATAGGATCTCCCGGTCATCGGGGTAAAGGGGTAGATAACGGATGTCCGATTCCACCAGGTCTTGGAAGAAGTGGGTGCCGAAGGACAACTCCGGGACATAATTCCCCTTTTGTTTGGCGATCTCCACCAAAAGGCAGGTGTTGTTGATATCGGCGTAACCCACCTGGACACCAAGCTTAATATTGCCGCGGCTGCCCCATCTGCCCGGACCCATGAGAATGAACTGGCGTTTTGGCAAGAGCATGTTGAGCATGCTCACCGCCCGCCCCACCCTTTGCAGGTCCTCCAACTTGGTGAGTTGGCTGTATTCCTCGGGACTGACATAGACGATATAAGAGACGCCGGGAATCCTGCCGTTGGAGATATAGCGTTTGGCGGTGAAGATGATCTCGTTTGTCGGGATGTCTTTAGGGATGGGCGCTGGTTGATTGTTCTCGCCGGAGCTTTGGGAGCGGCATTGCAACAGGAAAAGGTTCTCCCCGTCAAAGGCAAACTCCAGATCCACCGGCGTCTTCATCTTCTCCGCCAGTGTCTTGAGGATGCTTTCCATTTGCTTTAAGAAGGGGGTCCGGCTGAACAAACCCTCAAAGTTGACGATTAGCTCGTCCTTGGCAAAATCCAGTTCGAACCGGGACGGTTGGGTCAGATGATCCTCCCGGAAGACGGAGACCAACAAATGGATATTTGGGATCTGATCGCCGTATTCTTGGAGAAAAAGTTTAGCGTCGACGGTTTCGAAGGTTTCCTTCTCCAGATTGATCAGATCGATTTTTTGGGGGGAGTAGCGCTTGATCTCATCCGGGGTGAAATTAACCCTTAAGGCGGGTTGTCCCGGCGAGACCAGGACCGGAAAGTCATCGCTCAACCGGTCCACGGCCCGGGTTCCGAAGCCCATGACCATCCGAACCAGCCCGTCTTCCCGCTTAACCCGCGGGGACCAGCGCAGTTCATTGTTGCTGAAAGCAACGCCGGCGCAAAGGGGCAGATAATAGGGGCCTATCCGGACACCCACCAACTCCTGGATCATGATGCCCATTTCCTCGTGGAAATCCAAAAATCCCCGTTCTGACCGGTATTGCAGGGAATCGGGGCCGTAGACCGAGGCGTAGACCTCAGCGATGGCGTCCATTAACTGCTCCAGTCTTTTCTGCTTGCTGCCTTGGTTGGCCAGGAACAAGCTCTTATATTTTCCGGAGAAGGAGGCGCCAATTCTGTCCTCCAACAGGCTGGAACTACGCACAATTAGGGGAGTGTCGCCAAAATCGTCCAGGGCCATGGCCAAGCTCTTGATGATGCCCGGCGGGAAACGGGAGTTTTTCATTAACTGAATGATATTTGGGTAGTTGGCCCGGATTTCTTGGATGTTCTTGTATTTCAGCTCGTATAGTTCCTCAAGGTTGTTGTAATGAATGAACTCTGTAAGGGCATCAGTGGTAATATACCAGGTCTTCGGAGTTTTGATGGGGAAAGGCATGGGTAAATATTCTTTAAATGACTCCAGGATGTGCCGGGCCAGGAGCATGCCTGCGCTTTTCCCGCCCAGCTTGCCATGGCTGCCAGCAGGGAAGATCACCCGTTGGATCACATCACGGAAGTCCTTGACTTCAATGTACTGTTTGGCAATATTGATGAAACTCAGATCGTCGGCGAGAAAGCGTTTGATGAGCGCCACCTTGAGCCAGCGTTCTGTGGGAGAATATGATGTGTTGGTTCCTTCGGTGTTGGTGCAGTATTCGGCGACGGCTTCGTTAATCTCCGAGAGGGAGGCGCCAATCCGGTTGATGGCCCTGATCAACTGGTAACCTTTTTCTTCAAAGATCCACTGTTTCAGGTAGGCTGTAATTTCTTTGTCGCTGAGGCGTTCAGCGGCAAGGCGGAAGGTGCGTTCGCAGATGTTTTGCAGATCTAGAGGAATCTTTAAGCTGGGGGAGTTTTGGTCAGCCCTTGTTCCGCTCACCGGTTCACCGGGGTCAGCATCAAATTTCTGCAGGATCTCATTGGCTTCGGTGATGCCGCTCCAGGAAAGGTGGTTGATCATTTTCTGGCAGATATGGAAAAGCATACTCCTGTCGGTGCGGCGTAAAAGGCTGATAATGACCCGCCACTCCTGGTAGCGGTCTTGTTGTTCCGATAATTCCACCCGGGCCCGGTCCCACTCGCGCAAAATCGACTCCATCCGGCGGTGGAGGATGACTTGGCCGATGCGGTCGGCGATGGTCCGGATTAATTGGTGTTCCTTGTCCAGGAAAAAACTGCCCTCGCGCCAGGGCACTTTTTTGGTGTAGGAAACCTCAACGCGGCCGACGATCTTGTCATCGACCTTGATGTCACTACTGTCCATCCAGGGGGAAGGGATAAAATTGGGGAGTTGGTAGCTGGAGTTCTCATAAACGATCCTGGCTTGACAAATATCCGGAAACTGCCAGCCGGAAGGGATGATCCGGACGATCTCCTCAAAGATCTCCGGCATTGACAGTTGCCGGTTGCTCAGAACTTCTTCCACCTGGTAAAGGCAATTCAGTTCCTTGGCTCGTTCTTTGAGAATCTCCAGCACTGGATCTTCATTTTTGTTGATATGATCCATTCGCAGCCCCCCTTAGGCTATTATACCCAGCCACGCATCCTGACTGCTTGCGCCACCCGGTTGATGGCGATAATATAGGCGGCATCGCGCATGTATACCTTTTGTTTGCGGGCCACTTCGCTGACGCCGTGATAGGCGGCGGTCATTTTGGCATCCAACTTCTCCAGCACTTCCTCTTTGGACCAGTAGAAGTTGGTGTTGGATTGCACCTGCTCAAAGTAGCTGCAGGTAACGCCGCCGGCGTTGGCCAGGAAATCCGGGACCAGGAAGATGCCCTTTTCTTTGATGACCAGGTCGGCTTCGTTGGAGGTCGGCCCGTTGGCGCCTTCCACGATGACTTTGACCTGCGGGCTGATGGAGCCAACGTTATCCTTGGTGATCTGGTTTTCCAGAGCAGCCGGGATCAGGATATCCACGTCCTGTTTGAGCCATTCTTCGCCGGGCAGGACTTCATAGTTGAGGGCGCGGGCCTTTTCTTTGTCAATGGATCCGAAGGAATCGGTAATGCTCAGGAGTTCTTCAACATTTATGCCGTCTTTCTTCCGGTAAGTATAGGCGGTTTTATCATTGAAGTCCCAACAGGAGATGGCAATAACTTTACCGCCAAGTTCAATATATTTCCTAATGGCATACTGGGCCACATTGCCAAAGCCTTGGACCGACGCGGTGGTGTTTTCCGGTTTGATCCCCAGTTCTTTCAGGGCTTCGCGCAGCACAAAGATGACACCAAACCCGGTGGCTTCCGTTCTGCCGAGAGAACCGCCCATGCCCACGGGTTTACCGGTGATAAAGCCGGGGAAGTGACCGCCGTGGATGGCCTCAAATTCGTCCATCATCCATAACATGTGTTTAGCGTTGGTCATGACGTCCGGCGCCGGTACATCCAGGCAAGGCCCGAGATTGCGGGCGATTTGGCGCACCCAGCCCCGGCAAAGTTGCTCCTGTTCACGTTCGGAGAGGGTACGGGGATTGCAGATGACGCCGCCTTTACCGCCACCCAAAGGAATATCCACCACCGAACATTTCCAGGTCATCCACATGGACAGGGCGCGTACCGTATCTGCAGTTTCTTCGGGATGGAAACGAATGCCGCCCTTGGCCGGGCCCCTAGCATCGTTGTGTTGCACCCGGAAACCCTTAAAGACTCTGGAAGTACCGTCATCCATCTTAACCGGGATGGTGAAGTGGTATTCCCGCATGGGTTGGCGGAGAAACTCCCTCATGGCCGGTTCCAGCCCGATTAGGTCGGCAACTCTGTCGAATTGCTCTTGGGCCGTGAAAAATGGGTTGTAGGAACTTTTCATGACTCTTTTTAACCTCCTGATTTGATTAGAATAAAGTTTCGGCGAAGTACTTTGTTTCCTCCGTCATTTACAGAAAAAGAACTTTCGACAAAATATGCCGGAATCCTTGGGGAAAGATCAAAAAACATTCGCCGGATCAAAAATACAAACCGTCGGGTCTTGCCGGCCAGGGTAAAGGACCTTCCCGGGGGTGCCATATGACGTATCATAACAAAATAGTGTGTTATGCAGGGTTTCTTATGGTTGTTGCCGGGCATAAGCTGGAATAGCCATTATTCTCAAGGGGGCCTGGCAATGGTCTCATTGAAAAAGTACCTGGACCCGTTACCCATTCCCCCAATTCTCAAACCTAAGTACAGGAACGAAAAAGAGACTTTTTATGTGGTCCGGATGATGCAGGCCTATCAAACCCTCCATAGTGAACTGCCGGCTACACGCATCTGGGGTTATGAAGGCATGTATCCCGGGCCGGTAATTTGTGCCCGTAAAAAAGAGAAGGTCTTGATCAGGTGGGAAAACCATCTGCCGGAAAAGCACTTTCTCCCGGTGGATAAAACATTGCATGGGACCATGGACGGGCCGGAAGTCAGAACCGTCGTTCACCTGCACGGCGCCAAGGTCCGGCCGGAGAGCGACGGATATCCGGAGGCCTGGTTTACTAATAATTATGAGCAAACCGGCTCATATTTCAGTCGCCGGGTCTATTGGTATCCCAACTGTCAGCAGGCAGCTACTTTATGGTACCATGACCATGCTCTGGGTATCACCAGGTTAAATGTATATGCCGGTTTGGCTGGCTTCTATTTGCTCCGCGACAGCCTGGAGCGGAAGTTAAATCTGCCAAAAGGTAGTTATGAGATTCCATTGCTGATTCAAGACCGTTCATTCAACCCTGACGGCTC
This sequence comes from Firmicutes bacterium UBA3943, assembly GCA_002385625.1. Classification (GTDB taxonomy): domain Bacteria; phylum Bacillota; class UBA4882; order UBA10575; family UBA3943; genus UBA3943. The sequence continues at coordinate 18,823 of DGDV01000036.1, forward strand.
ATTGTTTTATCCCAGTCAGCCTGAGCCGCCAGTGCCGGGGGTTGCTCCTTCAATCACACCTGGTTTTGCCGGTGATGTGATCCTGGTCAACGGCAAGGTCTGGCCCTTCCTGGCGGTGGAACCGCGCAAGTACAGGTTTAGAATATTGAACGGTTCCAACCAGCGTTTTTACAGGGTGCGGTTTGATCCGGAATTGCCGATTTACCAAATTGGCACAGACGGGGGTTTTTGTCCGCTCCGGTCAAGCTGGAAGAGCTGCTTTTAGCTCCGGCGGAGCGGGCCGACGTCATTGTTGATTTCTCGGACTGCAAAGGGAAACACCTTATCCTCCGGAATGATGCGCCGGTTCCTTTTCCCACCGGCACGCCGGCGGATCCTGAGACCACCGGCCAGATCATGGAGTTCAGGGTAGTCCTGCCGCTGAAGGGGAAGGATGTCAGCTTCCTGCCGGACCAACTTTGTCCGGTAATTCCCATTCCGGAAAACCTGGCCAAGGTGCGACGGGATTTTGTGATGACAGTCCGGCGCGACCAATACGGACGCCTGGTTTTTCTGCTAAACGGGAAGTCGTGGCAGGAGCCGGTGACGGAGAAACCGCAGCGGGGGGTGGTGGAGATCTGGAACCTGATCAACCCTGGTTTTGTTGCCCATCCCATTCATATTCACCAGATCCAGTTTCAACTGCTGAACCGGCAGCCTTTCGACGTTGAGCATTTCAATAGGACTCAGGAACTTGTTTTCACCAGCCCGCCGGTGCCGCCCTCCCCGGCCGAACAGGGATGGAAGGATACCATCCGTAACAACCCCGGTGAAGTTACCCGGATTATTGCCCGTTTTGGGCCTTATACCGGAAGGTATGTCTGGCATTGTCATCTCCTGGAACACGAGGACTACGATATGATGCGCCCGTTGGAGGTGGTCAGCAAGGGGGCAGCCAACCGGTGATTCCCAAAGGCAAATTTTATCCTATGGTTTACTTCAACTGGTAAAAAGGTGACACCGCTGCTTATGCTGTTACCGTTTTCCCTCCGGTATTTTTCTTTCGGTAAAAAGTTTGCTGGTGGGAATAGCCCAATGGTGATTTTGCCGCAATTGGCAGCCCTGTTTTGACCTCCTGCGAAGTTCCCGGCAATAACCTTGCCTTCTCTTAAAAATTAATATAAAAATATATTACAGATCAGCCCATAGTGATGAAAAATCGACGGAAAAAGAAGGGAAATAACGGACTTCCGTAAAAATACTAATTTGATTGGTTTATGGAAGATTCCGGTTAAGTGAACGTTCCCCCTTTTTTGTTAAAATAGTATTTAAGGGGCCTGACAGGGATGCATATCAGTATCGCTAAGGTGAAGCTCAAAAAGCAATATCTACTGGCTTTTTCCTATCTCCTTTCAGGCTTTATTACGGTTTTGGTGTACTTGACCGGTGGGACCAACAAGGTTTATCCCAATTTGATGTACATCCCAATTACCATTGCCGCTTCGACCTCTGGGAAAAGACACGGCTTGCTCCATGGCGTGATTAGTGGATTGCTGCTTGGGCCCTTCATGCCTTTGGATGTCGCCTTAAATACCCCACAGGATCCTTTAAACTGGATTGTGCGGGTAATAACCTACTTAATGGTGGCATTGGTCATCGGCTTTTTTTCCGATTATTACCGGCGGGAGCTTGAGCGAAACATCAAAAGGGATAAAGAGATCTTTGAGGCGCAGATGGCAACCATCTATTCCCTGGTTAAACTCGCTGAATCCCGGGATGATGATACAGGCGCACACATCGAAAGGGTGGTCATATTCACCAGGCTACTGGCGGAGAACCTGCGTAAGCGTCCAAACTTCCAAAAGCAGATTACCGAAGATTATATCGACAAGTTGTCCAAGGCCAGTTCTTTACATGACGTCGGTAAAGTGGCCATCCCCGACAGCATCTTGCTCAAACCGGGAAAACTTACGCCGGAAGAGTTTGCGATCATGAAGACCCATACGGTCAAGGGGGCAAATACATTATTAGGGGTATGGAAGAAGTATCCGGACAACAAGTTTCTGGAATTGGGGATCAGCATTGCCCGTCATCACCACGAAAGGTGGAACGGCACCGGCTATCCCGACGGCCTGGCGGGTGAGGAGATTCCTTTGGCAGCAAGAATAATGACGCTGGTGGATGTCTATGATGCCGTAAGGTCCAAACGGGTCTATAAGGAACCCATTCCCCATAAAGAAGCTGTGGAAATAATCAAAGAGGGCAGGGGGACAATCTTCGATCCGGAAATTGTCGATGTTTTCATGGGGATTGAGGACCAATTCGAAAAGACTTACGAAAAGTATAGTACGAAGGCTCCCGAACAGGAAAGCTGATGAGAGTTCCGAAGTGATGCACAGTTATTGGGTAAACCATACTTGTCTTGGGGCAAGGATGGTTTTTTATATGTGTCCTAAGACTTCCCGGGTTAAGGGAAGCAGGGGATGCCGGATGGAAACCAGGAAGCAGCGCTGACCGGAAAAATGGCATTGATTAAAAGAAATGGCACTTTTGTGGTAAAATAAGGACATGATTTCAAGGGCAATAATAAGAAGTAATATTGAGGGGAAGTTATGAAAGCAAAGAAGCGTGTGATCGTGGTAGGCGGCGGGGCGGCCGGGATGATGGCTGCCATCTCCGCCAGAAGGCTAGGGGCGGATGTTACTATTCTGGAGAGAAATCCGCGGGTGGGCAAGAAGCTCCTGGCCACGGGGAACGGCCGGTGCAACTTTACAAATATCCAGGCGGATGTAACCTGTTATTACGGGCAGAACCCGGAGTTTGCCCGGGCGGTCTTGGCCGCTTTTCCCGTTGCTGAGACAATAAGGTTTTTTGAGAAATTGGGGATCGAACATAAAGTTGAAGAGGCCGGTAAGGTCTTTCCCCTGTCCGACCAGGCCTCCAGTGTCCTTGATGTCCTCCTTTATGAATTACGGGAGCTGGGTGTCAATATTATCTGTGACGCCTGCGTCAAGACTATTGCTAAACAACAGCAGGAGTTTGTCGTTGGCCTGGAAAACGGGGCGGTCTACCTGGCGGACCGGGTGATCCTGACCACTGGCGGCAAGGCGATGCCCGCCAGTGGTTCTGATGGGAGCGGTTACGAATTGGCGCAGCAGTTGGGCCACTCCGTCACCGCTCTTTTCCCCGCCCTGGTCCAGCTAAAGTTGGACGGGCCCTACTTCAAACGGATCGAAGGGGTAAAAATCGTCGGGACCGCCGAGATAATCCATGGCGGGCAAAGCTTGGCCAAAGACCGGGGGGATATCCTCTTTGGCAATTACGGCGTTTCGGGCCCGCCCATCTTTCAACTGAGCAGGAAGGCCGGGGAATTGCTGAATGAAGGCAGGGAGGCATATCTCAAGATCACTATTATGGATATGTTTGCAAAGGACGAGCTACGGGCGATTATCAGCAGGCGTTTTCAGGTCGGCGCCAAGAAACCGGTGGATTTCAGCCTGGTGGGGCTGGTCAATAAAAGGTTGATCCCGGTGCTGCTCTTGACGGCCGGTATCAGCGATTTTAATCAGCGCAGGGTGGCGGATTTGATAGCCGAGGAGGTTGCAAGGATCGTTGACGTCTTAACCGACTGGCGGTTTCGGATCAGGGGGACGAAGGGTTGGCCCAACGCGCAGGTGACGGCCGGTGGCGTGGCGACAAGGGAGATTGACGAAAGCACCATGGAGTCTAAGCTGGTACCAGGGTTGTTTTTCGCTGGAGAGATCGTGGACATTGACGGGCAGTGCGGCGGGTTTAATCTTCAGTGGGCCTGGTCGTCCGGTTTTGTCGCCGGGCGGCAGGCGGCGCTGTGAGTTGCCGGGTCAAACAGGGGGTCTTCTGACCTGCTCCCTAAAAACTAA
>DGDV01000042.1 GCA_002385625.1 Firmicutes bacterium UBA3943
ACAATGTCTTTACCCAGGACTGTGTTATGCTGGACAATCAAGTCCTAATTACCTACATAACCGAAGGACTGGGCGGGGTCATCGGCCAGGAGTATGCCGAGCCCCAGGGACGTATCATCTTTGTGGAGGAAGAAAAAAGCCTGTAGATTTGTGGTAGAGTATGGCGAAGCAGGTTCTTAAATAGAAAGTCGCACGCGTGGATTATACCTTCGTTGTGTTTTTTCCGGGACATATCAGAGGTTTTTTTAACCAGTTCCAGGCTTATTTCCGGCTTGCCATGGCCGGCGGGTCGTGGAAATAAAAAAGTAGAAAGGTTTTGTTCGTTATCTGCAGGTGGGTGGATTTCCGGAACTGGCGCTGTCGAGCAGTGATCTCATGGCACAGCAGATCATGCGCGAGGATGTGGTCGACAAGGTGCTAAAGCGGGATCTTCCTGCGCTGTACTGCATCAGAAACGCTACTAACTGGCGGATCGCGGATAACGGAGTACGGTTTTTCTTACTGACCGGGACAAAAAAGGCACTACTTATTGACAGCGGTATGAATACGCCAACGAACAGTAAAAGCTTATTATCAACAGGCGCTGGGCCTATGAAAGACTGGACAGTTTATCGCGTTGCAGGCAATAAATTGAGTGAATTGGCTAATTTAATGGAGATGGTTTAGTGATCAAGACATTTAGTGGCAAAAGCTTCGTTGCATCTTACAGCGGCGGAAAGGATAGCATTCTTGCAATTTACAGGGCGATAAAGCTTGGAATGAAACCAGCTTCACTGATTATCACCTATAATATCGCCATGGAACGCTCCTGGTTCCATGGTATTCCTAATGATTTGTTGAACGAGGTGTCAGCTTCACTGGGTATACCGATTAAGTTGATTAAGACCTCTGAAAAGGATTATGTGGCGAATTTCGAAAAGGAACTTAAAGCACAGAAGGAAAATGGTGTTGAGGTTTGTGTCTTTGGTGATATCGATCTTGAGGAACACTTGCAATGGTGTACTGCCCGTTGTGATGCAGTGGGGATCGAAGCCTTTTTCCCACTTTGGCAAGAAGAAAGGAAGGCATTGGTGGATGAATTTATTGAAAACGGATTTACCGCAAACATTATTGTCGTGGATACAGAAAGGCTAAGTGAGAGGTACCTTGGCAGGACATTGTCGCCTGAAACAGTTTCTTCGATCATTGCGGAAGGAGCAGATGCCTGCGGAGAAAATGGCGAATACCATACCTTTGTATCCAATGGACCACTGTTTAAAACGCCGGTTTCCTTTTGTTATGGGGAGCCTGTGAAGTATGGACGATATGCGATTCTTCCAATCAAGAAGGTTTAATTTGGCTAATGTGATTATATGAGATTATATAGAGAAAGAGATATTAAATGAGTTAATTGCTCTGAAAAACGGTGCTGCGGTAGAATTTGAATCTAATGTTGGAGCATTTATTTAATTGGGTAAAGAAGCTAATAATGAGATAAAGGCTGCTTCCGTTTTCTATGCAGGAGCAGGCTGTTTTGGTTCCTGGCATGGCCTGAAGGCATCAATTCCATCAACGGCATAATCGCATTAAACAAGAATGGGAGGGAAGACATTGAAGTTTATTTCCTGGAATATTGATTCACTCAATGCGACATTAGTGGGAGATTCAGCACGGGCTTTGTTATCGCAGAAGGTATTGCAGATGATTATTGAACACGATCCTGATGTGATTGCCTTGCAGGAAACAAAATTGCCTTGTGATGGTCCGACCAAAAAGCATTGGGAAATTTTGCGGGAGAAGTTTCCCGATTATGAAATTGTCTGGAACAGCTCAGTAGAACCGGCGCGTAAGGGTTATGCGGGTACCATGTTTTTATATAAGAATGATCTAAAACCGGCTGTGACTTTTCCGGCCATTGGCGCACCGGGCACCATGGATGCGGAAGGCCGCATCATCACCCTGGAATTTGCTGATTTCTTCTTAACGCAGGTTTATACGCCCAATGCGGGGGAAGAACTGAATCGTTTGGCCGATCGGCAGATTTGGGACATAAAATATGCCGATTATCTGGCCGAACTTGATAAGAAGAAGCCGGTGGTTGCCGCCGGGGATTTTAACGTGGCCCATCAAGAAATCGATTTGGCCCATCCGGAGAGCAACCACCGTTCGGCCGGCTTTACTGATGAAGAACGTCAAGGTTTCACCAATCTGTTGGCCAAAGGATTTACCGACACCTTTCGCCATCTCCACGGTGATGTGCCGGGCAGGTATACGTGGTGGTCCCAGCGGATTAAAACAAGTAAAATCAATAATTCGGGGTGGAGAATTGATTACTGGCTGGTGAGTAACAGGATCGCCGATAAGGTAATCAAATCGGAAATGTTTGATTCGGGGCCCAGGCAAGATCACACGCCAATCCTACTGGAAATAGCTTTGTAGGCGAGAGCTAAGTATACTTTCAGTTATTGCCGGCAAATTGGATCTGCCGGCAATTTTTCTTCCTTCGTATTCTGCCGGTTACCCTTCTCAAATTTGCAGGCGAAACCCAGGCTGCCCATGACTTCACTGTCGCTGGCGGCTACCGACAGGTTAAAGGTCGCCAAGTGCCTGGCTTTTACCAGCGGATTCATGACCGTGTCCCAATAAACTTTGATCGTATTTTTTCTATAAATCCGGTCTCCTTAAGCTCCACAGGCTGTAGTTGCCGTGAAAAGTCCTAAGATAACTGTCGCCATTAGCAGGATTCTCACTATCATGGTCTTCGTGCCGATTTCCTTTTCTTTGTTTTTGCTTAAATCAAAATTAATTGCCCAAAAACCGGCAGTTGCAACTGTCGAATTTTGTCCCATAGGCTTGCTCTTTTCCCCGATAAGCAGGCAAAGACTTGTCATAACAATTCCTGCCATTGGGGAAGCCCATTTTTTGTTTTGCTTTTAAACAAAATTGCCTATTACATACCTTCTGCCTGTCGAGCCAGATTAGTTATACATTGGATTAAATCGTTCTATGGATAATCAAAATCACCCTGCACCCATTTGCTAATCATAATTTTGGAGTGAAGAGGTAATTGGGTAAAGTGTGGATGATTTTGGTGCAATAGATTGTTTTAAAGAACAGGAGGAATTTTCAGAAATCAGTAAGATAAATCTACAAAAGTGTAATGTGTGACGTTTGAGTTCTTAACCCCATATAGGCATTCTCCTGAAGGAGGAGGTTAAGTGGATAAAAAGGAGAAGATAGAGAAAATAACCGATGAAGGTCAAAAGTATAGTTATGTGGTGGAAGGGGCGACCTTGCAATGTAAATAGGGGAGTTCCAAGAGTAAGTTGCGGACACCGGGAAGAAAGTCTGTGAAGATTCTCGGCAGGCGTCAGGCGAATATTATGGATTACAAGCCGTTAGTTAATATCATGCCTTTCGGCCATTGCCTGATTCGGGATGCAGCTTGTATGCCAAGCATCGCTATGCCATGGATCAAGGGAAAAAATGATACATTGGTGGATGGCGCCCCAGCTTTGCTGAATATCTCACAGGTTGCGTGCTTTACGGGCGGGACCATCTCGATTGTTCATGATGGACAATGGTCAATCAATTGGGACCGGTTGTTGTGGGAGGGGGGTTCTAAGGCTGTTAACGGTGGGTTGTTGCTATGGATAGGTATTGGTGCGCTGAAAGTAGCTGGTATGGCATTAGGAGTTTTAGTCAGTGCCACATCATGGCCCATTATATTAGCCGCTGCAGGAGTGATGGTTGCGTGTGGGGTTGGTGGAACAGTATGTACTGTACAGGGTGCACTTGATCTTAGCGAAGGCGGGCAAGACATATATTATGGCTTTGCGGGAAGTGATCAGGAGGCGAGAAACCCGTTAAAAGAGGCCATTGGCACTGAAGCCTATTACAATGCAGAAATGATCGCGTCAGGGGTATGTTTATGCGGCATGATGGGGGCTCCCTATATAGCTCCATTTGCCGGAGGAACAGGGGTAACGAGAGCAGCGACAGCAGGAGCCGAGGTGGCTATGAACCGGAAGCTGGCTACGCAAGAAGCAGCGGCAGCCAAACCCAAAACCGCCCTTCGACAATCGCCACCGTCCCATGGCAAGAACATCACCACGGCTCAGAGATTGAAAGCTGGTAACGTCGACCCGGTCAGGGATACCAAGTTGGCTGGGAATGCGATGACAAGGCCGAAGGTGAGTGGGGTTGGTAAGGGAGCGGGTAAAACTACTCAATGGGTTGATGAAGCGGGAAATATAAAATGGCCTACTAATAATGGTTTTGATGGAGCACCTACAACAGAAACATTAAAACCAGGTACTATTGTGGATAGATACGGTGGTGAAACAGGTAAATTTGTTTCTCCTAAAGGTACTCCATATGAAAATCGATCATTACCCCCCGGTTCTGATGCTCGACCGTACCATGTTTATGAGGTTGTTAAATCGATAGATGTTAAAGCAGGTAAAATAGCTGCTTGGTTTGGTCAGCCCGGTGGAGGTATACAGTATCAATTTACTCAATCAATAGAAGAACTGATTCAGTCAGGATATTTAAGGAGGTTACAGTAGCTATGTGGAAATTTGTTAAATCAGGTATTGAAGGAGATTGTGAATTATTTGGAGTTAATATTTTTGACTATAGTTGGGAAAATACAAATCAAAAGGTAAGCGTTTTGGATCCAATATATAATCAAGAGCATGAATTAACTATATATAAAGTAAATATTGGGGGTAAAGTGGTTACATTTGCAGCTGGAGAATTTAGTAACAACGTTTATGGATTCTATGTGTATGAATAAGCTTCTTTAATTTACCAGGCACAAGGGGGAAAAACATGGTTGATAAAATTACTGGTTAAATTAGGATAAATGATCAATTGACTTTGTCGCCAAATTTCACTTTCAAGGATTTTATGAAAACACCTTATTATAATGGTCAAAGTGAAATGAGAATGATATATTTAGGCAAAAAGTATATAATAAACGGAAAAGAATATTATGTCAGCTTATTCTTCGAAGATGGCTTTTTAAATGTTGTAAACTTAACGTATGCAGACGAATCAATATCTGAAGAAGATGAGATGAAGCGGAAAGAAATTCACGACAAAATTCTTGAGGAAAATGGCATTGAGGTTAATAAGGAGTATGGGTGGGGGAAGGTAGTATCCTCGTATGATCCTAAAGGTAATAGTAGTAATATTATAATTGCATATCGTCATCTTATGTCAATATAAAGTTAAAGGGCACTTGTAAAAAAGTAATTAGAAAATGTGGGTCTGTCAATAATTTTGTGCTTTTAACCTAAGCGGCCAAGCATAAAGAAAGAAGGTTCCTCCACGTAAGAAAAGATAAGCCATAATAGACTTGTGTTTATGGTAAAGGCAAGCTGTCGGGCAAGCTCTCTTTTTAGGAGTTCCGACGGCTTTTCTTGTTAAAATTGCAAGCTTGATTATGCATTGACTTGCAGGAGTAAATAAGATTTAAGGAGAAAAATTAAGGTTATCAAGGGTCGTAAATAAACCACGAAAGGGATGATCGCACCATGCTGTGGAAAGACCAGTATGAACTTGGCGTGCCCCGGATCGATGCCCAGCATAAAGAGCTGTTCAAGCGCGTCGAGGCCTTTTTGCAGGTCTTGCGGTCCAAGGAAAGCTGGGATAAGAGGGTCGCCAAACTCAACGAAACCCTGGAGTTTATGAAAAGGTACGTTGTCGAGCATTTCCACGATGAAGAAGAATACCAGATCAGCATCGGTTATCCCGGTTATGAAATGCATAAACAATTGCACAAGGGTATGGTCGATTATGTGCAAGAAGTCTCCCGGCAATACGAACAAGCCAATAATAATAACGAAGAATTGATGCAACAGTTCGGCGGCAGGCTCCTGGCCTGGCTGGTCAACCATGTGGCCGCCGAGGACCAACGCATTGCCGACTACGCCAAAAAGGAAGGGGTGAGCGGGGATGGTCGATAAAATCCATAAATCATTTCTCGATGCCACACGCAACGTCTTCAATTTGATGCTCAACATCCCGGAGATCTCCGACCGACCCGCCGAGGACTTCAAATGCGATAATGAAGTGGATATCGCCATTGGCATTGTCGGCGACCTCCAGGGAGAGGTCATTTACCGTTTCCCCGTCCCCACCTCCCTCAATATTGTAAGCATCATCAGCGGCATGCAGTTTGAAGAAGTGGACACCTTTGTAACCTCCGCCATCGCGGAGATTGCCAATATCATCAGCGGTCATGTCATCACTGCCCTGGCCGATAACCAGACGAAACTGGATATCCTGCCGCCGGTGCAAAAAGACAACCTTGAGGAAGACAAAAAATATGATCTGACAACAAGCTGCTGTATCGCCACGACCATAGGCGAGATCTGCCTGGAAATCCGATTAAACCGGGCTGCTTGACCCGGGGGAAATAGGAAGGAAGGGACGGTAGTGCAAAAAACCGTCTTGGTCACAGGGGCATCACGGGGCATTGGCCGGGAGATTGCGACGCTCTTTGCCGAAAGTGGCTATAACGTTGCCATAAATTATCATAGTAGCGAAGAAGCTGCGGAAGACTTGTACCGTAGGTTGCTGGCGAAAAACTGCAGCGTCCTCAAAGTCCGGGCGGATGTCAGTGACAAAACCCAGGTCGACAAGATGCTGGATCTTGTCTATGACCGTTTCGGCAATATCGATGTCTTGGTCAATAACGCTGGTGTTGCCCAGCAGAAACTCTTGCTTGATCTCACCGGAGAAGAATGGGACCGGATGTTTGCCGTCAATGTCAAAGGGATCTTCCATTGCTGCCAGGGCGTATTGCCCAGGATGATCCAAAGCAAGCGGGGAAAGATCATCAACATCTCTTCCATCTGGGGACTGACCGGCGCCTCCTGCGAGGTCCATTACTCCGCCGCCAAGGCCGCTGTCATCGGTTTCACCAAGGCACTGGCCAAGGAGGTGGGGCCCTCCAATATTCAGGTCAATTGCGTCGCTCCCGGTGTGATCCAAACAGAGATGAACGCCCACTTGGACACGGCAACAATTGAGGAATTAAAGAATGATACCCCCCTGGGGGTGCTGGGCGCCCCCAGGGATGTGGCCGAGCTGGTCTTGTTCCTGGCCTCCGATAAAGCGGATTTTATCACCGGGCAAGTCATTAGCCCCAACGGCGGGTTTTTAATTTAAGGAAGGGGCCGGCCCGCTTGAGCCAGCGTAAAGCCCTAAGCTGTGAAAAGCGCCGGAGCAGGCAAGGGCTTGGAAAGTGGCCTGCTGTTCCATGGGAAGAGAGCAAATAATTCGGTCGCTTCAACATAAAAAAACAGCCATTCTATGACAGAAGGCTGTTTTTTTATGATTATTTGCTATTATTCCAGCTTCAGTATATAATTGAAGTAAATGTTAAAGTATGAAAGTTAAACCTCGTGGGATTTATGATAACAAATGAAGTAGCATGTGAAATCTTTTATATAATTAAACAACTCCGGGAGGGATGTTACGATGTTGAAAAAACGTTTACCCCATGGTTTGGCGGTGCTGCTCATTTTAGCCTTTGTCCTTGCCGGCTGTGGCGGCGGGGGCGGTTACAGCGGCGGCGGCAGCGACGGGCCGGGAACTAACGCCTCGTGGCAGGTGGTCGGTAACCCGGGTTTTTCGGCCGGTCAAACGGACAGCCCTTCAATAGCCATTACTGAGACCGGCATACCTTATGTGATTTATTGTGATGGGGGCAATGGCAATAAAGCCACGGTCATGAAGTTTGATGGCACTGCCTGGACTGTAGTGGGTACCCCTGGTTTTACAGTGGGTAAAGCGATGGATACCTCAATAGTCATTGCTCAGGACGGGGTACCTTATATGCTTTACCGTGATGAGGACAATAGCTATAAACCCACAGTCATGAAGTTTGATGGTATCAACTGGACTGTGGTGGGTACTCCCGGCTTCTCGGCTGGTGTTGTGATGTATACTTCGATCGCCATTGACGGGGCCGGTGTACCTTATGTGGTTTATCAAGATTATGCCAATGATAAGAAAGCCACAGTTATGAGATACGTGCCGTAGAATTATGACGGCATGATTTTGGGAAGACCTGATGGGAAAGAATTGAAACAAAGGGGGCAATGATTGATTCATTGCCCCCTTTACAGTAAACGATGTTTTGCTCCTTGTTGCTTTTTATTTTTCCTCAGCAGCAATCATTATTCTTCCTCATCCTGGAGGGCGTCGTAACCCTCTTCACCGGTGCGGACCTTGATGACATTCTCTACATTGTAGATGAAGATCTTGCCGTCGCCGATCTTGCCGGTGTACAAGGCCTTCTTGACGGTCTCCAACAACAGGTCCAGGGGCACCTTGCAGATGACAATCTCGATTTTTACCTTGGGCAGCAGTGTTGTTTCCACGGGGACACCGCGGTAGTATTCCCCACTGCCCTTTTGCATCCCGCACCCTAAAACATGGGTGACGGTCATGCCGGTGATGCCGATTTGGTCGAGGGCGGCTTTTAACGCCTCAAATTTACTTTGCTTGGTGATGATGACCACCTTTGTCATCTTGGCACCCGGCTTTGATGTCCCGGTCACAGGGATCGCTTTATCCACAGGGACTGTTTTTGTTAACGGTTCCGCTGTGTCAGACTGCGGTTTGAAATCCGTCCCCATGGGTACGACCGGCATAAAATCGGCATAACAGCTTTCCAGGCCGTGCTCCATGATATCCAGCCCGGCCATCTCTTCCGCATAGGAAACACGTAGTCCGATGGTTTTCTTGATGATGTTGAAGATAAAAAACATTGTCAGGCCTACCCAAGCTGCAACAGCGATGACGCCTAAGGTCTGGACGCCGAGGAGAGAGGCGCCGCCGCCGTAAAGCAACCCGCCGTCAACCGCAAACACCCCGGTCAAAATTGTACCGGCGGCCCCGCACAGGCCGTGGACACCGATGGCGCCGACGGGGTCGTCGATCTTCAAGACCTTCTCAATAAACTCGATGCCGAAGACTAAGACAAACGCAGCAATTACGCCGATCCCAACGGCGCCTTCGGGTGAGACCAGGTCGCAGCCGGCGGTAATAGCTACCAGGCCAGCCAGGGCACCGTTGAGGGTCATGGAGACATCCGGTTTTTTATAACGGAACCAGGTGATGATCATCACGGCTGTGGCAGCGGCGGCGGCAGCAATGTTTGTTGTAACAAAGATATTGGCAGCGGTTAAGATATTGTCCCCGGTCATGGACAAGGTGGAACCGCCGTTGAAGCCGAACCAGCAAAACCAGAGAATGAATACGCCTAAAGCGCCCAGGGTTAAGTTATGGCCTGGTATGGCCCGGACCCTGCCGTTTTTGTCATACTTCCCGATCCGCGGGCCCAGGATTTTGGCGCCCACCAATGCGGCCACACCACCAACCATATGCACGGCGGTGGACCCGGCAAAGTCATGGAAACCAAGTTGACTCAGCCAGCCGCCGCCCCAGATCCAGTGGCCGGAGATGGGATAAATCACAGCGCTGATGATCAGGCTGTAGAGCAGATAAGCTGAGAATTTGGTCCGCTCGGCCATGGCGCCGGAGACGATGGTGGCGGCTGTGGCACAGAAGACGGTCTGAAAGATAATGAAGGCGCTGGACGGGATGCTGCTGGCGTAGTTGCCCCGGAGGAAAAGATCCAGCCCGCCGACGAGCGGTCCGTTTCCGGCAAACATCAAGCCAAAGCCGATAAACCAAAAGACCAAAGTACCAACGGCGAAATCCATCAAGTTTTTCATAATAATGTTACCGGCGTTTTTGGCCCGGGTAAACCCGGTCTCCACCATGGCAAAACCCGCTTGCATGAAGAAGACCAGGACCGCGCCGAGTAAAACCCAGGATGTGCGGTAATGCCATCCGCTGTGTGGCCAAGTTTTTGTACGATAATAACATCGTTCGCAAGCTGGATATGACCGTGGAGACCCTTTCCGGAATTAAGCGATTGACCCTTTACACCCAAAACGGGCTGGTATCCTCGGCCCGGGTGGATATGGGCCCGGCGCAGCTGCATCCGGAACAGATCCCGGTCAAGCTTCCCGGCGACCGGGTTGTCGCCCGGCCGGTGATGATCGGCGGTAAAGAGTATGCCATTACCTGCGTATCCATGGGCAATCCCCACTGCGTTGTGTTTTGCGAGGATATTGACGGGATGGACCTTGCGGAGATTGGGCCGTTGTTTGAGAACAATGAATTGTTTCCCGACCGGGTCAACACTGAATTTGTGGAGGTTATGGGCAGGAACCACCTGAAAATGCGGGTGTGGGAACGGGGCAGCGGCGAAACGCTGGCCTGCGGCACGGGGGCTTGCGCTGCGGCGGTGGCGGCGGTCCTTTGCGGGCACGCGGACAAGGACAGCGATATCAAGGTGAGACTGCTTGGCGGGGAGCTGACTGTGGTTTATACCGATAATACGGTGTATATGACCGGCGAATGTAAAAAGGTCTTCGATGGAGCGGTGGAGATATAAGCGGAGGCCAAACCCTGGCGATGGCGGGGAGGAAATGAGGTGGCGCAAATGACGAAATATATCTTTGTCACGGGCGGGGTTGTTTCGGGCCTGGGGAAGGGCATTACCGCGGCCTCTTTGGGCAGGCTCCTGAAGCAACGCGGGCTGAAGGTGGCAGCACAGAAGCTGGACCCGTACATGAATGTGGATCCCGGCACCATGAGCCCTTTCCAGCATGGCGAGGTGTTTGTCACCAACGATGGCGCGGAAACTGATCTGGATCTTGGCCATTATGAACGGTTCATTGATGAAAACCTAACCAAGCTCTCCAATCTCACCTCCGGCAAGGTGTATTGGAATGTGCTTAACCGGGAGCGCCGGGGGGATTATTTGGGGGAGACTGTACAGGTTATCCCCCATATCACCGGGGAGATCAAGGATTTTATCTACGCCGGGGCCAGCAATAGCGGGGCGGATGTGTTGATCACCGAGATTGGCGGTACCACAGGCGATATCGAGAGTCAACCTTTTTTGGAGGCCATCCGGCAGATCGCTCTGGAGGTGGGGTCGGAGAATTGCCTGTTTATCCATGTAACACTGGTGCCGTACCTGAAGGGCTCCGGCGAGCACAAATCTAAACCAACGCAGCACTCTGTAAAAGAGCTGCGGTCGATGGGAATTGCCCCGAATATCATTATCGCCAGGGCCGACGAACCCCTTGATGCTGGCATTAAAGCGAAGATCTCCCTGTTTTGCAATGTCAAGCCCGACTGCGTCATTGAAAATCTGACCGTACCGTGCTTGTATGAAGCCCCGCTTATGCTGCATCGAAACGGCCTGGATCAGGTGGTCTGCCGCGAGCTGCACCTGGACGTCCCTGAGCCGGATTTATCCGAGTGGGAGGCCATGACCGCCAAGATCCGGGCGCGCCGGAAAGAGGTGGCCATCGCCATTGTCGGTAAATACGTAAGGCTCCACGACGCCTATCTTTCCATCATTGAGAGCCTGAACCACGCCGGGTTTGAGACCGGGGCGAATGTGAACATTCACTGGATTGACAGCGAGAATGTTACAGCAGACAATGTGGAAGAGCTGTTGGGCAGGGCCGATGGGCTCATTGTCCCGGGCGGTTTTGGCGAACGCGGCATTGAGGGCAAGATCCTCGCCTGCCAGTACGCCAGGGAGAATAGGCTTCCCTTCTTGGGGATCTGCCTGGGACTGCAGGTGGCGGTCATTGAATTTGCCCGCCATGTGGCAGGCCTGGCTGGCGCTAACTCCAGCGAGTTTAGCTCCACCACACGTTACCCGGTGATTGATACCATGCCTGATCAGGTTGGCGTCACGCAGAAGGGCGGGACATTGCGGCTGGGGGCTTATCCTTGTAAAGTTGCACCGGGCACTTTATTGCACACATTGTATGCCGCCGACGAGGTGGCGGAACGGCACCGCCACCGTTATGAGGTGAATAACGAGTACCGGGGCATTTTGGCTGAACATGGGCTGTGCTTTTGCGGCACGTCGCCCGATGGCCGGTTGGTGGAGGCAGTGGAACTGCCCGGGAATGTGCATCCCTTCTACATCGGCGTGCAGTTTCACCCCGAATTTTTGAGCCGGCCCAACAAACCCCATCCCTTATTTCTGGGGCTGATAAGATCAGCGTTAAAGGAGAAGGGCTGATGAGAGACTACGAACGGGAATTGAGGGACAGGATCAAGTTTATCCAGGATGTGCTTGCTGCGGCCAACGCCGACGGGATTGTTTACGGCAACAGCGGCGGGAAAGACAGCGCCCTGGTGGGCATCCTCTGCAAAAAGGCCTGTGTTAATACGGTCGGCCTGATGATGCCCTGTGGCGCTAAGCGCAACTATAATGAGGACAGGCGGGATGCTGAAGCTGTGGCGCGCCAGTTTGGCATTGAGCTGCGGGTTGTGGACCTGACGGCAGTCCGGGCCATTATGGAAAGGGCTTTGGCCGGGACCACTGTGCTGACGGAGACGGCCCTTTTGAACATGGCGCCCCGGCTCCGAATGACCGCATTATATGCTGTGGCTGCCAGTGAAAACCGGCTGGTGGCCGGGACGGGCAACCGCAGCGAAAGTTATATGGGCTACTATACCAAATGGGGTGATGGTGCTTATGATTTCAACCCCATTGCCGACCTGACTGTGACGGAGATCTACGAATTTCTCCGCTACTTAAAAGCGCCGGAATCCGTCATAACAAAAGCCCCCTCCGCAGCCCTGTTTGACGGCCAGACGGATGAGGGCGAGCTGGGGATAAGCTACCAAAAAATCGATGAGTTTTTGCTGACCGGCAAGGTAAGTGAGGAAGACCGGGCAATCATTGCAAGGTATCATCAAGCCAGCGGGCATAAACGCAATCTGCTGCCGGCTTATGGATGGGAAGGTGCATGATGAAGATTAATGAAAACTTTTTAAACTTAAAGGACAGCTACCTTTTCTCTCTTGTCGCCAAAAAGGTGAAAGAGTACAAAGAGCAAAATCCCGACAAGAAAGTCATCCGGCTGGGCATCGGTGATGTGACCCTGCCGCTGGCGCCTGTCGTCGTGGAAGCTATGGGCCGGGCTGTGCAAGAGATGGGCCAGCGGGAGACCTTCCGGGGCTACGGTGAAGAACAGGGTTATGCCTTTTTAAGGCAGGCCGTTTGCCGTTATTATGCGGGCAAAGGCGTGGAGTTGGCGGAGTCGGAGGTCTTCATCAGTGACGGGGCCAAGAGTGACCTTGGCAATATCCTTGATCTTTTCAGCGCCGACAATACCGTGCTGATCCCCGACCCAGTCTATCCGGTCTATGTCGATACCAACATCATGGCCGGGCGCAAGATTCTCTACATGAATGGGAATGAGGAAAACAATTTCCTGCCCATGCCCGACCAAAAGGTCAAAGCGGACATCATCTATTTGTGTTCGCCCAACAACCCCACCGGGGCCGTCTATAGCAAGGAGCAACTGGAGCGCTGGGTGGACTATGCTTTGGCGCAGGAAGCGGTCATTCTCTTTGACAGCGCTTATGAGGCCTTTGTGCAGGATCCAAGCCTGCCGACAAGCATTTACCATATTGCAGGAGCCCGGGAATGCGCCATCGAGTTTTGCTCGCTCTCCAAAACAGCCGGCTTTACCGGTACGCGCTGCGGTTACACCGTTGTTCCCCAGCAACTAATCCGCAACCAAACATCCTTGAACAAACTGTGGCTGCGCCGGCAGACCACCAAGTTTAACGGGGTGCCCTATATTGTGCAGCGGGGTGCGGAGGCGGTCTTTTCGAGCGAGGGGATGAGACAGACCAAAGCAAACATCGCCTATTACCTGCAGAACGCCAAACTTATTACCGACACCCTTAAAGAGCTCGGCATCTGGTTTGTGGGCGGCGAAAACTCTCCCTATATTTGGTTGCGCTGCCCGGATGGCATGGGGTCGTGGGAATTTTTTGACTACCTGTTGGTCAAGGCCGGGATTGTCGGTACGCCGGGGGCTGGCTTTGGTGCTAACGGAGAGGGCTTCTTCCGCTTGACTGCTTTTGGGGACAGGGATGAGATCCTGGAAGCCATGGCCAGGCTGCGTAAGCTGTATCACGCGTGAGGCGCGGCAGCGGGACATAACCGGTTTTCCGGCCTATTTGTTCGCAAAGACCGATTATCATTCCACAATAACGGGCATATACTGAACTGTGAACAAAGGCGTTCACCTGGCTGGCGGCCTTTTGGGCTGCCTGCCGGGGTGGGCGCCTTTTAAATTTGTCTTTGCGAGGTTGGCGCTATGTGCGGAATAGCTGGGTTTTGCAGCTTTAAGCTGGATTTTTTGCAAAAGGCTGGGTTTTGGCAGCAAATCTTGCTTGATATGCGCGGCTCCCTGGCCCACCGGGGAAAGGACAGTTCAGGTGAATATTTAAAGGAACATGTGGGACTGGGTCATGCCCGGCTGGCCATCCGGGATCTGGCCTTTGGCGGGCAGCCGCTGGTCCGGAGGATTGGCGGTAGGGAATACGCCATTGTTTACAATGGCGAGATCTATAACGTGGATGAGCTAAAGCCGCAGTTAAAGGCGGCTGGATACCGGTTTGGCACCGCCACTGATACCGAGGTCATTCTCTATGCGTATATAGAATACGGAGCTGCCTTTGTCAGCGGGCTGAACGGCATTTTCGCCTTTGCCATCTGGGACGGCCATAAACAGCAACTGCTTTTGTATCGGGACCGCCTGGGTGTTAAGCCTTTATTTTATACCTGCCGGGATGATATGCTGATCTTTGGTTCGGAGATTAAGGCCTTGTTTAACCATCCTTTGGTTGTGCCAGAAGTTACCATGGACAGCTTCCGGGAGATCTTTGGGCTGGGTCCGGCGCGCACCCCCGGCTGTGGCGTCTTTAAGGATATTTTTGAAGTCCTTCCCGGGCACTATCAAGTCTTTTCCAATGACGGTTTAAGGGAGCAACGGTATTGGCGGTTGGTGGCTAGGGAGCATACAGAGACTTATGATCAAACGGTGGAGACCGTTGCGTTTTTGGTGCGAGATGCCATCACCCGCCAGCTGGTGTCAGATGTCCCTGTTTGCTGCTTTTTATCGGGCGGGGTGGACTCCAGCATTGTGACGGCGGTGGCAGCGGATTTCTTGGGTAGAAGCGGGGGAAGGCTGAATTCCTTTTCCTTTGATTTTAAGGACAACGTGACTTTTTTCCGCGCCAATGCCTTTCAGCCGGAGCGGGATCGGCCCTTTGTTGATGTGATGCTCGGTTCATATGATGTGAACCACACTTATCTGGAGTGTAACGAGGAGGAACTGGTAAACCTCCTTGATGAGGTGGTGGACGCCAAAGATCTGCCGGGCATGGCCGATGTTGACGCCTCCCTCTTGTACTTCTGTTCCCTCGTGGCCAAGCAGAACAAAGTGGCGCTGACCGGGGAATGCGCCGATGAGATCTTCTGCGGGTATCCTTGGTTTTACCGAGATGAGCTGGTAAATGCCGACGGCTTTCCGTGGTCGTTGGATCTCCAGGCTCGGACGGCCTTTTTGGCGCTTGATTTTGCGGAGGAGCTCCGGCTGGAGGAATATGTCCGCGCCAAATATCTGGCGTCTGTAAATGCCGTGCCTCGCCTGGTCGGGGAAGAGCCTATGGCGGCCAAACGCCGCGCGATCGCCTGCCTTGGCTTTGCCTGGTTCATGCAAACGCTACTGGACCGGATGGACAGGATGAGTATGTTCAGCGGCCTGGAAGCCCGCGTTCCCTTTGCCGATCACAGGATTGTTGAGTATGTCCTGAACGTGCCCTGGGAGATGAAATGCCGTAATGGCGTGGCCAAGTCCCTCCTGCGGGAGGCGGCTAAAGATCTGTTGCCGGAGGCAATCTTGCAGCGGAAGAAGAGTCCCTACCCCAAGACCTATCATCCGCATTACCAACAGCTACTGGCCCGGAGATTCCTGGAAGTTATCAATAACCCCAACTCACCCATCACACCGCTGATTGATCAAGAAAAGGCGCTGTCCTTTCTGACAGCGCCTGCGGAATACGGGAGACCTTGGTTTGGGCAGTTAATGGCGGCCCCGCAACTTATCGCCTATTATCTGCAAGTGAATTACTGGCTGGAGAAGTTTTAAAGCTCTGAGGCAAAATTTGCTGGGCCCAATATTTACTGGGCATACCAAACTCATTCTTTAAAGCCATCATGAAATTTTCAATGGCAGCACCACCAATGACCCACATGGCGTTGTTATGGACAACACAGGCGTATTCAGTTCGGGCGGGAAAAGCTGTACTAACAGTGACTTGAGTCCAGTTGACCCCGTCACTGGAGTACCAGACGTCATTGAGGTAGCCTGATGCGTTTCGACCGCCGATCACTAGATCTTGTTAGCAAAAACAACGCTGGCATGATAGTACCTGGCCGGGAAAGTCGCTGCGGTTGTGGCGCAGATCCATTTAGTTGGCCTTTTTTATTGGGGATTATACATCCCCTTGCTCTGCATGTAGACGAAGATCTCTTCGCCGTGTTCCTGTTCTTCTTTTTGG
>DGDV01000027.1 GCA_002385625.1 Firmicutes bacterium UBA3943
AGTACAAGTAAAATTCATCACTTGGTGCAAACAGTTGCCGGAAAAACCAATACTGCCGGATCGCTTAGGTAAACCTTGCCCGGATGCTACTTTCTCAGGTTATTGTATGAAAGTGACTCGAAGCTTCAGCCTTTGCATCCCAGCCGGGTGCTCACAGAATAGTATTCCATGAAAAAGATTTAATTATCTTTGTAAATTCGCTAATACCGTCGACCGGGCACACTTGACGAATCTTTTGCTTTACTATAAAATTTATTTATACTATTTTGTTAATTAAGGTTTTCCCCGGGTTCAAACGGGATTGGGAGCTTTTGAAATGATCGGGAAAGGGGCACCATGATGGATGCGAAACGGATAATTCACCTGTTGGCGGTTGCTTTGTTCGGCTTCTTCATCACTTCTCTTCCTTTGTTGGCCACAACCCAGGAAGAAGTTATCGTCGTTTATTTTTACTCCAAGAACTGCCGTTCCTGCCGGAAGGTGACGCCATACTTAAATACCGTTGCCACCGAGCACCCTCAGGTGCGGATCCGTGCCTACAATATTGACGACAAGGCGGGCCAAGCCCTCCTTATCGCATACGAACGGGTTTACAACGTGACCAAGCCAGACCGTAACATTGTCCCCAAAGTGTTTGTTCGCCACAAGTACCTGCGGGGCGCGACGGCCATCCAAAAGCAACTAATGGACGAAATCGTGTCCGGCAGCGGGATTCCGACTCTCACCGTCCCTGACCCCGCCGAGTAATACGGGAAGCGTTAAACCGAAAACTTCGGAAAGGAGTGGCGCCATGTCCCGTTCCTTTCAGTTAACACTCATAGTCTTTCTCGCCATTTTTACCGTTTTGGGTTTAATTACCGCCTTAGCCAGGCCTGCAACCCCACAGATGACACCGATCTGCTCCAGCATCATGACACCCCATTTAGAGGCCAAGATCTCTCCCGGCGAAAACTTGATTTATTGCGCCTCTTTTCAATTGGCCTGGAATCAACTGCAAGACCGGATTATTCGTGCACCCATCCAGCTTTCCGGCAATCCACGGGATGCAGCCATCCTCAACTGCCAACAGATTAAGGAAGATGCGTTACCGGCCGGCGCTTACCTGGCAAAGGCCGGCCAACTCACTCAGGATTTTTTAACAGCCCTCAACAGGGAGCTCAAAAACAAATTTGGACCAAATGCCCCTCCGGAAGTCAAGGAACCCAACGCTCGAGGCGCCTTTCTTGCCTATGCCTATTTGTATAAGGCTATGACGTTTCCCCGGGAATTTGAGGCTTTGGAAGAACCAATTATCTTCTCTGCCCCCGACGACAATCACATACCTGTCGAAGGTTTCGGCATCAACCGGTGCCACCGCAACAGCGATCATCAGCAACTGCGCCAACAAGTCAAGGTTTATGACTACAGGAATGAGAACGACTTTATCCTGACCATGGCAGGTAGGGATCAAGAGGATGTTTTAGTTCTGGCAAAGGTAAAACCCTGCGCCACTCTCCTTAAAACTATCCAAACCGTCGAAGCACGCATAAAAAAATCAGCCAAGAACCCTACCAGCCTGCAGGAGGATGAAACCCTGCAAATACCTAAGATCTTCCTGGAGATGGACGTGGCTTATCCCCAATTGCAAGGTTTGCAAATTCTCAACAAAGGTTGGGAAGGAAGCAGAATCGCCAAAGCCCGGCAATGGCTCCGTTTCAAATTGGACCAAAAAGGGGCAAGCGTCAAATCGGAGGCACGCATCATCATTGTCCGGGGCGCTCTCAGGCCGGTCCGAAACTACATCTTTGACCGACCTTTTCTGCTCTATCTGAAGAAGCAAGGCCACTCCCTTCCCTATCTTGCCTTATGGCTGGAGACACCCGCCTGGTTCCGGGTGACGGGACAACAGGATAACAAGAATCAACCGTAGTTACCAAAAAAACGAGGCCGTCCTGCCTGACGGCCTCGTTTTTACCTCCGCTTTGTTCTTCATGCTCCTAAGGTCTGTGACTGGAATGGGTCCGGTCAATAAAACACTACTCCCCGGGCAAATCGTTACTCCAACCGCTTGTACAACTTAATATATTCTTTGGCCGATTTCTCCCAGCTAAAATCAGAGTTTAGGGCGTTATGTACCACTTTAGCCCAGAGCTCTTTATTCTTAAAGACCTCCATAGCTTTTTTGATGGTAAAGAGCAGTTCATGGGCGTTATAATTGGCAAAGCTAAAACCGTTGCCAACATAATTACCGTCCTTGTCTTGGTAAAAATAAGACACGGTATCCTTCAAGCCGCCCGTCTCCCGGACAATGGGCACACTGCCGTAACGCATGGCTATCAACTGGCCAAGACCACATGGCTCAAAGAGGGACGGCATCAGGAACATGTCAGAACCCGCATAGATCCTTTGCGCCAGTGTCTCGTCGAACATGATCTTTGCCGCCATCTTCGCCGGGTAACGGTAGGCCATATGAGACAGGAACCCCTCATACTGTTGTTCCCCGGTACCAAGCACCACCAATTGGATATTCTCCTGCAACAACTCTTCCAAAATATGGGCCAGGAGGTCGAGTCCCTTCTGCCGCACCAGACGAGTGATCATGGCCAGCAGTGGAATATCGGCGTCAACCTTAAAGCCCAACAACTCCTGGAGCTTAAGCTTATTCTGGAGCTTGTCGGCCAAGGAATCCTTGTAGTTAACAAACAAGGCCGGATCGGTCGCCGGGTTAAACCTGGCCGTATCAATGCCATTGAGAATCCCACTGAGTTTGTAGCTCTTATGCCGTAACAACCCGTCCAACTTCTCCCCGTAGAAGGGATATTGGATCTCCCGGGCATATGTCGGGCTGACGGTGTTAATCAGATCGGAATAGACAATGCCCGCCTTCATATAATTGACACAATCATAAAATTCCAGCTTTTCATAGGTAAAGTACTCGTAACCCAAACCCAGGAGTTCACCCAGGATCTGGTGGGGAAAGATCCCTTGGTAAGCCAGGTTATGAATGGTAAAGACTGTACGTATTCCGGTATAATCGGGGTTTGCACCATAAAAGGCCTGTTTAAAGAGGCTCACCAAACCCGTCTGCCAATCGTGGCAGTGCAGGATATCCGGACGAAAATCCATATGTGGTAAACATTCCAAGACCGCCCGGCAGAAGAAGGAAAACCGCTCCGCATCATCATAGTACCCATAATAGCCCGGCCGTTTAAAATAATACTCGTTATCGATGAAATAATAAGTAATACCCTTGTATTCCGTGGTCTTCAGGCCGCAATATTGTTTGCGCCAACCTACCGGAACCTTCAGGTCGCAGATAAATCTCATTTGTTCTTTAAAATGTTGCGGGATATCACCATAGAGCGGCATCACAATCCTGGTTTCTACCCCTTCGTTATTGAGGGCGATGGGCAACGAACCAATCACATCGCCCAGACCACCCGTTTTGATGAAGGGATGTCCCTCCGAAGCAACAAACAATACTTTCATGCATCCGCCTCCTCATGAAAACAGGATAACCCAGGAGGGTTGTCCTGGGTAATCATACGCCCGCATCCGCTCCGGCTGCCATCCACATTGCCCCGGCAGCGGAGTCAGGCTTCAGATAACGCTCTTTTTGGCGATGACAATCGGTGAATCCTGGCCGCCTTTAAGGATTGTCCCTTTGCGGATCCGCACTTCTTTGTCGAGGATTACATTTTCCAACACCACGTTTTCCTCGATCTCCGTCTTCTGCATTATGATGGAGTTTTTGACAGAAGCGCCCCGACCAATGGTTACACCCCGGAACAGAATACTGTTCTCCACATTGCCCATGATCTTGCAGCCAGTGCCCACCAAGACCTTTGCGGTCTTGGCGTCATCCGCATATTTAGTGGGCGGGCCGTCTTTAATCTTGGTATAGATGGGACCGTTTTTAAAGAATAACTCATACCAAACATCGGGGTCCAAAAGCTCCATGTTGCACTTGTAGTAACTCTCCACGGAGTTGATCTTCGCCAGGTATCCCTTAAATTGGTAGGCATAGATCCTTAAATCATTCAGGTTGGCCGCCAGAATATCCGCTAAATCCCAGTTGCCCATCGCATGGGCGACTTGGATCATATCCATCAACAGTTCCCGCTCCATGATGATCATTTCCAGAGACACCTTATTCTTCTCACCCACGGAAGGAGTTAAATGGAAACCGGTAACGCGGCCGTCGGCCTCCACATCCCAAAAGCCCAATTCGTTAATGGTTTTTTCATGACAGATCTCTTCTTTATAAAAGACAGTAACCTGGGCATTGTTCTTCAAATGGAACTGCAGTGCGTCTTTATAGTTAATATTGCAGATCATATTATTGCCGGTAAGAAGCAGGTATTTTTGGCGACTTTTCTCTAAGTACTCGTAGTTTTCGTAGAGATCCTTCAGATCGAAACGAATGTTTTTCTTGAAGATGCTGGGGCTGGCCGAGGGTAGGATCATCAATCCTTCCGACTTGCGATCCAGACCCCATTCTTTGCCTGCGCCCAAATGATCCATTAACGAACGGTATTTATGGGAAGTGATCACTCCAATATTATGAATCCCTGAATTAACCATATTGGACAAAGTAAAATCAATCATGCGGTAACGTCCGCCAAAGGGCACAGAGGACATGCAACGGTGCTGGGTGAGTTCTTTTAGAATATCTTCGCTTTTCGTCGTTGTGATAATACCCATCATTGGTTCCAATTTGCATTACCCCTTTTAACTGATTTTCAATTCTCCGTCCTGCCATTCACTGATACTTGAGCCTTTTTCAATCACAACCCCTTTGGGAAAGTTGATATAATCGCCAATCACAGTAATCTCCGCCGGGTTGAAGGTTTCATTGCAGCCATAACCAATCTGGCACTCCGGTCCAATAACCGAGCTTTCCCCGATGATCGCCCGGTTCACCAGGCAACCGCCTTCCACCCGGACGTCTGGCAGGAGAATGCTGTCTTTGATGACTGCGCCCGGCCCTACATAGACGCCGGGAAAGAGGACGGAGTGCTCCACCTCGCCGAAGATTACGCAGCCGTCAGGGACAAGGGAATTTTTGACCTTCGCCTCCGCAGCAATAAAATGCGGGGGTAAAATCGGGGATTTGGAAAATACCTTCAGGTTCTCATCAAAGATATCAAACTCGGGATTATCCGCCAAGAGATCCATATTGGCTGTGTAATAGCTCTCAATTGTACCCACATCTTTCCAATACCCTTGAAATCTGTAGGCGAACATCCGCAACCCGTCTTTTAACATCTTCGGCAGCACATTCTTCCCGAAGTCGTTAGCTGATTCCGGGTCTTGGCTGTCTTGAATCAAATATTCCTTCAACACCGGCCAGTTAAAAATGTAGATACCCATCGAGGCCAAGTTGCTCCGGGGATTTTTGGGTTTTTCGTCAAACTCCTCAATTCGCCCGTTTTCATCGGTATTTAAAATCCCAAACCGGCAAGCTTCCTCCCAAGGCACCTGGATGGCAGCGATGGTCACATCGGCCTGGTTGTTTTTATGAAATTCCAGCATCACCGAGTAGTCCATCTTGTAAATGTGGTCCCCGGAGATAACCAGGACATACTGGGGATTATACTGATCGATGAAATCTATGTTCTGACCGATGGCATGGGCCGTTCCCTTATACCACTGGCCGCCCTTTTCTCCGACATAGGGGGGCAAGACAAAGACCCCGCCGCCTTCGATGTCCAAATCCCACGCACTGCCAATGCCAATATATGAATTAAGCAACAGGGGTTTGTACTGGGTCAGAACCCCTACCGTATCGATACCCGAGTTGTTGCAGTTGCTTAAACTAAAGTCGATGATCCGGTACTTACCGCCAAAAGAAACAGCAGGTTTCGCAATTCTTTTCGTCAGGCAACCCAATCTGCTTCCCTGGCCGCCTGCTAAGAGCATTGCAACCCATTCTTTAAGCAGCATCGTAATCCCTCTTTTCTCTGTAATTTAGCTTAACCCGAGAATGTCCTTTCTTTATTTATCGACATTTTCCATCGGAAAATTACCGGCTTTCCAATTGTTGTGCCTCAAACTGCTTGCAAAAATGATTATCCTTCCCCACCTCCTGCTTGGACATTTTGGTCTTCTTCGATATTTTGATCTTCTTCCACCGGTTGGACTTGCTCCGAGCCCCTCACGTAGCTCAAGAATATCGCAGCCAGCGGCGGAAGCTTGATCTCCAGCGAGTATCCCTGATTATGCCAGGGAATGGGTTCTGCTTGTAAAGGATCTTCGTTTTTCTTGTCCGAACCGCCAAAGGCGCCGGCATCACTGTTGAAGATCTCAATGTATTGCCCGTTTTTGGGTGCGCCGATCCGGAAGCCTTCGCGGTAAACCGGGGTAAAATTACAAACCACCAGTAATAGATCCTCCGGATCCTCACTTGTCCGGCAAAAAACCGTCACGCTCTGTTCATTGTTGTCCGCATCGATCCAGAAGAAACCGCGGCCGTCATGGTCCAGTTCCCACAGGGCCTTTTGTTGCAGGTAAAAATGGTTCAATTCTTTGATATAGTTATGGAACATGCGGTGCATATCAAAGGCCAGCATCTTCCATTCCAATGACTCGTAGAAACGCCATTCGATGAACTGGGCAAACTCGCCTCCCATAAACAGGAGCTTCTTGCCAGGATGGGCCATCATATACCCCATCAACAGGCGGAGGTTGGCAAACTTCTGCCAGTAGTCTCCCGGCATCTTGTCAATGAGAGAGCGTTTGCCATGAACTACCTCATCATGGGAAAGGGAGAGGATGAAATTTTCGGAAAAACAGTAAACCATTGAGAAGGTCAATAAATTATGGTGCCACTTCCGGTAGATGCAATCCAGCTCCATATAACGGAGGGTATCGTTCATCCAACCCATATTCCACTTGAAGTTAAAGCCCAGTCCCCCCACATAGGTTGGCTTGGTCACCAAGGGCCATGTGGTGGACTCTTCGGCGATCATCAAGGCGTTGGGGTAATATTGGTAGATTGCCTCATTCAACCGGCGTAAAAACAAAACCGCTTCATAGCTCTCCCGCTGACCGCTCTCGTTCCTACGCCACTGAATACCCTCCCAATAATTGGGGAACAACATACTGGAAACCGCGTCCACCCGCAACCCATCAATATGGTAAACATCAAACCAGAACATGGCATTGGAGATCAGGTAACTCCGGACCTCTGGTTTGGCGTAGTCAAACTGGAGGGTCCCCCAATTTAGGATCTCCCGGGCTTCATAGAGCGGCGTCCCGTCGAAGTGGGACAAACCCTGCTCATCACGGCAAAAATGGGCCGGTACCCAGTCCATAATCACACCCAGCCCATGCTCATGACAGGCATTGATGAAATAGCGGAAGTCATCGGGAGTGCCAAAACGGCTGGTCACGGAATAAAACCCCGTCACTTGATAACCCCACGAAGCATCCAAGGGGTGTTCCATCAATGGCATCAACTCAATGTGGGTATAGCCCATCGCCACGGCATAGGCCGGCAATTCTTCCGCCAGTTCGCGATAGGTCAGTAAATCACCGTTCTCTTTCTGCTTCCACGAGCCCAGATGAACTTCGTAGATGTTCATCGGTTCTTTATAGGGATTGCATTTGCGTTTACGCCACTTTTCATCAGTCCAGGGGTAGTCGCCCAAATCATATACCACCGATGCCGTCTTAGGCCGAACTTCAGAATAGAAGGCAAAGGGGTCGGCTTTTAAGAAGACCTCCCCATAAGCGGTATGCACCTCATATTTGTAAATTGTCCCCGCTTTGAGGCCGGGAATAAACAAGGACCAGATACCCGACTCGGTGATCCGTTCCAGTGGATGCTTGCCCGATTGCCAATTGTTAAAATCACCAACAACACAGACCCTAGCCGCGTTGGGCGCCCATACGGTAAATCTTACGCCCTTGATATTATCTTCTCTGACCACATGGGCGCCGAACTTCTGGTAGGCATGGAAATAGTTACCCTCGTGAAACAAATGGACATTCAAGGCATCAGGAATCGTTTTGGCATTCTTTTCCATCTACATCACCATCCTCCTTGGCCAGAATAATGGGAAGAAGCTTTCATCTCATAACAAAAATTGTATGACCGGAATTACCAAAGATGACAGCCGTTGACTGTTACATGTCCACCTGATGCCATAGGGGAGTTCATGTTACGTCTTGAAATATTCGGCATTTTTCTGTTCTATTTGGAATACTTCCGTTTTTTGTTACTATAAATGTTCGCTAATTACCCGGCTTTTCCTTTTGATTTCCCAAAATAATTGGTGGGTTTACCATTTGTTTTCCTTTCAAACGATTAACCATAACCGGTTTACGTGAATGTTATTTTTTTGCTGAGTAGCAATTATTTCCCCCTTTGGAAATTTGGGTGAAATATTATATAATAGTATAATGGTATGTTTTTACAACCATCCGTTTCAGTCCTCAAAATATGGGATAAGGGATGTTGACAATGGAAAAAACCACATTTATCACATCCTATCTCCATGATTTATGGCAAGAAACCCAAAAGGGTCATTTTAGCATGTTGTTCTTTAACACTTACGATAATCGTTCCTTCGCTGCCTATCTTGATCAGTTTTTACCGACCCTTCAGCCAAATTTTATCCTCTTGCGTCGCTCTCTAACCGAACAACCCTACTCCTCACCCTATTTCCCCTTTTTAGATTTTCTGAAAGATTATTTCCAAAACCAATCCGGGGACGAAATCGACCAACTTCTCACTGATGCAGGTGTCTATCCCCTGCAACGGCCTGTCTTTTCTTCCTACTTTCAAACCGGCCAAACGCAGCGTCCTGAGGAGCTAATCCTGGAAGAACTGGATTATGAAAAAAACCAGATGCTGGAGGCCATTTTTAAACTGTTTTGCCACATTTCCCAAACCAACCCTTTGGTTATCGTGGTGGAAAATTTACATTACGCCCACAATTCCACCATTGATTTCATCCACAACTTGGTGCAGAAAAACTCCCCCCACAAAATGCTCTTCATTTTTTCCACAAATAAATCCTGTTTACATCTGTCGGAGATCGACAGGGTCTTGGAAGAATTAAAAGACCGCGGCGGTTTGATCGATTTTCCAACCGACTGTAAATTACCGCATCTTCCAACTAAAGAACCTACACCCATAACTCTAACATTTGAAGAAATGATTCAATTAGGCCAAACCTGTCTAGACTTTCTGGCGTTCTCCGAATGCCAGGCGGTTTTAGAGCATGTCTATCAAAACAGTCTGCTCAGGGATGAAGAATCCCCTTATGACCTGACCATGTACAGAATTCTTGGTGATGTCCTCAACTTTTCCGGTGAAAACGATCTCGCTCTCACCTATTACAATACTTGGCTCCGGCTGGCGCAACAAAGCAACGACCAGCGCCAAATAGCTGATGCTTTCCGTAAATCGGCCTTATTTACCTGAAAAAAAACGATTCGGAGACCGCCGAGCGTTACGCCAACCAGAGTTTGAAGATTGCCGAGGAAATCAACGACTCACTCCAAATCTTCCGGGCATATTTCCTCTTATACATGATTATCGACAAAGCCCGCAACCGGAACCAACACATCAAAAAGTGGCTCAAGACCTACAAAAAATTGATCGGTTTAGCACATAAACTGAATAAACAAAACACTTTGGCCTACTGTTGCACAAATCCCTATGGCACCTATTGCCAGCAAGGCACCGAAGAAATTAACCTTTATAATTACGGTATTTCTTTGGCAAAAAAACTTAATAACAAATATCGGTTGGCCACAGCCTACCAGTTTACCGGTTTAATGTTCAGCATTCGGGGAGAATATGACCGGGTCTTAAAGTATTATAAAAAATGTGAGAAACTTAAACTCCAATTGGGCAACAAATTGGAACTGGCCTATATTTACAATGGTTTGGGCTTTTACTATTTTATGACGGAGAATTTTCTCAAGGCCTACACCTATTACAACAAAGCTCTTGCGTGTTTAACTACTGTCCGGGATAATCATGAAATCGGCATGACTTTATGTAATATTGCCTTTAATGCCTATGCCGGATTTAATCATGAGTTTTCCAACAGGTATCTGAATATGGTGATAAAACTCCTGCACACCCTGCAGATGAAAGGCTTACGCTACCATTCCCTTTGCATGATCTATTCTCTGATGGGAATTAACTATTACAAACTTGGTGATATTTTTAAGGCAAAAGAATGCATGTTAAGAATCGTCAGCATGCAGTTGAAACCTTATCCCAAGAACAACGAGGAATACGCCTTGTTCTACTTCTTCTGCGCCTTGTTGTACAAGAGCAACAAAGAATATGATTCGGCAGAGAAATATTTCCGCAAAGCCCTCTCCACCCTGGAACGCCGCAATTATATTGTCAAATATTTAGCTCCCCGCTTTTATTATGAGTTTGGCCTGATGGCCCGGGAACAGCAACAACATGAAAAAGCCATTCAACTCTATCAAGCAGGTCTAAAACTCTGTGATGAAATGAACTTTCCTTTCCATGCAAAGTTACTGCATCAAGCCATTAATTTGGAAAATCCGCCGATAAAGGCTATTTAGTTTAAGCAGGAACCCTTAAACTTTGAAGCAATTTTGGAGTCAGCAAAGGCTGAGAGTCTGTAAAATAGTTTGTGC
>DGDV01000018.1 GCA_002385625.1 Firmicutes bacterium UBA3943
TGGCCGGCTGTATTTTAAGAAGTCGGTAGCGTGATTTCATGCTACTTTAAGAAATCCGGAGAATACCCTAACTATTTTGTGTCTACTATAACGGGAAAAGGTCACATTGGCACTGAAAGACAAAAAATAGCCAGATATAATCCGAAGACCTGGCCACACAAATACCCGTTTATTGCCCTAGACTTTTTAAGTATCCGATTAAATAGGCGACTGCATAAGTTAAAGCCCAATTCTTTAGAAATCTCAAGCCGCCCTTTTTACCTTCATAATAGACACCGACAAAAAATAGGCCAAAGCCAATACATAAAGCTACATATAGAAAATAGAAGAACTGTCCTTTAAAATCAATAACTCTATTAAACATATTAAGATGGAACATCAAGAAAAAGCATCCTACGATGCTTAACATACTTAAGGATAAAGTCCATGGATTTCCCTGCAGTTTTATTTTTTGCTTCATCTTTTTCATCCCACCACGGGTTTTAAGGTTTAGCGGTTAGGCAATTAACCAGCCAATTCGCCGGAAACCGGTCGTGTTGAGGACAAAGATTACCCTTGCAGGATCTTACTCCAATAGTTTCAGATCCAAACTGATATCCAGAGCATTGGCCGAGTGGGTTAATGCACCCACGGAGATGATATCCACCCCTGTCTCGGCTACCGCGCGAATATTCTCTTCAGTTATATTCCCTGACGCCTCAACTTTTGCCCGGCCGTCAATTAACTTGACCATCTCGCGCATCTGTTCCAGGGACATATTATCCAGCATGATGATGTCCGCCCGGGCTGCCAGGGCTTCCCGGACTTGTTCTTCTGTTTCCACTTCCACCTCAATAGTCATGGTGTGAGGAACGTTCTTCCGGGCCAGTTCAACAGCGGCGGTAATCCCGCCGGCGGCGATGATATGGTTGTCTTTGATTAGCACTGCGTCGGAAAGGGAAAAACGGTGATTATGGCCGCCACCGGTCCGCACGGCATATTTTTCCAAAAAGCGCAGTCCCGGCACGGTTTTTCTGGTGTCCACGATGCGGACAGGGAAGTCGGCGACAATATCCACCAGTTTTCTGGTCTGTGTGGCAATGCCGGACAATCTTTGGATAAAATTCAAAGCTACACGTTCGCCGGAGAGAATCGCTTGGGCCGAGCCTTGAACCTCCGCCAGGACATCACCGGGCTTTACTCGACTTCCTTCATCAACCCAGATGGAGACCAGCAGTGAGGGATCGGCATAATGAAAGATCTCTTCGATTAAAGGTAAACCGCAGATTACGCCCTCTTCTTTCGCAACAAAAACACCGCTTGCCTTTTGGTCCTCGGAGATGGTGGCCTGCGTCGTAATGTCGCCATAGCCAATATCCTCAGCTAAAGCCCTGGCGACCACATCCCGCAACCATGAACGGTTTAACTGTTTCATCGGAATTCACCTCATCCGTTTTCAGGGGTAATGGGTAGATAAGTAATACGTTTCCCTGTAATGACAATCCTCTTTCGCCAAGCCGGATCTGTCCTGGAATAGTCTTCCCGGTAATGGCTGCCCCGGCTCTCCGTCCGTAGCAGGGCGGATTGGATCATCAAACGTGCTACGGTCCTGATGTTTTGTAATTCAATATATGCCGGATCCAGACAGGGTGTTGCCGGGCCTTGCCCCTTTGCTTGCAGGGTCTCCAGGGCAGCGGTCAACCCTGGTCCGTTTCTGACGATTCCCATCTGGGCAGACATGAGTTCCTGAATAAACCGCCGATCGGAACAGGTAGTCTCCGGTGAAGTCTCCTGGGGCAGTTCAGGAGGGGAATCGGGTTGAAACTCTTCGATTTCTGGGAAATTCTTCTGCAGGTAATGGTAAATACGATGGCCGAAGACCAGCCCCTCCAGGAGGGAATTGCTGGCCAACCGGTTAGCCCCGTGGACACCGGTGTCGGCGGTTTCGCCGCAGGCAAACAACCCTGGAATACTTGTCCGTCCCCAGATGTCGGTTAGAATACCGCCCATCATGTAGTGGGCTGCCGGGGAGACAGGAATGGGTTCTGCGGTAATATCCAAACCATAATGGAGGCATGTGTCATAAATATTGGGGAAACGGTGGCGGATCTGGTCGGCGGTTAAAGCGGATAAGTCTAAATAAACCCGATCGGATCCGGTGCGTTCCATCTCTTTGAGAATGGATCGGGCCACCACATCCCGTGGCGCCAGATCCGCCAGTTCATGGTATTTTGGCATAAAGTGCTCCCCGTACTTGTTAACAAGGATGCCGCCTTCACCGCGGACGGTCTCGGAGATCAAGAAACGCGGCGCCGGGGGATGGAATAAGGCGGTGGGGTGGAACTGGATGAATTCCATATTCGATACAGAAGCGCCCGCCCGGTAAGCTAGGGCAATACCGTCGCCGGTGGCCACCGATGGATTGGTGGTCATGGAAAAAACTTGACCACAACCTCCTGTACATAAGATGACTGCTCCAGACGCAAAGGTGGCCAATTCACCACCGGGCATGAGGGCCAATACCCCGTAACACCTGGCATTGTGGGTTAACAAGGAGATGACCATCGTTTCTTCATAGATGGTGATGTTGGGGTGTCCCACCACATGCCGCACGAGGGAGCGGCTGATTTCCCGGCCGGTGGCATCGCCATCGGCATGGAGGATACGCCGGCGGGAATGGGCAGCTTCTTTAGTCAGGGCGGGAGCACCTTCAATCAAGTCAAAGGGAACCCCGTACTGGATCAGCTCCCGGACGCGGGAGGGACCTTCATGAACCAAAATTGATACGGATTCGGGGAGGCACAATCCTACCCCAACCTTGATGGTGTCTTCAAAGTGGAGTTCGGGTGAGTCGCTGGGATCGATGGCGGCAGCAATTCCGCCCTGGGCATATGAGGTGTTGCTCTCTTCCAAACGATCTTTGGTCAATAACACTACCTGGCCCAATT
Organism: Firmicutes bacterium UBA3943; assembly: GCA_002385625.1. Lineage (GTDB taxonomy): Bacteria > Bacillota > UBA4882 > UBA10575 > UBA3943 > UBA3943. Next base: position 2,928 of record DGDV01000018.1, read on the forward strand.
CCGCTAGTTTCAGTGCTGTGTACAAACCGGCAATGCCGCTGCCGACAATTAGAAACTGGGCTGGTTGGGCTTCAGGCAGTTCAGTCACTCTGGCCATCCGTCGGCCACCTTCTTTCAGCAAGCATCGTTAAGTACGGTGGGTAGAACACATTTTGTTGAACATGATTCAATTATATCCTCAAGAAGAGAAAAGAGCAAAGCACGGGATTCGTACTTTGCCGGGACGTTATTGGTTCGCCGGGGCTTATCTCCCCACGGCTAGCATGCGCTGTAATGCAGCATAAGCCTTTGCTCGGACGGGCTCGGCCACTGTAACACGCATCTCCAGGTTTTCCAGGGCATGATGGATCTTCTGCAAGGTGGTTCGTTTCATGTTGGGGCAAACTAATCCAGAGGAGAGAAGATAAATTTCTTTATCGGGATGATTCTTCTTTAAGCCGTGGATAACGCCCATCTCCGTGCCGATAATTAGGGTTTTTGCCGGTGACTTGGCCACCCGGTCTAAAATCTGGGAAGTACTGCCCACAAAATCGGCTAGTGCGACAACGCTGGGTTGGCATTCCGGATGCACCAGGATTTCCGCCTGCGGATGGCGTTCCCGTACGGCCTGCACATCTTCAGGCGTGATCCGGTGGTGGGTGATGCAGTAGCCTGGCCAGAGGTGAAAGGTCTTCTCCGGAAAGTGGGATGCTACATAATGGCCCAGGTTGCCGTCGGGCAGGAAGATAATTTCATCATGGGGTAAGGACTCCACCACCTTGATGGCGTTGGCGGAGGTGCAACAAATATCTGCTTCTGCTTTGACTTCAGCGGAGGAGTTAATGTAAGCGACCACAGCCGCCTGTGGATGGCGTGCCCGCCACTGACGGACCTGCTCGGCGTCGGCAAAATCCGCCAAAGGGCAACCCGCATCCGCTGCAGGCAACAACACAGTTTTATCGGGAGCAAGGATGGCGGCGCTTTCTGCCATAAAGTGGACGCCGCAAAAAACAATCACTTCTTCTGTGGCCGCGGCGGCCTTTTGACTTAAAAAGAAGGAATCGCCCACAAAATCGGCGATATCCTGCACCTCTTCCACTTGGTAGTTATGGGCCAAGATTAGTGCGTTCCGTTCTTTCTTAAGGCGGGTAATTTCCGCCAAAAGTATTTCATTTGTAGACAAAAAGATCCTCCTCCCCCTGGACTTATACCTAATTGTACTTTCCCGGCCAAGGTTTGTCAATTCAGGGGAACCCCTTATTGCCAAAATGAAAAAGACGTTTTTACAGTGTATCCCGGAGGGATTAGCCAGCGGTTGGGCATGTTTATTGGGACGTTAACCATAATTTAACGGTTGCTAAGGGCACGTCATACCAGGCTTTGCCTGGCTTAAGTCCGTTAATTGGTGGAAATTTATTCACTTTTTGCTGTGAATCGGTTAAAATAGAAGAAGGACAGGGGGATAAAGGAGGTCATTTCGTGCCGGATCGTATTGTGTTGCAGGGGATGGTCTTCTACGGCTACCACGGTGTATTTGGTTCAGAGAAGGAATTAGGCCAGCGCTACGAGGTGGACTTGGAGTTAGCGCTGGATCTGAGCTCGACCGGGCGCACCGACGATCTGGAGTATGGCATCAACTATGTCGACCTTTATCAACTGGTCCGGGAAATTGTGGAGGAGAGGTCCTACAATCTGATGGAAGGATTGGCCGAAGCCATCGCTAGCGAGGTACTCTCCAATTATCCTATGGCCGAGGTGACCGTTGCGGTCCGGAAACCGCAACCCCCGGCCGGCGGGTTAATGGATTTCTTTGGTGTGAAGATAACCCGCAAGAAGTAAAGGGATTACATATTAACAATTAACATGTTTTATCCGTTTTGATCATAATTATATTATGTCATTCCGTATTAAGACGGCATCCATTCGGAGCTGTACCAAAGGAAGTTTTTTAAATTCATTTTAGCTCAATCCTGCGCAATTGACCGCTTGGATCCCTTGGGGACCGGGACGGCAACAAGACGACAAAGGAGTTTTGTCGACCTTCCCATGCCCTGGGAAGGTTTTTTTCTGGAGGCAGAAGATGAAACCAAAATGGAGAATAGGCTTAATTGGTCCCGGTCGGCTCGGCCGCGCCATGGTGGGGGAACTCTGCCGTCGCGGCCTGCCGCCGCAAGCCTTGGCTGGCCGCACTCAAGAGAAAGTGGTTGCCTTGGCCCAGCGGTATGGCTTGCGGTTCTGCCCAATGACGGAAATCCATCAAACAGCCGATCTGATCTTGCTCACCGTTGCTGATGACGCCTTGGCATCGCTGGCCACGGCGCTGAGCCGGTCTGATGGATGGCAGGGGAAGATCCTCTTGCACACCAGCGGCGCCTTGGACAGTAATGTGCTGCAGCCCCTCCGCGACGTTGGTGCCCGTGTGGGCAGCCTGCACCCTTTGCAGAGTTTTGCCGGCGAAGAGCGGATCCCCCCAGGGACCGTCTTCGGGGTTGAGGGAGATCAAGCGGCTAAGGAAGCGGCAGAGGCCATTGGTCAATTTTTGGGCGGGGAAACCTTTGCACTGCCGCCGGGGTATAAAGCCTTGTACCATGCAGGAGCTTGCATTGCCGCCAATTTTCTGGTCACCATCACCGTTTTGGCCGGGGAGCTCTTTGCGGCAGCCGGTTTGGCCAAGGAAAAGGTTCCCGCCGCCCTGCTGCCTTTGGTGGAAAATGTCGTGAAAAACATGGGCAAGTTGGGACCGGCTCAAGCCTTGACCGGACCCGTCTCCCGCGGGGATGCCCAGACGATCCTGCGGCACATTAAAGCACTGAATGACACCAGACCGGACTTGCTCCCCTTGTACCTGGAGTTATCCAGGCGCACCCTGGAGCTGGCCCAGGCCAACGGACTACCGGCGGAACGGGTTAAAGCGGTGGAGGAGATTCTGGTACGGAGCAATCTTGAGATGGAGTGATAAAAATGGAAAATTCCCGTACAACTTTGAAAAAGATTCGTGAGGCAAAGGCTACCGGCGAGAAACTCACCATGATCACAGCCTACGATTACCCGGGCGCCCAGTTGGCCGAGGCCGCTGGTGTGGATATGATCTTGGTTGGAGACTCCCTGGGTAACGTGGTCTTGGGCTATGAAACCACCCTGCCTGTGACCATGGATGATATGGTCCATCACACCAAAGCAGTTGCCCGGGGAAATAAAACTGCGCTGGTTGTTGCCGATATGCCCTTCTTAAGTTACCAGGTCAGTATTGAGGAGGCCGTAAAGAATGCCGGCCGTCTGATGCAGGAGGGCGGCGCCCACGCCGTAAAGCTGGAGGGGGGCCGGGATGTTGTTCCCATTGTCCGGCGGCTGACAAGCGCCGGGATTCCTGTCATGGGACATCTGGGCTTCACACCCCAATCCGTCCACCAGTTGGGCGGCTTCCTGATGCAGGGTAAATCGGCTCAAGCCGCCAAAGACCTTTTGGACGACGCCAAAGCCCTGGAGGAAGCGGGGGCCTTTGCGGTGGTCTTGGAGTTGGTGCCGGCGGAGGTGGCGGCCGCGATCACCCGCCGTCTGAATATTCCTACCATCGGTATTGGGTCGGGTCCCGCATGCGACGGGCAAGTACAAGTTTTCCATGATGTGTTGGGTTTGAATGCTTCCTTTACTCCCCGCCACGCCAAGCGTTATGCGGAACTTTATGCCGTGGGCAGCCGGGCATTGTCAGAGTATGTGGCGGAAGTCCGGTCCGGGCAGTTCCCCGGGCCGGAACAAACCAGGCAGATGCAGGATGAGGAGAAGGCAGAGTTTCTCCGCTTGCTCGGGCTGGAGGAGGGAAAAGAAGCATGATTTGGGTTGATACCATTGCTGAGCTCAGAAAGATCGTCTCCGGTTGGCGCCGAGAGGGCCTGACGATTGGGCTGGTGCCCACCATGGGCTATTTCCATGAGGGACACCTGTCCTTAATGCGCCACGCCAAGGCGGAGAATGACCGGGTGGTTGTTTCCCTCTTTGTCAATCCGACCCAGTTTGGTCCCAATGAAGATCTGGACCGCTACCCGCGGGACCATGCCCGTGACCGGAGCTTGGCCGAGGGTGTCGGGGTGGACCTGATTTTCGCACCGTTGCCGGGAGAGATGTACCCCGAAGGTTTCCAGACTTGGGTGGAGGTAACCGGATTGACCCAAGGCCTTTGCGGCAAAAGTCGGCCGGGGCATTTTCGCGGCGTGACGACGGTCGTGACCAAGCTCATGATGCTGGTGGGACCGGACAGGGCTTATTTTGGGGAGAAAGACGCCCAGCAGTTAAGGGTGGTGCGCCGGATGGTCCGGGATTTGAACATTCCCGTGGAGGTGCGGCCCGTTCCCCTGGTGCGTGAAGCCGATGGTTTGGCCATGAGTTCACGCAATGTCTACCTTTCCCCGGAGGAACGCCAGGCGGCCCTGATCCTTTCCAAAGCTCTCTTTGCCATGCGCGACCGGGTGCAGGCGGGAGAGACGGATGTCCATAGCCTGCGGGAGGGCATGGAAAGCATGATCAAAGCCGAACCCCTGGTTCAATTGGAATACCTTGAGTTTGTCGATGACGAGACATTGGAGATTGTTGAACGGGTAGAACGCCCCGTTTTGGTGGCCCTGGCGGCAAAAGTGGGAAGGACGCGATTGATTGATAATCTTGTGGTCGGGCGCCTTTAAAGCCCGGCGTGTCCCCTGTGACGGGAGCAAAGGAGGTTTTATGGCCATGTGGCGAACAATGGCAAAATCCAAGATTCACCGGGCAACGGTGACCGATGCTAATCTAAACTATGTGGGCAGTATCACTATTGATAAAGAACTGATGGAGGCAGCGGACCTTCTCCCTTATGAGCAGGTCCAGGTGGTGAACGTCAATAACGGTGCGCGCTTTGAGACCTATGTCATTGAAGGGGCGCCCGGCTCCGGCACTATCTGTGTCAATGGCGCCGCCGCCCGCTTGGTGGCCCCGGGCGACCTGGTGATCATTATTTCCTATGCCCAGTATAATGAAGAAGAGTTACAGACCTTTAAACCCAAAATTGTCCACGTCAACGGGGAGAACCGGATCATTCCCTAGGTCGCCGGTTTCAGGATGTTTTGCCTATTAAAAGGGAAAAGACGGTGGAACGGAGAAAACCAAAAAAGAGGTTTTCTCTTTTTTGTTATCCAACACTTACCACTAAGAAGATGGGTTTTTTAGCATGGTTTCTCCCGTTTGCCGTCGAATGGATGGGCAAAACATCCTGGAATGGGGAGTGAAGGTATGGCCAGAAAGATTAAGGCAATCTTATGTATTGGCATCTTGCTTGTGGTTTTGGGCGTTGCGCCGGCTCTGGCGGGGGATCTTCATTTGGGATTGGAGTGGCAAGATGACGACGGAGCAGAACTTGCCGCGGTAAAACTGGAATATTCTCTGAACGACTACTGGCGGATCCGGGGAATTTACGACTGGGATGACGAAGCCTTTTCACCGGGGGTAATCTACCGGATGAAGCCAAAAAGAATGTTCACCTCCTATCTCGGCGTGGGCCTCCGGGATGTTAACGATGGCGCAGGACTGGATGTTTCCCTTGGGAAGAAGACCGAGTTGATCCTGGGGTTGGAGTTTAACGTGGCCAAGGTTTCTGCGGCCGTTGAGGCCCGTACCCTGCCGGCCGACTGGTTCGCCGACGATGACGATGAAACCGGTTATGACACTGAGATCGGCTTCTCCATTAATATTGGCTTTTCTCCCTCCCGCTTGCCCTGGCGGCGGGATGCGGATCTTTATCTTTTGGCCCAAATCATCACGGTGGAAGCCGGAGATGAGCCCTACCTGGGTCAAGTGGCGGTGGGTGCAGTGGTTATGAACCGGGTGGCCAGTCCAAAGTTTCCCGACAGCATTCGTGCAGTGGTCACCCAGCCCAACCAATTCCATAGTTGGCCAAAGGCCAAGTATGTAGAACCCACCGAATCCTGCCTGCGGGCAGCCAAGGAAGCCATGGCCGGGGTTGACCCGACCCATGGGGCCCTCTTTTTCTACAACCCGGATAAAGCCAGCCCGGAGGGACGTAGGTACTTCGAACAGGCCAATTTGAAGGTGACTGTCAAGATTGGGCGCCATGTTTTTTTAAAGTGAGAAACTTGTCTGATCCGGGCAACAAGGGACTTTGAAGAAGAAAGCTTGTACAAGTAAAATTATTGGGTGGCAAACATAGTGAATTAAATAGTGACAGAGACAGGATGGGGGTTGTCGAGGGGATGGCCAAAGATCAAGCGGGAATGAACTTTATCCAGAAGTTCCGGGCCGGGCTGTTGTTTTTCCGGGAATATACCAAGTTTCAAAGGGAAAGCTTCCGGGATGCCCTGAAATATATCCTTGTTTTGGGGCTGATTGTCGGTGCGCCCACCGTCTTGCCCCACGCCATGGAAGATCACCGGGTGGCGGGATACAAATTAAAGTGGATTGAAGAAAAAGTTCCCGAATTTAAGATTGACGGCGGCAAGTTATCTGTCATAGACAAGACTCCGGTGGTAGATAAGGAAAACGGTGGGGTTTTTGCCCTGGATACCACAGGAAAGCTTAATGCCGATACGATCCTTAAGGATTACTCTTATGGTCTGGTCTTGACCGAAGACCGGATGTTTAACAAGGATATTACCGTGAAAGAGAAGCTGTATTCGGCTTTGCAAAAACAGCTGATGGGTAAGGCCTTATCCAAAGAGGACTTGATTCGGGTATTGGGCTTAAGAATGATGGGAGTGTATAGTTTTCTCAATTACTTGATCAAATACTATTTAGAACTCTTCTTTATTGCTTTGGTCATTTCCCTTTGCGGGCTGGTGGCGGGCAAAGTGTTGGCAGTCAAGTTGCGCTTGGCCGATTTATACCGGCTTACCTTATTTGCGTTGACCCTACCGATGGTCTTTGCCCTGTTGGTTAGTCTGCTGCCCGTACGATCAATGCTCTTTGCTGGCATTTACTTTGCACTTGCGTCGGTCTTCCTGATCCGTGCAGTGGTGGGGATGAATGACGGCGAAATGGCCAAAGCGCGGCCGAAGAGGGGCTAACGCCCAAAGGTAAGAATATAAATGTTTTCGGGGTATATCTTACTTTTATGATATGCCCTTTTTTCTATAGTGCAGAATTGGTGGGATCATTTACCGGCAGGGGATGAATTTGCCGCCGCGAAATGGTTTGCAAGATGTTCCCATCTGTTATCGGGAGGCAAAGATAATGGCAGAAATACTACGGATACCTTTGGGATTCAATAATGCTTACCTCATCAAAGACCGGCAATACATATTGGTTGATTGCGGCCAGGCTGAAGACGCCCCGCGACTACTGAAAGAACTCCGGAAAAACGGGATCGACCGGGGCGATCTTGGCTTACTTGTCATCACCCATGCCCACCCTGATCACATGGGTAGTGCAGCGGCGTTGCAAGAAGAGTTGGGGGTCCCGGTGGCAATCCATCGCGCCGAGGAGGATTTTTTGGTCCGGGGGCGAAGTGCTCCAATCATTCCCTATTCCTGGGAGGGTAAGCTGGTAAATTCAGTTTTATATAAGAAGGCGGCAGAAACAGGAAAACCGGTAAAAGTTGGGCTGACTTATGAAGACCAGATGGATCTGGCTGAATTTGGCCTTGACGGGCTGTTGTTGGCCACGCCCGGACACACCCTGGGTTCAAGCTCGGTGATTGTCGGTGAAGAGGCCATCATTGGTGATTTGCTCATGATGGTGCCGCCCTTTGCCGGTGTTCCGGGGGTACCCTGGTTCGCTGAAGACCCCATTGCACTCTGGGACAGTATAAAGCTCCTGCGGCAACGGGGTGTACGGCGGGTCTATCCCGGGCACGGGTTTTGTTGGGAGATGGGCTTGGTTGAAAAGCTCTTAAGAGAGCGTTTGATCCCCAAAAAAGGTCGCTTGAATCCGGTGGGTCTTTCAGTCGGAAAACTTTAATTGAAGGAGGAAAGGAACATGCCGTATTTGGATTTTGCCCTGGCCAAAACCATTGGTTCCGAACAGGAAGAGCTTTTAAAGGCCGAGGCTGCCCGGATTATGCAACGGTACGCCGGGAAGAGTGAAAACTGGCTTTATGTCCGGATTGCCGGAGGGCAAAGCCTCTTTTTCCAGGGGAAGCGTGTGGAGCAAGGCGGAGTAGTCCAGATCCAGCTTGTCGGTAGCCTGGCGGGCAGCCAGAAAAAGGAGATCATTACCGAGATTGGCCGGGTGTTGGAGAGCCAACTTGGGATCCCTAAAGATCAAGTTTATATTGTGTTCACCGAAGTGAAGGGAGAAAACTGGGGCTGGAACGGCCAGGCCTTTGGTTGATGGCTTGGGCGATTACATAGTCAGCTCCAGGGTTTAAAGGGTTGAGTAGAGAACATACCGTCTTTTAAAGGCGGTATTTCTTTTTTAAGCGGGAAAAGGCGATGGCTAAGAAGAACAAGGTAAGGGAAGAATAACTCTTGGTGCGAAGATTGTGGTAAGCCGGGAGGTTAAAGTATGAGGGATTATGAGCCGAGGTACATGGCAAACCGTGAGTTTGTCGAGCTGGAAGAGGAGGATATCCAAAGAATCAACCGTATGGAGGCGCAAAAGTTTGCCCGCAATCCCGAGATGACGGCGGTGATGTCCTCAATCGAAGAGCAGTTGGGGCCAGAGGGCCATTGGGAGGAGCACTGGATGACAGTGGATCCCAAGGGTTCCCGTGTTTACGCCCGGGTCTATTATACAGACGACCGGGGCATGGCAGTGACTGCCGATGGCCATGTGGTGCGGGAGATTAATTTTCCAAAGGAAGACAACGAATAAAAAATGGGCCGGCCTTGCCGGTTTTTCTTTTTTGGGCCTGAGGAAGCCGGGGGGAATGGTCGGTCGCAAAACCGGATTATATTTTCAAAAAATTAATATAAATAATACTAGTAATATTATATAATATAGACGATTCTGACAATGTTTTTGTCATGGGTTTATCTTGCCTTTTAAGTTAAATATATGTAAAATAACTATTATGGGGAAAAGAGGAGTGCCGATGCGGAATCGTCTTTGGTTTTCCATATTAATAATAATGGCCTTGGCCTGCTTTCCCGCCTTTGTCCATGGCGAAGAGGCGGCTTCCTCCCCGGCGGCGTGTTGGATCACGGGCGACCGGGTGAATTTGCGTACCATGCCGAGCCGCGATGCCAAGTCCATGGGACTTTTGGGTAAAGGCGAAGAAGTTGCCCTGCTGGAAGCAGGCGAAGGATGGACAAGGGTTCGCAGTTCCCGTCTTGGCGAGGGCTGGGTGGCCAACGCTTATATCTGCCTGGCGCGGCCGGAGTCCGTTTCCCGGGGTGATTACGGGCGTGTCAATGAATTATTGGCTTATGCCAAGCGGTGGCTGGGCGTGCCGTACAGGTACGGCGGTTCGACCCCCCATGCCTTTGACTGCTCTGGTTTTACTGCCTATGTCTTCAAAAACTTCGGTTACTCGCTGCCCCATTCTTCCGTAGGACAAGCCCAATTGGGGACTGTGGTAACCAGGGACCAATTGCTCCCCGGCGACCTGGTCTTCTTCAACACCGTTGGTGACAGGATTAGTCATGTGGGGATCTACCTTGGCGACGGCCTCTTTATCCATGCTTCTTCAGGAAGTGGTCAGGTGACGATCACTCCGTTAAACAAAGGTTACTATCAAAAACGGTATGTCTGCGCCCGCCGCTATTTACAGCCAACCGGCGTTCTCCCAGAGCGGGAGAGAACTTTGGAACTCGTGACGACAGAACGGGTAGAATAGCAGAAAAACCCCCGGCAAAACCGGGGGTTTTTTCTATGGAACCAATCGGCCATTTTTCTTTACACTGGCGAAGGCTGGCCTTTGGGCGGACTATGACCTATTAGGCAAAAATTATAGGATACCTTTTAAAGATAACTGCCTGAAGACCTTGTAGAGGGAGAATTTATGGGTGGTGTTGGGCGAATTCCGTGATTTGACCATAATAATTTCCGTCGTGCCGCAAATGAACATATCCGGGACTTTGCCCACTGGGCAATAACCAAGGCGTTCATAGAAACGGTAGGCCCCGAGATTATCCGGGTTAGCAATTAGAAAGAAGAGGGGAGCATCGGGGAAGGCCTCTTCAAACTGGCGCATGAGAAATGTGCCAGCGCCGATGGAGCGAAAGACGGGCTTGACGGCAATAGCTTGCAAAAAGGGGAAATAATTAAAGGCGCCGTAGTTGTTAGCCCAGATAAAGCCGATGAAATCATGGTGTTTGTTGGTACAGATATAGATCTCATTGTGGGCAAAACCCAGCTGTAAAAAGTGTTTAACCTGGTCAAGGTCGCTAAAATATTTATGTCCTTGCTCCGATTCGAACAGAGCTTCCGCGCAATCCTGAAAGTAGCGGTCATCGCCGGGTGAGAAGGAAAAAACATGTTCCAACTGTTTGGGTTGACTCTGATCCATGAGAAGGTTCCCTCCTTAACAGAACATCTGGTATACTTTAGGGGGGAATTTGCTCATCCCTGAAAACCTGGTGTATATATTTCATCGACAAAAAACGTAAGGACATTACCCCATCGGGGGAAATTTTTTCAGAAAGGTGAAAAGCATATGCAGATCCGCAGGATTGACCTGGCGGACGTGGCAATCGTCGGGGATCTTTGGGCAGAGATGAGCCGGGAACTGCAACAGACCGTTGCGGAGTTCTGCGCCCTTTCCCCAGAAGCCAGCGATCACTTCCTTAATTATTTGGGGGCAAGTTTGGTGACGGGAGCTGGGTTTGGTTTTTTGGCCGTGGCTGACGGTGAGGTCGGAGGTTTTGCCCTTGGACAGGTGAAGACGGCCCAACCGCCATATCCCCCCGTGCCCTTCGGCTACATTACCGCCCTTTATGTGCGTCCAGCCCTGCGGCGGCAAGGAATGGGCCGAGCGTTGCTCCGGTCCCTTGGCGAATGTTTCCGGCAAAAAGGCGTGCAGGAGATGGAGCTTCATGTGCATGCTGGTAATCCCGGTGCCTTGGCCTTCTGGACAAGTCTTGGTTTTTCACCACTGGGATTCCGGTTGGGCCGGGTCCTGCCTCCGACGGTGCTGGATTGGTGATCATCAACAAAAACGAAGGGATGGTGAGGGTTGGTGCAAGAGTTGGCGCAGTCGGGCGCTTTGTATTTAGTGGCAACGCCCATTGGCAATTTGGCGGATATGTCTGCCCGGGCCATCCGCACCCTGGGAGAGGTCGATCTGGTTGCTGCCGAGGATACTCGGCGGACCCGGCAGCTATTGACCCATTTTGGCCTGGCCAAACCTTTGGTGAGTTATTACCGGGAGAATGAAGAGCGCCGACAAGGAGAGATCCTGGACCAAATAAAAGAGGGGAAAAAAGTGGCGCTGGTTAGCGATGCGGGCATGCCCGGGATCTCCGACCCCGGCAACAAGCTGGTGAGTGCGGCGATTCAAGCAGGTATCCCGGTGATCCCCATTCCCGGGCCGACGGCGTTGATTGCGGCCTTGGCTGCTTCGGGGCAAGGGACTGAGCGGTTTGTTTTTGAAGGCTTTTTACCCCGGTCCGGCAAGCCCCGCAGGGAGCGGCTGGCGGCCCTGGCCACCGAAGAACGCACCATTGTGCTCTACGAAGCGCCCCACCGGTTGCCGGAGACTTTAAAGGATCTCTTACGGCTCTTGGGGGGAGAACGGCAGGTGACGGTGGCCCGGGAACTAACCAAGATCCATGAGGAATTTTGGCGGGGGACTTTGCAGGAGGCCGTGGCGGAATTTACGGCCAGGGAGCTAAAGGGCGAGTTTACCCTGGTAGTGGCGGGCGGCAGCTTTGCCAAGGTGGAGCTGAGTCCGGAAGAGTTGCTGGATCGGGTAGAAGAGCTAATCCAAGATGGTAAGTCGCCGTCGGAGGCCATTCGGGCGGTGGCCGAAAGGGCCGGGATCTCCAGGCGGGAACTTTATACGACCTACCAAAACTCCAGGAGAGAACCGCGAGGAGAACAAAAGTGGAAAACAAAATAAAAGATGGGTTTTGTCCCCATCCCAATGGTAAAATACAATTAGATTATTGTCCTGCTAATATTATCAGGACACGGTCTTCATCGCATCAAAGCACTCTTTGCAGATGTTCTTCTCTTTAAAGCTACGGATGCCTTCGGCGTTACCGCAGAAGATGCAGGCGGGTTCATACTTTTTCAGAATGATCTTTTCGCCGTCAACATAAATCTCCAAAGCGTCCTTCTCCTCAATCTGGAGAGTCCGCCGTAACTCAATGGGAATCACAACCCGGCCGAGTTCATCGACTTTTCGCACAATACCAGTGGACTTCATCATGGGATCACCATCCTCCTTTCCGTCAAGATTCGACAATCAAGCACAAGATAATTGTACCTAAATTTCCAACCCAAGTCAACCCTGCCAATTAAGTTAGTTTTATCCATATTCATACAATGTACAAAAATTTTTTCTGGCGGTTGGATCTGGGTAGTGGACATAAGCTGGGAAAGGATGGCGGAAAAGGGGAAGTTGTTGTAGGTGACAATGAGGGCTTGTTTGTATAAAATATTAGTAAATTTAGCGGCGGTGGGATTTTATAAGCAAAAATGGGAGCCTTACATTATGCAGCAAGGAATAGCCGGTAGCAGGAAACCCCTATGTCAGTCGCTAAACTTGGTGCGAAACCAGCGACAACAAATCTTGACCGCTTGACACCTCCGGCTGATCTGGTAAAATATAATGAACAGATACTATCTGCCGAATGCGTTGACGGGGAAGATTAGAAGGAAGTAACCGCCTATAAGCGAGCCGGGATGGTGAAAGCCGGTGGCAGAGTTCTCCTTTGAACATGGCCCCTGAGCATTCCGCTGAAATTTTGCCAAGCTGCCAGCGGTTTTAAACCGTGGCGGTTTGGGGGAGAGTAGGTAGGAACGGGTCCGCCCGGTATAGCGGCAGGGCATTAAGGGCTTGCCCGGCGTGTCCGCAAGAGTCCGTTTCGACGGAAAAGTGGGGTGGTAACACGGGATTAACCTCTCGTCCCCAAAGCAGCGCTTTGGGACGGGAGGTTTTCGTTTTACAGGTGAAGGCAAGCGGAAAAAGCTCGTCCGGTTGGATGGGTAAGCTAAAATATTACATAAATAAGTTAAAGGAGGAATACCAGGTGGGTAAGTTTTATATCACCACGCCGATCTATTACCCCAGTGACAATCTGCATATTGGCCATGCCTACACCACGGTGGCTGCCGATGCGTTGGCCCGTTACCACCGGCTGCGCGGGGACGAAACCTACTTTTTGACCGGCACCGATGAGCATGGCCAGAAGATCCAGCGCAAGGCCGAAGAGATGGGAACCACGCCCCAAGCTTATGTGGACAGGATTGTTAAAGGCATCAAAGAACTTTGGTCCCTCTTGCAGATCTCCTATGACGATTTCATTCGTACTACTGAAAAACGGCACGAAGAGAGGGTGCAGGAGATTTTCACCCGCCTGTACGAGCAGGGGGATATTTACAAGAATGAGTATGAGGGCTTGTATTGCACACCCTGTGAAACCTTCTGGCTGGAGCGGCAACTGGTGGACGGCAAGTGCCCCGATTGCGGCCGGGAGGTGGAGATGGTCCGGGAGGAAAGCTACTTTTTCCGGCTGTCCAAATACGCCGACCGCTTAATGGAGTATATCGAGACCCATCCCGATTTTATCCAACCGGTCTCGCGTAAGAACGAGATGATCAACAACTTCCTCAAACCCGGCCTGGAGGATCTTTGTGTCTCTCGGACCACCTTCTCCTGGGGTATTCCGGTGCCCTTTGACCCGAAGCATGTGGTCTATGTCTGGCTGGATGCTTTGACCAATTACATTACGGCCTTGGGTTATCCAGGGGACAATACCCTGATGGAAAAATTCTGGCCCGCCGACGTTCACCTGGTGGGGAAGGAGATCGTCCGCTTCCACACCATTATCTGGCCCATCCTCCTGATGGCCTTGGGTTTGCCCCTGCCGAAGAAGGTCTTTGGCCACGGGTGGCTGATCCTGGAAGGTGGAAAGATGTCCAAGTCCAAAGGGAATGTGGTGGATCCGGTGACCCTGGTTAACCGCTATGGCTTGGATGCTGTCCGATATTATCTGTTGCGGGAAGTTCCCTTCGGGTCGGATGGTGTATACTCCGAAGATGCATTAATCTTGCGGATTAATACGGATCTGGCCAACGATCTAGGCAATTTGCTGCACCGCAGCCTTTCCATGATTGAAAAATTCAACGGCGGAGTCGTGCCAGCACCAGGGGCCCTTGTCGAGCTTGATCGTGACTTGATCCGGGCGGCGGAGGCCTGCGGAGCGAAGGTGGCCCAGCACATGGAGGAACTGACGATCTCCGATGCCGTGATGGCCATTATGGATCTGGTTGGACGGGCCAACAAATATATTGATGAAGCAGCTCCGTGGGCGTTGAATAAAGCCGGTAACCGGGAGCGATTGGAGACCGTGCTTTATACCATGGCCGAAGTTTTAAGACTGGTGGCGGTGTTGTTGACCCCCTTCCTGGTGGAGACGCCGGGCCGGATCTGGGAACAGTTGGGCCTGGACGGCAAACCGGTGGACGCCGGCTGGGATCAGGGGATCCGTTGGGGTGGCTTCCCGGCGGGAACGAAGGTGAAGAAGGGCGATCCCATCTTCCCGCGGATTGAGGTGGAAAAGGAGGACCAGGCTGCGCCTGCCAAGACTGAACCGGCCCAAGCCCAACAGGCTCAACAGGCCAAGGAGAAGGCCGTCCCTGCGCCCCAGGATGGCGCTGCCGGGTTAATCGCTATTGATGAGTTTGCCCGCATTGATTTGCGTATTGCCAAGGTGTTGGCTGCCGAGAAGATTGAGGGTGCGGATAAGTTGCTAAAACTGCAAATCCGCCTGGGCGAGGAGGAACGCCAGCTGGTGGCGGGCATTGCCCAGTATTACCGGCCGGAAGACTTGGTGGGCACTGAGATTGTGGTGGTGGCCAACCTCAAGCCGGCCAAGTTGCGGGGAGTGCTTTCTCAAGGGATGCTCCTAGCCGCGTCGGATGGGGAGAAGCTGACCTTGCTCCGCCCGGAACAACCCATTAAGGATGGTGCAAAAGTTCGATGATCCGTTGGACGGATACCCATACCCACCTCAACGACGAGGTTTACGAGGGGGAGTTGGAGCAAATCTTGGCGCGCATGGAACAGGCCGGTGTGGGCCGGGCCATTGTGGTTGGCTATGACCTGGCTTCGGCGCAAAAAGCCGTGGAACTGGCCCGTCTCCATGCCCCCCTTTATGCGGCTGTGGGGGTTCACCCCCACGAGGCCAAGGATTATACGGAGGAGACTGAAGCCGAGCTAGGAAAACTGCTTCAGGAACCCAAGGTGGTGGCCCTGGGCGAGGTAGGCCTGGATTACCACTATGATCATTCTCCCCGCGGGGTGCAGCAGGAGGTCTTCCGCCGGCAGATCCGGCTGGCCCGGGTCCATAAAATGCCGTTGATCATTCACGAGCGGGAGGCCACCAAGGATGCGCTGGACATTCTCCGAGAGGAGCATGCCGAAGAGGTCGGAGGAGTCTTTCACTGCTTTTCCGGGAGTGTAGAAACGGCTAAGGAGGCCTTGGCGCTGAACTTCTACATCTCAATTGCGGGGCCGGTGACCTTTGCCAATGCCCGGCGGCTGCCGCAGGTTATTCTCGAGATTCCTGCGGACCGGTTAATGGTAGAGACTGACTGTCCATATTTGACGCCCCATCCGTATCGGGGGAAACGGAACGAGCCGGCTTTTGTAACCTATGTGGGGGCAGAGGTCGCCCGGATCCTGGGTATTGCCCCGGAGGAGCTGGCCCGCCTAACCTGGGAGAACGCCGACCGTTGTTTCAGATGGACCCCGAGGAGGGAGAGTTAACATGGGAGATGTGTACGCCTACTCCCTTTATGGCAACATTTATTTAAACATCACCAATGCCTGCCCTAACCGCTGCACTTTTTGCATCCGCGAGACCAAGAATGGAGTAGGCTATCCCCTTTGGCTAAAGAAGGAGCCCACGGCGGATGAAGTTATTGCCGCCTTGGGAGATCTCTCCCAATACAAAGAGGCGGTCTTCTGCGGTTATGGCGAACCCTTGCTCCGGCCGGAGGTGGTGGCGGCGGTCGCCCGGGCCATCAAGGAACGGGCCGGTTTGCCAATACGGGTTAATACCAACGGTCTGGCGGAGAAGATCTTAAGCCGTGCCATCCTCCCGATGCTAAAGGGGCTGGTGGATACCATCTCAATCAGTCTGAACTCTCAGGATGCCGAAGCGTATCAGGCCCTCTGCCGATCGTCCCTGGGATTGCAGGCCTTTCCGGCGGTACTGGAGTTTGCCAAGCGCAGTAAGGAGTATATCCCCCGGGTTATCCTCACCGTGGTGGAAAGGCCCGGTGTAGATATTGCAGCTTGTGAACAAATAGCCCGGGATCTGGGGGTGGAATTCCGAGTCCGGCATTACCAGCAGTAAAAAGCTACCATCCAATCATGGCAGGAATCAACCAACCGAGGATCGAATATACTAATGGCTGGTACGAGCAATTAAAGTATATTTTCCCTTTACGACAATAAAGGGGGTATCGGGGTGGGGCGACGTTCCGATGTAAGGATGGATTGGCAACGGAACCATCATGATCCAGCAGGTTGGGGGCGGCTGGTAGCAATCACCCTCCTGTCCCTGGGGATTTTGAGCGCCATTATGTACCTGGTGGCGCTGGACCGTGTGACCGTCTATGTTGACGGCCGGGTATACCGGCGGACGACAGCGGCCGCCACGGTAGGCAAGGTCTTGACCGAGCTGGGAGTTACCCTTCGGACCGGGGATCAGGTTCAACCGGAATTGACGGAGAAGGTCCGGGAAGGAACCGAAATTCGGGTACACCGTGGCGTCGAGGTTAAGTTCCACGTGGACGGTGGAGTGCAGACCATCCGGACGGTTCCCGTTTCTGTGGTGGAAGCCCTGCGCCGCGCCAAGATCGAGCTTGGCCCGGATGATCGGGTGTCAAGCCCGCTGGATGACACTGTCTACGCGGGGCAGGAGATCCGGGTGGTGCGGGTTAGGAAGCGGATCGTGACGGAAGAGAGTATCATTAAGGCTCCGGTGGAACTGCGCAAGGATAACAGCCTGAAAGAAGGCGTTCGTCAGATTGTGCAAAAGGGTGAACCAGGCCTGCTCCGGAAGACTGTGCAGATTACGGAGGAAGATGGCCGGGTGGTTCGCAAGAAGGTCCTGGCCAAAGAGAGGATTAAAGAGCCGAAAAAGCAGATTGTGGCCGTGGGGACTAAAGAGACTGTATATACCATGACCACCTCCCGCGGCCGGGAGATCCGGTACACCAAGGTGAAGCAAATGGTGGCGACGGCCTATTACCCTGGTCCAGAAAGCTGCGGGAAATATGCCAACGGTTATACCGCCACCGGCAAGAAGGCTGGTTTTGGTGTGGTGGCGGTGGATAAGCGAGTTATTCCCTTGGGGACCCGCCTCTATATTGAGGGCTATGGTTACGCCGAAGCGGCGGATGTTGGCTCTGCCATCCGGGGGGATCGCATCGATCTGTGTTTTGATACATATCGCGAAGCCAAGATGTTTGGCAAGAAAACGGTGAAAGTTTATATTTTGGCTCCGCAATAGAGCGGAGAGTGCCCTTGCGGCTTGCAACCCCGGTCAACCGGGGTTTTCTTTATTCCTGAAAATTGCAGGAATACCTGCAAATGGCGTCGAAATGTGTGTTAATCAATAAGAAACGGAGGAAAGCGTATGGATACCGAACGAGTCTTGATTGCCAGCGCGGATTCTCGTACCAACCAAGTACTTGTATATAAACTCACCAATGCCGGATATAGGGTTCATACTGCTGTTTCCGGGGAAGAAGTTGTGGAGAAAACCCTGTCCATACAGCCGGATCTTATCCTGTTGTCCATTGCCCTTCCGGATAAGGATGGATTTGAGGTTTGTGCCGAACTGCGGCAAAATCCTTTGACCCGTCGGACGCCGGTCATTGCTTTGCTTGATGCGGATCTGGAACTACAGGAACTGGCTGAGAAAGGTTTGCGCTTTGACGGGAAGATAGTCAAGCCCTTTAATCCCCAAGATGCCCTCTTGATGGTCCATGGACTACTGGCCCAGAGACGCTCGATGAAGACGGTGAACCGGTTGACCGGCTTGCCCGAAAAAATCCAGTATGAAGAGGAGATCCGGGAACGGTTTGAATTGGGCGTCCTTTTTCACCTGCTCTTTGTGGATATCGAGTACTTTACCATTTATAACAAGTATTACGGTTTTGATGCAGGGGATGAGGTGATTAAGGCTACTGCCAGGATTTTGGAGGAAGTGGTGGCGTCCCTGGATACCGACGATGTTTTCCTAGCCCATCTTGGCGGCGATAATTTTCGGATCCTTCTCCCCCTGGGCTACGGCGAGCGGGTGGGACGGGAGATTATCAAGAAGTTCGATGAGGGTGTCGGTCAATTCTATATGGAACATGACCGGGAGCGCGGCGGGATTGTGGTGAAAAACCGCCGGGGGGCCTTGGAACAATGGCCGCTGATGACCATTGCCGTTGCCCAGGTTTCCAACGAGTTTCGCACCTTCCGGCATCCCCTGGAGATGGAATTGGTGGGGGATGAATTGCTGATGTATGCCAAAACAATGCCCGGCAGCAATTTTGTTTATGATCGCCGGCGCGATCCGGATAAAGTAGAGTCGAAAAATGAGCAACCGAAAAATGAGCAATAATATAGGCAAAAAACGGGGGGTCTTGCCATGAATCTTGCTTCCCCCCGGACAGTGAGGGAGCTTTTGGCGCGGCACGGTCTGGAGACAAAGAAGAGCCTGGGACAGAATTTTTTGGTGGATGGTAATACTTTGCGCCGGATCGTGGAGGCCGCGGAGATTAGCCCGGAGGACTCAGTGTTGGAAATCGGGACGGGCCTGGGGATTTTAACCCGGGAACTGGCCCGGCGGGCAGGCCGGGTTGTGACCGTTGAGATTGACCGTAGTTTGGCGCCGGTTTTGGAAGAAACTTTGCGGGATCTGGTCAATATCCAACAGGTCTTTGGGGACTTTCTAAAACAACCCCTGGCGGAACTTCTGCCGGCCGGGGATAACTGGAAGGTGGTGGCCAACCTTCCCTATTATATTACCACGCCCATCCTTTTTCGCTTGTTGGAGGGGCCTGTGCCGCTGAGACGGCTGGTGTTTTTGGTGCAAAAGGAAGTGGCCCAGCGGGCGGCGGCTTTGCCCGGCGGGAAAACCTACGGTGCCCTCTCTGTAACCTTGCAGCACCGTTGCCAGGTTCAGGTGGCCGGGCTTGTGCCGCCGACGGTGTTTATACCGCCGCCAAAGGTAGATTCGGCCATTCTTGTGTTAACCCCTTTGGCGCGAACATTTCCCGAAGAGGCGGAGGGAGTTTTCCGGAAACTGGTGGAAACGGCCTTTCGCTACCGGCGTAAGACCTTGGCCAATGCCTGGTCCAAACTGAATTTGGACTGGGTAGGCCCGGCCGAGCTGAACAGTGTTTGGAGCACCCTGAAGATAGACCCAGGTATACGCGGCGAGTGCCTTTCTGTTGCTGAGTTTGAGGCAGTTGCGGAGCACTTGTTGGCACAAAGGAGATAAACCCCATGGTTTTTGAAAGCCCGTCAAAGGGTCGACTGGATTTTGAAGAGATGTTTCAGGACATCCGGGAGTTTGTGGAGGAAGTTCCCCATGGGCAGTACAAACTAATTGTGGGGACGGATTCCCAAGTCAGGGAACGGGTTTGCTATGTAACCGCCGTGGTGATTCTCAGGGTGGGCAAGGGAGGACGCTTTTATTACACCAAAGAGTACGAGAAGATGCAGCTGGGCTTGAAACAGCGCATCTTTTTGGAGACCTCCCGCAGTCTTGCCGTGGCCTCAAAATTGGCGGAGAAACTGGCTGCCAACGGCCTGGCCGATTTGGATGTGGAGATTCATTTAGATGTGGGAGAAGACGGACGGACCCGTGATATTATTAAGGAAGTGGTGGGAATGGTTACTGGGAGCGGGTTTGACGCCCGGATCAAACCTGAATCCTATGGGGCTACAAAAGTGGCGGACAAATTCACAAAATAAGACGGGTCTTGACAGCATGTAATTCGCCTGCTATAATATGTCGTTCATTGACATAAGTTTGTGCCTATGGTATAATGAGACAGTGAGGCAGGTGAAGTTAATGAATAACCTCAGTGTCCTGGAGCGAATCCGTGAAAGTTTGGGAGATTTTGTGGGACAAGAGATCTGTTTACGGGCAAACAAAGGCCGGAAACGTATTCTTGAGGCCCAAGGGATTTTGGAGCAGGTTTATCCCAGAGTTTTCGTGGTTCGTTTTAACGATCACCAGGTTGAAAGGCGTGTTTCATATAGTTATGCGGACCTTCTCACCGAAACGGTGGAATTATCCGTGGGCGGAACACGTATTGGCAAGTTAGCAGTGACTACTGGGTAATTCTGAGCGCGAAGCCCGTCTTTCCTTGGAAAGACGGGCTTTTTTCTGTTTAATTAAGTCTTGAAGGGGGCTGGCGGTTTTGAGGCGAATAATTGGCCCGACCATTTGTTGTTGTGTTTTGCTGGTGGCGGCGGTGGGGCTTGCCGCTGTCGACGCCGCCGGGGAGATACTCTTGGTGGAACTGATCTCCCAGGAGCGACCGGAGTTTCAGGTGACCGGGACGGCCAGGCTTACATACCAGGCTTCATCCGATCAATGGCTCCCTGTACGCGATCTGGTGTTAACACCCGAGCGAACCTGGTCCGTCGCCATGGAACCGGGCACGGGGAAACTCTTACTCACGACGAAGCGCGGTGATCGCATCACTTCAGGACGGCCGATCCGGGTGGTGCCGGACGGGCCGGAGATGACCATCCGGATCTTCGGCCGGGAATACAAGGGACAATTGGAGCTTAGGCCTTCTCCGAACGGGGTCCGCATCTATAATGCGGTGGGTTTGGAGGACTATACCTTGGGCGTCCTGGCCGGGGAGAGCTATGCCAGTTGGCATCCGGAGGCACTGAAGGCACAGGCGGTGGTCATTCGCTCCTATACCCTCAGCCACCGGAGGCGTCACGCTGACGGTGATTTTTGTGACCAAGCCCATTGCCAGCGCTATTTTGGCGCCATTGGCGAACAGGTCTTCCAAAGGGCGGTGGTGGAAACCAGGGGTCAGATTTTGACCTACCAAGGCCGGTGTATCAAGGCCCTTTACCATGCCAGCAGCGGCGGCAGGACGGAGAACAATGAGGATGTTTGGCTGGGTGATCCCATTCCCTACCTACGGGCGGTGGAAGATTTTGACCAGAACTGTCCCAAATACCTCTGGTGTACACCCACGGTCTATTCCGTGCCGGAGTTCCTGGATAAGTTGGGTTTTGCCGGCTGGAAAGAGTGTGATATAACGCCAGTTCCTTCCGAGAAGACCGGCAATATTGTGGCCTACCGCTTTCAGAAGCCGGGCAGCAGCGACGGGGAGAGCCTGACCAGGGAGACCATCCGCTGGCGCCTGGGCTTATTCAGCCCGCGCTTTCAGATGGTGCGCTTGAAAGGCAGTGATTACAACCGGGTTGTTAATGGATTGAACAAAGAAAAACTCCAGATTGGCCAGGTTAGTCCCGAAAACGGCCAGATCCGGCTGACCTTCAGGCTTGAGACGGCCCTGTCCGGACAGGAGATCCGGACGCCCCTCCGTTTAAGTGCAACAGATGTTATTTGCATCTCCGGCAAGGGCTCCGGGCACGGCGTGGGGCTCAGCCAGTGGGGCAGTCAGGGGATGGCGCTGCGGGGCATGAACTACCAAACAATCCTGCGCCATTATTTTGGCCAAGAGGTTGTTATAGCCGACTATACCTTAAACCAGGAGATTAGATAAGGGTTTCACAGTTGCCTTTGCCGCCTGGGGCGCAAAAGCAAACCCTTTTGGGTAAGCTAATTTCTGGCGGACTGCTGCCGTTAGCTAAAATTGCAACGACTATTGTTCCGAGGACTGATCTATGAATATCATTGGATAAATTGTGGAGAATGCGGGGGATGAACTGTTGACCAATCCGGACTGGCGCAAAGGCCTAGCCGACCGTTGTCCGCAGGTGCGCATGCGCTTGGATGTGCCCATGGCGGAGTTGACCACTTTCCGGCTGGGAGGGCCGGTAGACGTATTGGTGGAACCCGAAAGCCCGGAGGAAGTGGCGGCTGTTGTGGACTATCTGGATCAGGCGGGCGTGCCCTGGATGGTAATGGGATTGGGTTCTAACTTGATTGTGCGTGACGGTGGGATTCGCGGTGCGGTCATCCGTTTAGGCAAGTCCTTTGCCTGGGTTGAGTTGGCCGAGGAAGGCCGGGTAGCGGCGGGAGCAGCCATTAGCTTGTCGGAGCTTTCCAAGCGGGTGGGCGAAGCGGGCCTATCCGGGCTGGAGTTTGCCATTGGCATCCCCGGCAGCTTGGGCGGGGCTGTTTTTATGAATGCCGGGGCCTATGACGGTGAGATGAGCCAGGTGGTCAGGGAGGTCACGGCCTTCCTGCCTGGTCAGGGCTTGGTGCGATTCAAAGGAGATGATCTGTGCTTCGGTTACCGGCGCAGTTGTTTGCAGAACCGGAAGGCCATTGCCTTGGCGGTCCAATTCCAGCTTAGGCCGGGCGACAAGGAAGAGATCTTCGCGAAGATGGCGGATTTGACGGCACGGCGGGAAGCAAAACAGCCTTTGGAGATGCCCAGCGCCGGCAGCGTTTTTAAACGGCCGCCCGGCCATTTTGCTGGTGGTTTGATTGAAGCGGCGGGCTTAAAGGGACTTAAGGTGGGCGGTGCGCAGGTTTCGCCCAAACATGCCGGCTTTATTGTGAACACCGGTACGGCCACTGCCAAGGATGTGCTGCAGTTGATAGCGACTGTGCAAAAACGGGTCTTTGAGCATTCCGGCCTGTGGTTGGAAACGGAGGTAAGGGTGGTGGGGGAAGACTCCCAAAATAATCCTTAATTGGGTCGGCAGGAAGGTTACGTTTGGAGGGCGAACATGATGGACGGGGGGATGGGTATGTTCGACCTGAAACAGAGAAAGAAATTGCTGCCTGCTTTGACTTTACTGGCTTTATTAGTGCTTTTCGCTGTTGCTGTCCTGGGGGAAGAGGAGGAGTGTAAGGAAAACCCCTTGTTGCCCCAGGAATATGATGTTTGGAGCTGTGGCTGGTCACCCGACGGGTCACGCTTGGTCTTCTCCGGGAAGATGAAAGGGGAAGATTCCACCCGAATGCGGACTTGGCTTTGGACGCCGCCGGACGGGACCCCGGTTATACTTACTAATACCGAATCTTTGATGGACTTTTCCCCCAGTTGGTCGCCGACGGGGGACTGTATCTTGATGGTTCGGCGTGTCCTGGCCAACGGCGAGCCCAATGGGGTGGGGCTTTCCTCCTCTATTTGGTTGAAGTCCCTGGTGGGTGGGGCAGGCTTCCAATTGACCAACGGCCATGAGGACCGGGATCCGGCATGGTCCCCCGACGGAAAAACCGTGGTATTCGTCAGGGGCAACGGCCCATATGTGGCAAATCTATTCCTCATCGACAGGGACGGCAAGAACCTGCGGCAATTGACGAAAGGCGCCGATAATTTGTTAGCCTTTCCCTGTTGGGGCAGTGACGGCTGGATCTACTATACCAGGTTGCAAATCCGCCACCGGGATATTACGGTGAATGCCAAAACTTTTTCCACCATGGAAATTGAGAAGGGTTGGATTGAAAGGATTAACCCCGCCACCGGCCAGGTGGAAGTGGTGGTTAAGGATGAGTACGATAACCGGGCGCCAGCCCTTTCGCCGGATGGGTGTTATCTGGCCTTTGTCTCCACCCGCGGCGCGTTGCAGCCTACAGGGCGGGTTTATGACCGGGGGGCCTTGTTGGTTATGGACTTGAAAGACCGGAGTGTCCGGGTGCTTAGCGACAAGGCTGGCCTGAACGGCGCCCCGCCGACCTGGTCGCCCAAGGGTGACAGCATCAGTTACTTTTCCTTCCGCAATATTCGGCCGGGCCTTTGGGTGGTGCCCTTCAATTAAACCGGATAACAGGCGGTCCTCCAAGAGGGCCGTTTTTATTTCGGGTGGCAGGCCGGGGACAAAGGAGTATGGCTAAAGGAGTTTGGCATAAATGTAAACTTAAAAAATACTATTAGGTTGACCAATTGCGGGTGATTCGGTTACAATCTGTTCTTGGGAGGTGCCAGGCGATGGAAGAGCCGAGAGTTCTTAAGTTTTTACGGGATTGTGACGACCGGTTTGTCTCGGGGGAAGAGATGGCGGAGGCGCTTAGCATCTCCCGGGCGGCGGTTTGGAAGGATATTGAGAATCTGCGCCGGTTGGGTTATGCTGTCGCAGCCATCCCCAACCGGGGCTACCGTTTGGTGGCTAAGCCTGACTGTTTATATCCCTGGGAAGTGCAGGCAGATTTGGCCACCAGCTTTGTGGGGCGGGAGCTTTTTTACTTTCGGGAGACGGATTCCACGAACAACCAGGCCAAGAAACTATTGAAGACCGCCACGCCGGCGGAGGGTGCAGCGGTGGTGGCCGAAACCCAGCTGGCCGGGAAGGGGCGTTTGGGCCGACAGTGGTTCTCACCGGCAGGAGCGGGTATATGGACGAGTATAATCCTTCACCCAGCCTTGCCCGTCGCGGACATGGCCAAGTTGACGATCATGGCGGCGGTGGCTGTACGCCGGGCTGTTTTGGAAGCAACAGGGCTGGAGTTGGTTATTAAGTGGCCCAATGACCTGTTGTGGGCCGGGAGGAAGGTCTGCGGCATCCTGGCGGAGTTGGGCGGAGAGGTGGACCGGTTAGCCTTTTTGGTGGTGGGGATCGGTTTGAATGTCAATCAGGTGGCAGAGGATTTCCCGGAGGAGCTGCGGGAGACGGCGGGGTCCTTGCGTTTGGCCGCCGGGCGGTCTTTGGACCGGGTGGTGTTGTTGCAGGCCCTCTTTAGGCAGGTGGAGGCCTGTTACCTGCAGGTACTCAAGGAAGGTTTTGCGGGTATTCTGGAAGATTGCCGGCGGTACTCGGCGACGTTGGGCCAGCGTTTGACAGTGCGGGAAGGGGCGAGGACCCTGACCGGAGTGGCCCGTGGGATTGGGGATGATGGCGGGCTGCAGTTGGAGCTAACAACGGGTGAGTTGGTAACGGTGTACTCTGGGGATACAACATTATCCGTCTGAGGAAACTGCGGGCGGACAGGCTGTTATGGCCGGTAGATCAATTATCGGATGAGGGTGGGGATGGTAATGACGGGTAGAACCAAGGATTTGGTCTTGGTGGGGTTGTTCGCGGCCTTGACGGCGGTGGGGGCGTTGCTCCAAGTGCCCTTCTTGCCGGATGTGCCCATGACCTTGCAGACCCTCTTTGTCGTCATGGCAGGGTTGCTGCTGGGCCCCAAGGGCGCTTTTTATAGCCAGGTGGTTTATCTTCTCTTGGGATTGGTAGGGCTTCCCGTCTTTGCCAAAGGCAGGGGTGGTTTGGCTCATGTGGCCTCACCGACCTTCGGGTTTTTGTTGGGCTTTATCCTGGGTGCACCTGTCACAGGTTGGGTAGACCGTTTTTTACACCGCTGGCCCTTGGCCTTGCGGTCGCTGGCGGCGGCGGCAGCCGGTATCGCTGTAATTTATGGGCTGGGAGTACCTTGGGTTCTTCTCTTCCGCACCTTTACCGGTAATGCCATCCCCTTTGGTGTCTTTATCGTCTCGCTGGTCCCGATCATGCTGGGGGATGTGCTGAAGATTATTGCCGCTGGCTTTTTGCGCCCTGCCATCGTCAAGGCCTTGCCGGAGCTGGAAAGGTGAAGGCAGATCGAAAAAACTAAAGTAAGAGAATAGCCACTGCAGCTGGTGCTGTGTGGCTATTGATTTTTTGTGATTTTAGCAGTTTGTGGTTACTCTTTTAAAATAACTTCACCATTGGTTATTAACGCTAAATTGATTATTCTTCTTTTTCCTGCACAGCTTCTTTTAATTGTGTTGCAACTTTTTTCAACCATTCAATTGGGCTAACTCCAAGGGCAGGGAAGTAGATCTCAGCATAGTTCTGGATGAATTCATTCTTTTCTTGTTCTGTAATGCTACTTTGGATGAATTCATCAATATAAGAAATTATTTCCAACAACCATTGCCTGTCTTCTTCTTCGATAATTTCATTAAGAGCAGATTCGGGCGATTCAATATCTTGATGGAATGTTCCGCCAAGAAAGTTCTTAAGTTCGTTTTTTAAATTTTCTAAATCCATTTGAATTCCTCCCTATGTTATTTCGGATAGCCTGTTAAAATATAATAACCTCCGGCTTTATCACTTTTAAGAACTATTCTAGCGTTATATAAGTTTTTGACAACTGTTGAGCCTTGAGCTACACCTCGCCCTAGAATTGTTGGTGGTTGGCTTTGATAATCTAGTACTAGTCTACCTTTAGCTAGCCAATCTTTTATTATTGAAGTATTTTTTTGGTCAGTTAAAACATTATAGGTTACTTCTTCAGCAATTTCGAGGTTAGTAAAAGAAGATGCACCTGGTAACTTGGGATTCTTTTGCACTCTTTCAATCAATTCAGCATCTGATTTTCCTACGTGCCGACTGATTAAATGTCCACCTTTAGCTTCATGTGTCTGTAAACCGCCACCTGGAGCAATTTTCTTAGTTTTGCCCGTATCAATGTTATTACTTTTTGATACTGTTGTGGGCTTTTCTGCCTTCGAAGTTGTTGCCACCACCTCCGCCCCTGGTGCGGCTTCTGCCTGAGCGGTTGCGGCAGTTGCAGCGGTGGTGGCTTTGACGAATGCAAGGATGCCGGGGATGCCGGAACCCTTGGTTTCCTTGGGATGAATGTTGTTGTACTCCAGTTTTATTCGCGGGGCGGTTATTTTCATCCTCTTTTCTCCGGCAGAGACCCGGTACCACTCGGCTAAGTCGCACTTGACCGTTTTGCTCCCGACTGTCCTGCGGCCTCCGTCAAGCATGGCGTCCTTTGCCCCGTACCCGTCGGCGATCAGTTGCCCGATGCGGTCCTGGATGACAGGGTAGTTGTTGCCCAATAGTTCCCGGCCGATGCTGGTGGTTAAGTCTAGTTCCAATTGGCCGTAGACGGTCTCCCGGTCCCAGCGAATCAGGCTAAAGCTGATACTGAAGGGAAGCCTGGGGGTTGTCGTACAGAACCAATCCTGCTGGAAAGCAGAAGACTGGTCCGGCTCGTTGCCGGTAAAATATGGGCGGACCCATTGGTTGTCTTCAAAGAGAGCATGGAGGTCCAATGTTTTCTGCTTCAATCCTGCCAGTTCATCCAGGGAGTCCAAATGGAAGAGGTCTAACCGGTAGACTACATGGAGCAGGCTGCCGTCCTTTTGGGGAACCGGGACATAGCAGTGCTCCCTGTCTCCGAAACAATGTTGCTGGATGACCAACTCAAAGCGGCCCAGACCATCCACGGAGTCGTAGGTTTCGGTGTAACCCAGGACTGCCGCTTCTTTGACGGAGATCTTCCGCATGGTCTGACCTGCATAGACAATTTCCAACTCCACATCGTCCCGGGTAACCGGCTGGTGCTTCCGGTACTTGGTGGCCCAGTTCATGAAAGCTGTGTCACCCGGGGAGATCTTGCCGATGATGATGGCAAGCCGGGCGACGGGGAAGTAAATGACCTTTTTCTCTTGTCGATTGGTTTGAACTGGTGGTGGGCTGGTTTGTGCATCTGCAGGATCGGATCTTGCAGATGTAGGATGAAATAGTTCATCTGCAGAAATTGATCTTGTAGATGGAGAATGGGAGCCTGCATTTGCAGAATTAGATCTTGCAATTGATGAATTAGATCCTGCAACTGCAGAATTCGATTCTGCAATTGAAGAATTCTCCGGTGCAGATGTAAATTTGTTTTCTGCAGGTGTAGGAAGTTTTTCTGCAGCTTTGGCGCCAATCGCCCTATGCTTCCCCGTTGATCTCCCGGTGGAGGCGGGCGAAGAAGTCTACCATAAACGCTACCCGGTCCCGGGCGATGGCCCGGGCTTTTTCTGTGAAGAGGCGGGCGGGGAGATGTTTTAGTTTTAGCTCAAACTCCAGGTCCGTGGTGTGTTTGGCAATATCCTTCACCCGCCCGGCCGGGTCGGCGCCGACCAGGTTCTCCCGGATGTATTTTTCCAGGGGCATCTGGTTGTACAGCGGTTCACCGTACTGGCCGGCCAAAGCGTAGGAGCGGGCCAGGCCGATGGCGCCGAGGACGTCGAGCTTGTCGGCGTCAAAGAGGATCTTCGCCTCCAGACGTTGCGGCGGGCAATCCGAGCGGAAACGATGGGTGCGGATGCACTCCACCACCGCAGCGGTCTTTTCTGGATTGTACTGCAAACCCGCCAAAATCTCGCCGGCCATTTGGGCGCCGGCTACTGCGTGGTCGATTTGGCCCGTCGGATCAGTATCCTCCCGGACCCGGGCAATATCATGGAGGAGGGCGGCCAGTTGCAGGACCTCCAGATCCACCCCAGGCTCGCCCTCCGCCAAGCGAAGGCAGGTGGCATAGACTCGGTGGACGTGGTCCAGGTTGTGGGCGGCACAGGACAGCTCCTTTTCAACAATGGTTTTTACTGCATTCAAGATTGGCTGGGACATTCTTTTCATCTCCTATATTCCAGTAAAAAGGCTGCTGCTTACTCCGGAAAAGGTGAGGGCAGCGGTTTACTTTAAATGCTCAGGTAATTTCTCCAGTAACATACTTAGCGGCAGGGCGGCCAGGGAGTCTAGGCGCAGGTCCGCCCGGGAGTAGTCCAGGGCTCGGGTCATGGGGCCGGGGACGGCGATGCAAAAGATTCCCGCTTGCTTTGCCGCTAAGACCCCGTTGGGTGAGTCTTCGAAGGCCAGGACCTCCGCCGGGCTGAGGCCGAGACCATCCAGTGCCGCTAAATAAACCTCGGGGGATGGCTTGGTGCGTGTCACATCGTCGGAGCACTTGATCACCGGAAAGTCCGCCAAGAGCCCGCGGCGGGCGAGGTGGCCGGTGACCCATTCCCGGGAGGAACTGGAGGCAATGGCCAGTTTTAACCCCAGGGCTTGGGCCGCTCGGATATACTCCCTTACACCGGGGAGCAGAGGCTGGGCGTCGGCCAGCTCCCGGTGGCGGCGGCGGCGCTGGAACCGCACGGCCTCTCGGTCGAAGGGATGGCCGAGCAATTGTTCCAGGTGGTCATAGAGGTTGAAATGATCCGATGAACTCCCGATGGTGGTAAGGTACAGCTTGCGGTCCAAAGTCACCCCAAAGGATTGATAGATCTCCTGCCAGGCCTGATAACACGGTTCCTCGGTCTCAATGATTAAACCATCGAAATCAAAGATTAAAGCCTTGATCATAGTTTACCTCCCTGCCGGCCTTCCCTTTAAGGCAATTCCGTCAATCCCGCCATTTTCCTGCTGGAGAAGGGCGAAAGAACGGTTAATTGTTGCATCCAGTGTTAAGAAGCAGACCTGTTGTAAGAAAGACATCCGTAGTTAATGGTTTTGCTGTAAAATAGAGGAGAAACGACCAGGCGGGACAAGAATGCCGGTTGGCTGCAAAGTGGCGCAAAGCGCCCCGACTGCCGCAAATGCGGTTGTGAGGTGGAAGGCATGGAGGAGCGAAGGATCATCGGTCAAATGACGGTGGGTAAGGAGGATGGCGGGCGGCCTATTATCGAGCTGCTCCGGGAGGTGCTGGCCTTGCCCAAACGGCAGATTAAAAAGGCCATTGCCACCCGGGGGATTCGCCTGAACGGGCGGCCGGTCCATTCGGAGCGCCGGGTTAAAGCTGGTGATTACTTGGAGGTATCCCTGCCCGGACAAGAGCAGGTAAAGGTGGAACCTGTGCCAATGGAGTTGGCTATTCTCTACGAAGACCAGTGGCTCTTGGCGGTGAACAAGCCCGTCGGTATTAATGTCCATAACACCCATCCCGGCCAACCGCCTGCTCTAGCCAATGGGGTGGCCCACTACTTCCAGGCAAAGGGGCGGGCAGTCACGCCGCGGCCGGTCCATCGCTTGGACCGGGAAGCGTCGGGGGTGGTTTTGTTCGCCAAGGACTCCGCCGCCCAAACTCGCTTAACAGCCGCGTGGACCGGTGAGACGGTCCGCAAGACCTATTGGGCCTTGGTGGAGGGGGCGCTGGCCACTGCCGGGGAAGTCCGGACGCCCATCCGGGGAAAGGCCGCCCATACCGTTTATCGACCCCTCAATCAGCATGACGGTTATACTGAGCTAGCCATTAATATTTACACGGGTCGGACCCACCAGATCCGGATCCACCTGGCCCAGATGGGCCACCCGCTCCTGGGCGACCGGCGGTATAACCCCGGGTCCGGTTTTTGCACCAACCGCTTGGCCCTGCATGGGGAGGAACTGGCTTTGGTTCATCCCGTCACCGGGGAAGAACTGCGGCTGGTCGCCCCGGTGCCCCGGGATGAAATTACCATTGCCCAAGCGATCAAATGACGAAAACGGCTTGAACAGTGGCGGGGACTGGGAGGGGGCGGAAGCCGGTGCTGTTGTCGGGATGGACGGAGCCTATAGACTATTTTCGACCGAGGATGGCCATGGCCATCAGGAGCAGTCCGGCGGCCAGGCCGGTGCGCCGGGACGGCCAGCGGTCGCCCAAAAAACGCCCAAGCATCCAACCCAGATGGGTACAGCAAAAGCTTCCGACCGCCACGGCTAAAGCTGTGGGTACCAAGGGTAGCTCCAACAGGCCAAGGGCCACGCCGCTGGCTAGGCAGTTGGCGGACAAGGCCGTCCCCAATAATAACGCTTCTTTCAGATCGATGGTTTTGGATTGGTCCAAGTCTGCTTTCAGCGGTTCCTTTAAAATACTGACGATTAGGCCCAGCGGCTTGATGCGGAGACTGCAGACCTCTCTGGGTTCCTTCTGGTCGGGCGGGGCCCAGCCGTCAACGATGGCTTTAAGACAGACCCACCCGCCAATGAGTACCATGCCTGCCATACCCAGTAAGCGTGCTGTTGCCGGGCCGACCCATTGGGCCAGTTTCCCGCCGGCGGTGACAGACAGGGCCGTGGCCAACCCGGAGATGGCGGCAATCAGTAGGTTGGCTGGGGGCGTGATCCGTGTGCCGTTGGCGCCGTAGGCAAGGCAAACCCCCAGATTATCCAGGTTGGCGGCTACCGTGAAGGCGAGAATTGAAAGCAAGACCGACCACATATACCATCACCCGGGGCATTATATGCTTTTAGCGGGGCATCTGCCAACCGCCTGTGGCAAAATGCTGCCTTATGGTTTAGCCAAATGGCCGGAATAGCCGGGATAGAAGGCCTGCACCCGGGGAAATAAAGGGTTTATTCCGTTGTTTAGCGAATAATAGCATATTTTCTGCTTTCATATTCACGGTTGTGTCAACCGGCAGCAAGAAAGGGGAGCCTGCCATGCCCAAATTACGTAAAGCGCTCATCCAAGACGCCGAGAATATTCACAGGTTGATCAACAGTTATGCCAATCAGGGATTGATGCTGGCTAGGTCCAGGAATATGGTTTACGAATGTATCAGGGAATTCACCATCGCTGAGGATGACAACGGCGAGTTTTTGGGTGTGGGCGGCCTTCATATTATCTGGGAGGATCTGGCGGAGATCCGGGCCTTGGCCATTGAACCAAAGGCCGTCGGCCGGGGGTTGGGCAAATCCATTGTGGAAGCCCTGGTGGAAGAGGCCAAGCAACTGGGGATCAAACGGGTTTTCTCCTTGACCTACCAGAAGGAGTTCTTTGAACATTGTGGCTTTCGCCTGATTTCCAAAGAAGAGATGCCGACGAAAGTCTGGAAGGAGTGTATTAATTGCCCCAAATTCCCCAACTGCGACGAATTGGCCATGATTCGTGATCTGGAGCAATGAACGGGCAAGGCCAGCGTAAACAGAAGGGGAAGTACTATACCCCCCAAGCGGTGGTAGACCTTTGTTGGGAAGTCTTGCGTGCCAAGATTGCTCCCGCGACCTTGCGGAGTTTTCAAGTGGTGGATCCCGCTGCCGGGGACGGGGTTTTCCTGCAGGAAGCCTGTGCCCGGGGGTGGATCACGGGACAGCTGGCCACCGGGGTGGAACTTTATCCCGGCGAAGCGTCCCGGGCAGGTGTTTTGTTCCGCGTCGTAAAGGGCAATGGCTTAATCGACCGGCCTGAAGAAGATTTTGTCGCCGGCCGCTTTGATCTGGCGGTGGGTAACCCACCCTACGGCGGAGAGGGCCTCCGCGATCTGTGCCGGAGTTGGGAGAAGCCAGCCGCCCGGGCGATGTTGCGGCAACTCTTTTACCGCTACGATCTGTGCCGTTTTTATTTGGGGCTTGACCTGCCGGAACAACAAGAGTTCAATAGTTGGCTCCGGGGGGCGGCGGGGCAGCGGGCCCTGGCTAAACTGGGGAGGTGCCCCATCGAGCTCTTTTTCTTGGAACGCTTCATCTGTCTCTGCCGGGAAGGGGGCTGGTGCGCGGTGGTCCTGCCCGAGGGGCTGCTGGCCAATGAACGGATGCGGTCCTTGCGGGAATGGGTGGAGGAGCGGGCCGCCCTCCTGGCGGTGGTGGCCTTGGACCGCAAGACCTTCCAACGGGAGGGGACAGCGGCCCGGACCGCCCTGGTCTTTCTGCGGCGGAAACCCTGCCCGGTGGAGGAGGACAACGAAAAGATCTACTTTGCTGCCCCCGCATATGAGGAGCAGGCCATGGCGGCCACCGAATACTTGGCCCGGGTGGGCCGGGAACTTGGCGGGGGAGAGAAGCCTGTCACCGGGCGGTGGGTGGAGCGGACCCAGGTGGCCGGGAACCGTTGGGACCCGGGTTTTTGGCATCCCCGCTTTCGGCAGGTTCTTTGCGTCCTTGACAAAGCGCCCCGGCTTGGCGATTTTATCACCCTGCTGACCTACGGGCCCATTCTCCCGGGTCGGCGGCCGGAACCGGATGAAGGTGGCATTCCTGTGATTGGCCAATCATCCTTTACTGAAGCCGGGTTGGACTTAAGTAAAGCCATACGGGTGGCGGCGGGTTCTGCCTTTGATCCCCCCAGGAGCCGTGTGCGCCGGGGCGATCTCTTGTTCCCCCGTTCCGGTGAGGGGTCCTTGCTTCGCTTTAAAGCCGGGGTCTACGACAGTGATCAGCCGGCCAATGTCAGCTGCTTTGTGGATTTGGTGCGCTTAAGCGGGATCGAACCCTATTATGTTTGGTTGGTCTTGAAAACCCGGTTCCTGCGGGAACAGATTCTCCGCTTGCAAAACGGGGTGGGCACGCCCAACTTGAATTTCCGGGAAATCAGGGAGCTGCGGATTCCCTGGCAGGACGCGGCGGAACAAGCGGCCTGGCGCGGGGAGTACTTCCGCCGGGTGGCCCCCCTGCACCTGGCCCGCCTGCAGGCCCTAGATCCGCTGGAACGGAGCCGGTTGGGGGAGTTGGCCGATGCCGCCTTCCGCCGCTTGGTGCAGGAGTTGGAGGAGACCCTCAACACCCGCTATTTCCCGCGGGACAAAAGCAACGGTTAAAGGAGATTTACCGGACCCGTGGAATACTAACTCAACCCAAGACGGTAGGCAAGGGGAGCCGATCACCGGGGCGTCTTTGGCTTCTCCCGGAAACGGGCATGCTATTATATAATTGAACTTGATTTATTTGGTCAGTCGGGGTCGCTTTGTTGCACCGGGGTTCTCCGTTTTGCCCCGCCAGAATATCTTTTTGCCTTACACAACGATTATCCAGAAAGATGGGACGTTTATGAATCCACCAAAGCGTACTTTCCGCCAATATAAATTAGATGATTTCCAGTACGAAGCCGTTTGCCGGCTGCTGGAGGGCCATTCCGTCCTGGTTTCGGCGCCCACGGGTGTGGGCAAGACGCTGATTGCCGACTACTTAATTGAAGAGGCCATCGCCAAGGGTGACCGGATTATCTATACCGCGCCCATCAAGGCCCTGTCCAACCAGAAGTTTAAGGAGTTCAAGGCGCTTTACGGTGAGGAACGGGTGGGGATCATCACCGGTGATGTGGTGATCCGGCCCGAGGCCGATGTGACCTTGATGACGACGGAAATCTTCCGCAACATCCTGCACCAGGACCCGGGGCGTTTGGCCGGAATCTCCCATGTCATCTTCGATGAGATCCACTACCTCTCCGATGAGGACCGGGGGACGGTCTGGGAGGAGTCTATCATCTTCATGCCCGAGGGTATGCGCCTGCTGGGCCTGTCGGCCACCATCCCCAATGCCCGGGAGCTGGCGGATTGGATCAGTGAGATCAAAGGCCACCGGGTGGTGGTCATCACTAAACTGGAGCGGGCGGTGCCCCTGGAACACTATGTTTATACCCGCCGGACCGGGCCGACGACCCTTAAGGAATTGGTCCGGGCGGAGGAGGAGCGCCGGAAGAGGGAAGAAAAAGCAGGGAAGAACGGCCGACGGGATTTTCGCCGCCTCCGCAAGGGGGAGACTACCCACCGGGACCTGGTGCGAACGGTGGTGAAGGCCCATGGCCTGCCCTGTTTGTACTTTGTCTTTAGCCGACGGATGTGTGAGGAGAAGGCCTATGAGCTGGCCCAGGACCAGGACTTTCTCAAGCCTGAGGAGAAGGAGACGGCGGAGAAGATCATCGATCAGATGGTCCGGGACTTTGGCCTGGACTCCTGGCGGACCATGGGGCATGTGAAGAATCTGCTGTTGAAAGGAATCGCCTTCCACCACGCCGGCCTCTTGCCGGCCCATAAGGAGATTGTGGAGGCACTGTTTGGGCAGAACCTGGTCCGGGTAATGTATGCCACCGAAACCTTTGCCGTTGGCATCAATTATCCCGTTCGTACCGTCTGTTTTGACGCTCCCACCAAATGGGACGGGGTGACCTTCCGACCCATGAGTACGCTGGAATACTTCCAAATGGCCGGGCGAGCGGGCCGGCGGGGCATTGACGAACGGGGTTTTGTTTACATCCTGGCGGATCTGGACCGGTACCCCCCGGAGGATTTTCCCAGCACCGACCCGGCGGATATTGAGGAGTTGCGGAGCCGTTTCAACCTGTCCTACAACTCGGTCTTAAATCTGAACAAGAACCATTCCCCGGAGGAGATCAACCGCATTCTCAACCAGAACTTTGCTACCTTCCAGGCCCGTAACGACAAGGTGGTTCTTGAGCGGCAGTTGCACCGCCTCCAAAAGAAGTTTGAGAACATGGCCGGGGAATACTGCGGCGACTGGAGTACCGTAGCCTGCCCCCGCCTGCGGGAGGAGACCCAGCGGCGCATCCGCCGGCAGGAACGGAAACTCCGCTATATCAAGGGCCGCCGGGCCCGGCAGGCGATTATGGATGAGATTAAGCAAATGAAACAAACCCTGCTGGCCGTCCCTGTCCGGGACTGCGACGCGGCCAGGGTTGAAGACTGCCAGAGGAAAAATCAACAGTTCCAAGAGGTGCTTAAGGCCAAGGAGGAGCTGGAACAACAGATTGCCAATATCAAGGTGGCGGGACGATTCGATGACGACCTGTCGCTAAAAGAAGCGATCTTGGAAGAGATTGACTATTTGAAAGACGGAAAACTCCTGCCCAGGGGGGAGTTTGCCTCCCAGATCTATGCCCAGGAGTTGCTCATTACCGAACTTTATTTTAACGGGTTGTTTCATGAGTGGACGGAAGATCAGATCAACGCCGTGATCGTAGCGGTGGACTATGAGCCGCGCAAGGGGGAATTTCTCCCGCGCAGCCTCCCCTATGACCCCAAGCCCATCCGCCGCATCATCCGGCAATTGTTATACCACTACGGGGTGGAGGAACGGGATGTGCGCTTCCATCCCAGTCTCTCCAACCTGGCCTTCAAATGGAGCCAGGGCTGTGAGTTCTTTGAGTTGTTGCAGGATGCGCCCCACCTGCAAGAGGGCGATATTGTCGCCGCCTTCCGGCGAGGCATCGACCTGCTGCGGCAGATCCGCGGGGCCTGTCTGCAGGATGACCCGATTTTGGCCGGAAAACTTAAAAATTGCATGGACAAAATGGACCGTGATCTTGTTCAGGTCAATCTGTAATGATAAAGGGGTAGTTTCATGAGAAGAGGTATTGCCGTTGCAGTCATGGCCGTTCTATTTACGGTTTTATCGGGCTACGCCGCCTTAGCCGCCTGGGAGACCCGCTTTGAGGAGAAGACAGTCTTGGTGGAACAGGGTGAAACCATCTCCGGTGATCTCTGGTGCGCCGGTGATACGGTGCTGATTGACGGGACCGTTGAGGGTGACCTGTTGGTCTATGCCAATAGCTTGGTGGTGAAGGGGGAGGTTAAGGGGGATATCCTTGGGATGGTTCTAAGCGATGCCTCCTTCGCCGGACGGATCGGCGGTGATCTCCGGCTTCTGGGCGGTCCGTTCTTTACACCCACAGCGAAAATTACCTTAAGCTGTCCCGTGGGGGGAAACATTTCCGTTAGCAGCAACACCTTCACCATGACCCGGCGGGCATCCGCCCGGGGCCTGTGGGGAAAGGGCGCCGCCTTGACCATGAACGGGAGGATCACAGGGGATGTCAGTTACACCGGTCAGAATGTGCTGTTGGGCGGGGAAGTGACTGGCGCCAGCACCATTAAAGCCACCGATAAGTTTTTGGTGGCACGGGGGGCCAAACTCGGCCACATCTACTATTACCAAAAGCCGCCCCAGCTGGCGCAGGCAGCCTCCGTCGGCCCGGTTAAAAAGCTTTCTTTGCCCAAGGAACGTCCGGCCTATGCCATTTCTCCCCTGGTTTGGATCTGGTTTTTAGGCACCTTGCTCATGGGGTTCCTTTTTATCCAGGTTTACCGGAGCAAAGTTGCCTTGTGGGTGCAAGGGCTCTTAGATTGGCGACGTGCGCTGCTGCTGGGTATTCTGCTGCTTTTTGGCATACCCGCCGGTGTGTTGCTTCTGCTTATCACCATTGTGGGGGCGCCCTTGGCTGTGCTCCTGCTGGTGCTATGGGTGGCAGCGCTCGTGCTCAGTCCCATCCCCTTCTACCTCTATCTTGGCGGCGCCGTGGTGCGCCGGTTCCGGATCGAGCGGCCTTTCTCGCCGGGCTTCCTGTTGCTTGTGGGCGGGATTATCACAACCTTTCTTACCACCTTGCCGTTCATTGGCTTCATCTTCAATTTATTGGCTATCGCCTTTGGCCTGGGCATTCTCTTCCAGAAACCGCCCGTCCTCATCCTCCGTCCCGAAGACAGAGGGTCCGTCGCCTAATCTGCCAACCAAAGATTCAGTTGTTGGTGACCACCGCCGAGCGCGGTGGTCTTTGTTTTTCTCCCGGTCGGGTATTAACTTCCGGCGGAGAAGTATAAGTATAGAGGAAAAGTCCTTCTGGCATTTTTCAGCGCTGCCGGGGAAACGGGGAGTTCTCCGGCTTGGTCCGATTTTACTTTGTAAGTGGGGGGATGGCGACATGGGTGGCGTGATTGGCCGCAAAGGCCTAATCCGTCTGTTGTCCGTGCTTGTATTCTTCCATGGAGTGTTGGCGGACGGCGGGGCCGGCCGGTGCAACTGCCCGGCGGAACCCATTCTGTCCTTGGAAAGCGCCACGGCGCACTGTGCCGAAGTCCGGGAGCTTCAGACCTATTTAATGCAACTGAAACTCTATTCCGGGCCCTGCCATGGCCGCTACAACGAGCAGACGGCCCGGGCGGTTCGGGCCTTGCAAAGGCGACACGGACTAACGGTTAACGGGGTTATGGATGAGCCCACCTGGGCGGTCCTGGGAGGCTTGGCCCTGGGTCAGCCGGTGACCGCACCACCACCCGCCGGTGACCTGCGGATTGTGGTGGATACCGGAACCTTGACCTTGACGGTGTTAGTGGACGGCCAACCTTTCAAGTCTTTTCCAGTGGCCATTGGCAAACGAGAGACGCCTAGTCCCATCGGAAGCTGGACGGTGGTGGAGAAGGGCAGGTGGACGGGGGGCTTTGGCACCCGGTGGCTGGGATTGGATGTGCCCTATGGGAAATACGGCATTCATGGGACCAATAAACCCTGGTCCATCGGGCGCATGGAGAGCCACGGCTGTATCCGCATGTACAACCGGGACGTGGAGGTTTTGTACAGCTGGGTAAAACCAGGGACGCCCGTCAACATCATCGGCGATCCCTTTGCCGGTCGCCGGCGCTTGGTCCGTGGCGAGCGGGGCAGTGACGTTTATTATTTGCAGGTGCGCCTCAAACAACTGGGCTATTACAATTACCGGCCCGACGGAGTTTTTGGCTACGGCACCGAAAAGGCGGTGAAGGATTTTCAAAGAGCGGAAAAACTAAGAATAACCGGGCAAATCGGTTGGGAGGAATACCGCCGCCTCCGCCTGGTGGTTCATGAATAACGAATTTGCAATGTACAATTGTCTTGTAACAATGTAAAATAAAGAAAAGGCCTAAATGATCGGGTTGAATTATCGTTCTTGGATTACAGCCGGTTCGAAGCAATTAAGGAGGGCACAAAGTGCGGGTATTAGTGACAGGTGGTGCAGGATATATCGGCAGCCATATTGTCAAGGCTTTATTGCAAAAGGGCCATTACCCCATTGTCTTGGACAATTTAAGCAAGGGTCATGCTGAAGCGGTCTTGGGCGGAGAATTAATCCGGGGTGATCTGGGCGATCCCGGGTTGGTCCAGCGGATCATGGAAGCCGGCGAGGTGGAGGCCGTTATTCATATGGCCGCTGACAGCTTGGTGGGGGAGTCGGTGGAGAACCCCGGCAAGTACTTCCGCAACAACGTGGGCAATACCTTGGTTTTGCTCAACGCTATGGCTGCCAGCGGCGTGAAAAACCTGGTCTTCTCGTCAACGGCGGCAGTATATGGGGAACCCTGCACAAGCCCAATCGAAGAAACCCACCCCACTTGTCCCACCAATCCGTATGGCACTTCCAAACTCATGGTGGAAATGATGCTTCCCTGGTATGAACGGGCCTTTGGCTTGCGCTTCATCTCTTTGCGCTATTTTAATGCTGCAGGGGCCGATCCCGACGGTGAGCTGGGAGAGGACCACCGTCCCGAGACCCATCTGATCCCCAATGTCCTCCAAGCGGCACTAACTGGCAGGACAGTGGAGATCTACGGCGCAGACTATCCCACGCCCGACGGAACCTGTATCCGGGATTACATTCATGTGGCCGACCTTAGCCTGGCCCATTTGTTGGCCTTGGAGGCACTGGTAGCGGGCCAACCGTCGGCCACATATAATCTGGGTAACGGCCGGGGGTTTTCCGTGCATGAAGTGATCCGGACCGCCGAAGAAGTAACGGGCGGCAAGATACAGGTGCGGATAGGCCCCAGGCGCCCCGGCGATCCCGCCGTGCTGGTGGCGTCCGCTGAGAAAATCAGTGCCGAATTAGGTTGGCACCCCCTTTATCCGGATCTGCACCGGATCATCGCCACCGCATGGCACTGGCAGAAAAATCACCCCGACGGATATCTCTAGAAGATTAACAAGACAATCAATCCAACAAAGGGGATTTCCCTAATTTTTTCGTTGTTGGGCAGGGTATTTGGTTTATATGTCGAATTTCAAAACGAAACACCGAAAGGAGTCGTTCTAATGCGTGCCATATTTATTAATCCATTTGTTTCAGCAACATTTGCAGTTTTCGAAACCATGCTTCAAATTAAGCCGGAGAAAGGTCAACTCAGCTTGAAACATTCGCCGCTGAGCGGCAGGGATGTCAACACGGTCATCGGCGTAACCGGCGATATTCTTGGTCAAGTCATCTTCAGCATGGATACGCATACCGCCTTGAGCTTTGCTTCGATCATGTTGATGGGGATGCCCGTCACCGAGCTGGATGAGATGGCCAAGAGCGCCGTTAATGAGTTGGGGAACATGATTACCGGTAATGCCACCACAGGGCTGGCGGAGAACGGGTTTTCCTGCAACCTGACACCGCCCACACTCTTTATGGGTAAAGAAGTCATGATTTCAACAAAGGATTTGCAAATACTGGTCATTCCTATTCTTACCCCCCATGGTCCGGTGGAGATTAATGTGGCGTTGCGGATGAAAGATAAGAGGGGAGAATAAATGGCAGTAAGAACAGTCAAAACCTCAGCCTTGATTCCGGGGATGGTAATAGGCCGGGATATCCTGCAAAGTTCCGGAGCGTACCTGCTGCAAGAAGGTACGGTCCTAACGCTGGCTGTCATTAGAAAACTGGAGAAGTGGGGGATTGAAGAGGTTCAAATTGTCGAACCCAACGAGGAACAGAAAGAGGTATGGGAGGCCAAGCTCCGTCCGGAGATGGAACTTTCCCATGCTTCAACGGTTAATCTGATGGAGCAGGTTTTGACGAACAATGAATCCTTGGAGATCGAGAAAATCCGCGATGCGGTGGGCGAAATAATGAATCAGGTGGGTTTGGGCCGGGATATCCTGCTTAACCTGTCCCACCTCAAGTCCTATGATAATTATTTGTTTGCCCACTCGGTCAATGTCTGCAGCCTTGCCATGATCATCGGCGAGGGAATGGGCATGACCCCCGCAGAACTGGAGAAACTGGGACTAGCCGCCATTCTTCATGATATCGGCATGTTGAAGGTGCCGGTGGAGATCTGGAAACAGCAACGGGGGCTAACCAGTGAGGAACTGAAGGAGATCCAACGCCATCCCCTGTACGGGCATGACTTCCTCACTCAAAGCGGAGGTTTTTCCCCGGATGTTATCGCCGGTGCCGTGCA
Organism: Firmicutes bacterium UBA3943; assembly: GCA_002385625.1. GTDB lineage: Bacteria > Bacillota > UBA4882 > UBA10575 > UBA3943 > UBA3943. The sequence continues at coordinate 43,557 of DGDV01000018.1, forward strand.
ACATCATGAACGTTATGACGGGAGCGGCTATCCCCATGGCTTATACGGGCAGGAGATCCACAAATACGCCCGGATTATCGCTGTGGCCGACGTCTATGACGCATGTATCTCCCCCCGCCCCCACCGGGAGCCGATGACGCCCAGAGAAGCCTTGGATAACCTCATGATTTTCAAGGAGAAATATGACCCGGATGTTTTGTACACCTTCCTGAGCGTGATGGCTGTTTATCCCATTGGGAGCTTGGTTCAGCTCAATACTGGGGAGATTGGGAAGGTGGTTGGGATACATAAGAATCAACCCTTCCGTCCGGAGCTGCGTGTGTATACCGATCGCCAGGGTAAGATCCTGGAGAAACCCAGGCGGATTAATCTTGACGATAAAAATTTTCTTCTGATTCACATTGCCAAAACACTGGAGCGGGCTGAAATCGCGGCATTCTTGAGTAAATTTGGTTCGGGCGTCAGCGCCTGGGATATCTGATATTTCCTCTGTGGACAAGTTAAGGAGAAGGATATGCAAAGCGAGGAAGTATTACGACCGCAGACCAGAATCAGGCTTCGGCCGATCAACGGAATTTACCGCGGGGATTATGACAGTACAATTCGGGAAGTGACCGCCGAGGGAATCCGTATTTCCATGCCTACTTCCGGCGGGCAGTATGTGCTGTTGCCTGCAGGTACTGTCCTTAAAGTCCAGGGGATGGAGGATGAGTCCTTCGATTTTACGGCCGAGGTGATCCAACGGATGCTCCGGCCCGAGCCGTCACTGTTGATCACACGGCCCCATGGTATCTCCCGCCTGGGCCGGGAGGGACAAAACCTCCGCACCCGTGTCATCGCCGTCACCAGCGGCAAGGGTGGGGTCGGCAAGACCAGCCTGACAATCAATCTGGGCATTGCCATGGCCCGGCTGGGCGAGCCGGTGGCGATTATCGACAGCGATTTGGGCCTGGGTAATGTGGATGTACTCTTGAATATTACGCCCAAGTATAATCTCCGGCATCTCCTGACCGGGGAAAGGTCGGTGGAAGAGGTTATGGTGGAGGGGCCGGCCGGGGTAAAGATCATTCCCGGCGGTTCCGGTCTGCGGGAACTTGCGGACTTGGCTGATTGGCAGATTGGGGAGGTCATCTCCCGCTTAAACTCTATCGAAAACTATGCCAGGACCATTTTCTTCGACACCGGTGCGGGGCTCGGACGCAATGTCACCCACTTTTTGCTGGCTTCGGATGAGGTCTTGCTGGTTACTACCACCGAACCCCATGCCATTACCGATGCCTTTGCCGTGGCCAAGGTCCTTGCCACGGAACGTTCGGATATCCGGATCCACCTTATTGTCAACCGGGCGGAGACTTTGGAAGAGGGCCGCGCCGTCGCTGACAAGTTTCTCTTTACCGGTAAACGTTTCCTTGATTTGGATATTTCCCTGCTGGGGATCGTACCCGATGATCATCTGGTTTCCAAGGCGATCAAGGCCCAGAATCCTGTGATGATTGCTTATCCGTCGTCAAAGGCGGCCGTGTCCATAGATAAAGCTGCCCGGGGCCTGCTGGGGGAAAGCGTCCGGCAAGGGAACGGGTCCCGGGGTATCCGCGGTTTTTTGGAACGGGCGCGCCAATTGTTCCGTGAATAAAATGTCTCCCTGCTTGGCAGGGGTGTCTGCGAAGAAAGAAGAAAAAGCTCCTCTTGCGGAAAGAGGAGCTTTTGTTTTGTCTTGCGGGAATGGAATGGTGCTAAAACAGGTTTCGCCGGTATTCGTTGTATAAGACCTTCAGTTCTCTCATCATTGCATTCATCTGCTGTTGCAAACGGGAGATTTCAGGATAGTCGTGTTTTTCGATGGCTTGACGCAACTGGGCGAACAGGGAGATCCGCCCGAATTCGTCCTTCATCAGTTCGCGCCGGACTGTATTGACTTTGTTCCAACGCTCCTCATCGATGGACGAAGCATCGGGGGTGTCGAGTCGGGTGAGGGAGCGGATGATCTCCACGTTCTCCGGCAGAATGCGGTCCCGCAGCTCGGTAATCCATTGGTTTAACATGGCCTGGGCGTAGGAGCGGATGATCTTGCCGGAGAAGACCTCGCCTTGGCGGAGGACGGCGGCTTTTTCTGCATATTTCTCCAGGTTCTCCATGGCCTCCCAGACAGTAGCGGGGGGCCGGCCGAACAGCTGGTCACGTTCCTCGGCGGAGTATGCAGCAAAGACGTCTTCCTCGGACCGGTAGGCCCGATGGAGTTCCAGGTACAGTCCGGGTTCGTTTGGTTTCTTCGAAAACTCCCGTTCCAAGTCAGCGGAGGTCCGACCCTCTTTGACCACATGGACGATGCCGTCCATAATGCCTTGGTAAATGGCGGCCAAGGCCAGATAGGTATTGGTATGGGGGTTGGGTGACCGCACCTCAAAGCGGGTGGCCGCGGGATCATCGATATCACGGATTAAACCCAAGAGAACCGTGCGGTTGCGGGACGGTGTGGCCACGTCATGGCCAACGGAGGCCACGATGCAGACAGGCGCTTCAAACCCGGGCTGGAGCCGGTTGAAAGCATCGTTGGACGCGGAGATAAAGGCGCTGATTGTCTCGTAATTTTTGAGCATGCCCAGCAGGGCGCCCCAGCCGATGGGGCTTAAGAACTCCCGGTTGGCATCCAGGGGAGCAAAGATGTTCCGGATGGAACCGTCCTTCAGCCGTAAGGAGATACCCACATGGGTATGCTCGCCGTTGCCCGCCACCCCTTCCATGGGTTTAGCCATGAAAGTAACTTCGAGCCCGTGCCGGCGGAAGGTCTCTTTTATGATGATCCGGGCTAATAGCTCATTGTCTGCGGCTTGCAGCGCATTAGAGAAGCGCCAGTCGATTTCCAGTTGCTCCATAATGTGGGTAAGCCCGCCGCCGTCGCCGATCTGGGCTTTAATCCCGCCCACTTCTTTATGGCCCATTTCAGGTTCCAAGCCATATTGCTCCAAAAGCATCAGGGAATGCTCCAGGGCAGTACGGACCACGCCCTTCGTGCGCTTCCAGTATTGCTCCTGCAAGACTTGGGAGGCGGTGAGCTGTTCAATCTCTGCTTTCTCATTGGGGGTTTTAACCCAAAACTCCAGCTCCGTCGCTGCAGTCAGGATTACTTCTACGATCTGATCGGGATGAATGCCATGGGCTTGGGCCACTTCGGGAAAGGCCCGTAACAGCTCGGGCAGGAGCCGTTGCACCCGATCCATGGCGCGCAGGAGGACGGAGCGGGAATCGATGCGCTCGCCGGAATGGATCAAAAAGGACGGGATGCGTAAGGTACCGACGGGCAACTGGGTTTCGGGGTCAATATGCTCCCAGTTGTAGTCCACATACCAGTTGACATTGAGGTCCGCTTCAAAATCAACCTTGCCGTCGTTGAGGGTGGCGATGTGGGGCAAAACCACGCTGGAGCCGTCGGTTTGGATGCCGCCCTTCAGAAATTTATTGATATCCTTGAGAAACAACTTGATGGGGATTTTCTCGTCGGTGTCGTTCCCGCCGAGATCCACCCCCACCAGGGAGACAAAGCGGATCTCCGGGTGGGAGGTGAGAATTGTTTTGAGGCGTTCCGGTGAGTGATCCTCAGGTTTGATCAGGTAAACCAGGTTTTGATACAATATCAATTCACCTTGCTTTCTTCCTTACTGTCGGACTAAGCCGTAAAAGCGCGGTTTTGTTGTCCTCGGGATCATAAAAACATCTATGCAACATTATAGCAATAACGGCGGATGTTGTCAGGAGGTTTTTGCAACGGCAAGTGAAGATTTTTCCGGGAGAAAGTCCTTACCCAGGAGAATATGCTAAAGCGTAATAACTGCGGGAAGACGCGCAATAAATCCTTTTGTTGAAGTATAATCGGAAATAATTTAACAAATTGTCAATGATTTGCAGGGGAAAGCGAAGAAAACCAGAATCTGTAATTTGTGGTCGGTAATTAAAGACGAACGGAGGAATTAAGATGTGGCGGAGACTTTTGACGGTTGCGGCCATGTTGGCCTTGTTGGCAATGTCGGGTTGTATCAATTATACGGAAGAGACAGTTTTGCAAAGCAATGGTTCCGGACGCATGAAGATCCAATACAGTATTGAAGAATCCATGTTTGCCATGATGGAGCAGGGTGAAGACCAGGTAGAAAATCCCTTTGAATTTGACAAGGAAAAGGTAAAGGCGCAATTTGATAGTAAGAATATAACTGTGAAAAAGATCGATGTTTTTAGTGAACAAGGGAAACGAAATGTCGTGATTGAACTGGCATTTAAAGATATTAACAAGCTTTCCGAGGCCAAGTTCTTTATGGACCGGCAGATCAGTTTCAAAAAGGACAAAAAGGGCAACCTGGTCTATAAGATGGTCGTAGCTGGTACGGCCGATGAGCCGGAGGAAGCGGAGAATGACACCGCTGCAATGATGCAGGCAATGTTCGCCGGCTATACCTTTAAATTTACCACGAAGATGCCAGCCAAGGTTTTGGAAGCCAACGGGAAGATCAATAAGAACACAGTGATTTGGGAGATACCCCTTCCCACTGCTATGAAGGGCATGACGATGGAGGCAAAGATAAAAGCCGGGCCGGATCCTGTGGTTATCATTGGTATTCTCTTGGCTGTACTGGTGCTTGCGGTTGTTTTCTTTGCGCTGAGCGCCCGTAAGCCCAAAGCGCCGGCGAGCGGAGAACCGGTGGCGGCTAAAGAGCAGAGGGCGCCGGAGGTTGTTGAAGAACAGGTGAAACCGGAAGTTGTTGAGGAACAATTGGTGCCAGAGGAAGAGGCGCCAGTGGAAACCCTCGAGGAAGACGAGGAGCCCGGGGAACCGTTGGCTTAAAGCAAAGACCGATTAAGGCTGATTAAAGCCGGAAAATCAAATGAAAAGGGCTGCTGTGGCAGCCCTTTTTTTGGTTTACCAGCGATAACTCCAGCCGAACTGCCAAATGGATGCGGCATTGTCATGCTGCCAACCCAAGGTGTAGACCTGGCTGTTGCTGCCCAGGAAGGCGGCGGCCAGGGAGAAGGCGCCGTCCGTGTTGGCCCCGGCGGTAATACTCAGGCGTGGTGAGACCAGGTAGACCTGGCGGAGTTGCCAGTTGGCCCGGTCCTCCCGGGTGGAGGCGGTAAGTTGTGTCCCCCAGCATTTGCTCCAGCGGTAATACTGTCCCCATTCCAACCATGGTTTATGGTTGTTGGCTGCGCCGATGGCAAGACACCAGTGGCCGAGACCCCGCACGCCGATGAGGGAGGCGTAGTCCCGCAGGTCCAACATTTTATAGAAATTAAGGGTCACCCCGGGGTCATGGCCGTCGGTGGCCAGCTCCAAGCTGACTTGGGGGCAAAGGGGGACGGTGAAGGAGGCGGGTATTTTCTCTGTGCCCTCCGGGCGTTGATAGGCGACGGTCGCCAGAAAATACAGGCGGGTGGGGTCCGGCAGCAGCGGGGAGTCGGGGAGATTCGCTTCAATGGTTAAAGGATCTTCCGTTAATGAAGAAATCTTGGCAGAATCCGGCGATATCTTTAAAGCCAGGGTGACCAGGACGGGCAGGTGGTCTGAGCCGTTCCAGGGAAGGGTGCTGCCCTTTACCGCTTGCCAATGCCTGCTGTACCAGATCTGGTCCGGTCGGCCGGAGGGTTGCCCGGTGGGGAATGATTCACCCAGGGGCAGGGTGGCACCTGCCTCGGTCGCCAAAGCCGTCAGTTCCGTGAATAACTTGGCGTGGGGCTCTACGTTAAAATCCCCCATGAGAATAAAGGGTCCGGTGGCAGCTGCCAGGATGCGGGTGACGGCCGCCAGCTGATGTTCCCGGTCGTCATGGCTTAACCCTAAATGGGTATTGAAGACCCGGACGATCGTGCCGTTGAAGTTTACAGCTACTTCCAGCAGGCCCCTTTGCTCAAGTTGGCTCGGGAGATAGTAATGGCGGTGCCGGGCGATCGGATGCTTTGTCAGCAAGGCATTGCCAAAACGAAACCAGCCCAGGTTGGCATTGCCCTTATGAATGATTTGGTACCCGGAGTTTTTTAACCGGGTAAGGACGCTATCCTCCACCTCCTGCAGGGCAATGAGGTCGGGTCTTTCCTCCGCCACCAGCCTAAGGAGACTTTCGATGTTATCGGCGCCTGCAGCGTTCCGCCCATTATGCAGGTTCAAGGTCATGACATTAACCTGCAAAGGCCGGTCCAGGGCTAAAGCCGGCGCGGAGGCAAGGCCAAGCATTGATAAGGCAAATAAGAGAGGAATTGCCCGGTTTAGTCGCGGCAAAGTAAGTCACCTAACCGTATTTTTGTATTGAATGACGGTGAAAGCACGCCGTTCTGAGTAACATAATTCGCCGGAAAGGGTATGCGGTCCTCTTGCGTCATTTTACCACCGGCGCCTGAGCCTGACAGGGCTTGTTTTTGCTGATTTACAATTGAGGTCACAAAATGTACAATTGTAAAAGGGTTGGGTTTGGGTATTTGCCTAACCAGACGGTAGGCAAAATAATTCCAAAGGTTGTTTCCCCATCGTTCTTCTTTTATGGTATAATTCTCGTATTGAGTAATTTTCGCCCACAGATTGCGGGGTTAAGGAGTAGGTTTTAGTGAAAAACCTGATCATTCCCAAGAACTATCGGGCCAAGCTCTCGCTCAGGGAAACGGAAGTGGCCATCAAAAAGTTGAAAGATTTTTTTGAACGGGCTTTGGCGGAAGAAATGAACTTGGTGCGGGTGTCCGCCCCCTTGTTTGTGCGGCCCGGGTCCGGCCTGAACGATAACCTTAGCGGTGTTGAACGCCCGGTGGCCTTTGACGTTAAATCTATCAACGAGGAATGCGAGATCGTCCACTCCCTGGCGAAATGGAAACGCATGGCCCTCCATCGTTACGGTTTCTCCGTCGGGGAGGGGCTCTATACTGACATGAACGCTATCCGGCGGGATGAGGATCTGGATAATCTTCACTCCATCTATGTGGACCAATGGGACTGGGAGAAGATCATCCGGAAAGAAGACCGGAATACCGGGACCTTAAAGTCGGTTGTCCGCCAGATCTACCGGGTCTTCCTCAAGACCCGGGACTACATTTGCGACGAATATCCTGTCCTACAGCCGCATCTTCCTGCGGAGATCAGCTTTATTAGCTCCCAGGAACTAGAAGATCTTTATCCCGGTTTGCCGCCGAAGGAGCGGGAGGATGCCATCACGGAGGAGAAGGGCGCGGTCTTTGTCATGCAGATCGGTGGGGTTCTCAAATCCGGCGAGAAGCATGACGGCCGGGCGCCGGACTATGATGACTGGTCCTTAAACGGTGACATCCTCTTCTGGAACCCGCTGCTTAGGAAGGCCTTTGAGATTTCCTCCATGGGGATCCGGGTAGACGAAGAGGCCTTGCTGCGCCAATTAAAGCAGGCCGGGTGCGAGGACCGGTTAGAGCTCCAGTTTCATCAGGATTTATTGGCCAAGAAGCTTCCTTACACCGTGGGCGGCGGCATCGGGCAGTCGCGCTTGTGCATGTTTTTCCTGGAAAAGGCCCATATCGGTGAGGTGCAGTCTTCGGTCTGGCCTGACAGGATGATTGAGGCTTGTGCCGCTGCGGGCATCCAATTGCTTTAAACAATGGCTTTAAACGAGCGCCGGTGGTCAAGGGACCACGAGGTTGGTTGGAAAGGGGATTAAAATGGATTTTACCACAGTCAAACAGTTGTATCGTCAAACCCAGTCCTATCTTGGCCAGCGGGTCCGGGTTGGCGGTTGGGTTCGGACTGTTCGGGACGTGAAGACCTTTGCTTTCATTGAATTGAATGACGGTTCATTCTTTAAGAATTTACAGGTTGTGGTGGATGAAGCCCTGTCGAACTTTGCCGAGGTGGTTAAGTTGGGTGTGGGTTCGGCCATCATTGTTGAAGGCGTGGTGGTGGACAGCCCCGGTGCCAAACAGCCCTTTGAATTGAAGGCGGAGTTTGTTACCGTCGAAGGGACGTGTCCCACCGATTATCCGTTGCAAAAGAAGCGGCATTCCTTTGAGTTTTTGCGGAGCATTGCCCACCTGCGGCCGCGGACCAATACATTTTCTGCAGTGTTCCGGGTGCGGTCCCTGGCGGCCTATGCCATCCACCGGTTCTTCCAGGAGCGGGGTTTTGTCTATGTCCATACTCCCATCATCACCGGGAGTGACTGCGAGGGAGCAGGCGCCATGTTCCGCGTCACCACTTTGGACCCCGATGATCCGCCGCGGACACCCGACGGTAAGACCGACTTTAACAAGGACTTTTTCGGCAAAGCCACCAATCTGACGGTTAGCGGCCAGTTGGAGGGCGAGACCTATGCCATGGCCTTCCGCAATATTTACACCTTTGGGCCAACCTTCCGGGCGGAGAACTCCAACACACCCCGGCACGCGGCGGAGTTCTGGATGATCGAGCCGGAGATGGCCTTTGCCGACCTTAATGACAACATGGTCCTGGCGGAGGATATGCTTAAGTACCTGATTAATTACGTCATGGAAAACGCCCCGGAGGAAATGGAGTTCTTTAATAATTTCATAGACAATACCTTGTTTGACCGGTTGCAGAACATTGTCAACTCCGAGTTTGCCCGGATCACCTATACCGAAGCGGTGGAGTTGTTGCAAAAGTCGGGTCAGAGTTTTGAATATCCGGTGGCATGGGGTTGCGACCTTCAAACCGAGCATGAGCGGTACCTGACCGAGCAAGTCTTTAAGAAACCGGTCTTTGTCATTGACTATCCGAAGGAGATTAAAGCCTTTTACATGCGGCAGAATGATGACGGCAAGACGGTGGCAGCCATGGATCTCTTGGTCCCCGGCGTCGGGGAGATCATCGGCGGCAGCCAGCGCGAAGAACGACTGGACCGTTTGGAGGCCCGCATGAAGGAATTGGGTTTGGCCCGGGAAGATTACTGGTGGTACCTGGATACCCGCAAATACGGCGGGACAAAGCACGCCGGCTTTGGTTTGGGCTTTGAGCGGGCGATTATGTATATAACCGGGATGACCAACATCCGTGATGTGATTCCCTTCCCCCGCACTGTCCGTATGGCCGAGTTTTAAAAAGTTATAAATAAAAATATAGAGTTATAAGTTATAAGGAGTACCAATAATTACTGGTAACTACACGCAACATGCCATGGTTGACTTGTCGGCTGCGCCATAGATTTGGCGCGGCTTTTTTATAATCCACAATCTACCTGCGGCACTTCCCTCAATTGTTATGCTATAATTCCTTTATGTTAACTTAATGACTATTACAAATGACTATTACAATTAACGGGGGGAGGACGCCCGAATGATACCTAACGGCAAATTTCCCATGAAGAAAATTGGCCTGGGACTGCTGGCCTTTTTTCTGACTGTTACGGTGCTTTTCGGCGGTTATACCGCATTGCAACGGGTCCGCTACGGGATCCTTGACGGGAAACGGTGGGAAAAACAGGGGATCGCCGCTTTCCGGACCCGCCCGGAGGGGGATAACGTGGTATTAGAGGTGGAAGCCGGAGCAATCAAGGACTTCCGCTTAACAATGGAAGAGCTCATCCGCCAAGTGGAGAAGGGCCGGGGCCAACGGGTGGTGCGGGTGGATTTCCTGCAGCCCGCCAGCTCCAAGCTGGAAAAGGTCTATGACCGTTTGAGTTTTACCTTGGCCGAAGTTAAAGCAACTGGGAGATATACCCTATTGCCGGCGGCCGCGGAGCTGATTGCAGCAGAAGAGAAGGTTCGGGTCGGGATTGAAGTCGGGGACCGTTTCATTTTTGTCCGCTTGGAGCAGGGGAAGGACCGGCTTTACCGGGTGGTTGGCCTGCCGACCGTCGGATCGTCCGTTTTGGTGATGACAGGAGGTGGCCGTTGATGGGTATGGAATGGTTAATCGGAGCTGGAGCGGGTGTGTTTGTTTTTTTGATCTATTTAGGTTTGGATATCACGCCTTTTCTCTTTCTGGGCGGCGCGGTAGCCGCATTGTACCTTTTGACCCAGGGCCGGGGTGTGGGCAGAAACTTTGAGTTCCTGGGCGGCGGGGAAGGAGCTCCGCCCATCAGTCAAGTGACCTTCAGTGACATTGGCGGCCAGGATACGGCCAAGCGTGAGTTGATGGAGGCTTTGGATTTTGTCAAGGACTCCTCCCGCACCGAGCAACTGGGGATCCGGCCCCTCAAAGGTATCCTGTTGACCGGGCCGCCGGGCACGGGCAAGACGCTCATGGCCAAGGCGGCGGCGGAGTATACGGGGGCGGTTTTTGTCTATGCCTCTGGTTCCGAGTTTATCGAGATGTATGCCGGGGTAGGCGCCCAACGGATCCGGCAGCTCTTTGGCAGGGCCCGTAGTTTGGCCCAGAAACATGGCAAAAACCACGCCATTATTTTTATTGATGAGATCGAGGTTATCGGTGGGAAGCGGGGGACCCATACCTCCCACCTGGAGTATGACCAGACCTTGAACCAGCTTCTGGTGGAGATGGATGGGCTCCGCAGTCATGATGATGTGCATATTCTGGTGGTGGCGGCCACGAACAGGGCCGACCTCTTGGATGATGCGCTGCTTCGGCCCGGTCGTTTTGACCGGCAGGTCCGGGTGGATCTGCCGGAGAAGGAAGGACGCCTGCGGATCCTGGAGATTCACATGCGGAACAAACCGCTGGAGGATGAGGTGGATCTGGAGGAAATTGCCCGTGAGACCTTTGGTTTCTCCGGTGCTCACTTGGAGTCCCTCTGCAATGAGGGGGCCATTTTGGCCTACCGGAAGGGCAAGACCCGCATCGGCCAGGAGGAACTGCGGGAAGCCATCGACAAGGTGATCCTCGGGGAAAGGTTGGAGAAACGTCCCACCGACGCGGAGTTGAAACGTGTCGCCGGCCATGAGGTGGGCCATGCCCTGGTCAGTGAGGTGGTTGATCCGGGGTCGGTGGCCTCGGTGACGGTTACCTCCCGCGGGCGGGCCTTGGGTTTTATGCGGCCTGTGCCTGTGGAAGAACGGCACTTATATACGAAGGAGCATATTCTGGACAGGATTGCCGTTTGCTTGGGCGGCGCGGTGGCGGAAGAGGCCATCTACGGGGAACGCAGCACCGGCTCGAGCCAAGATTTTGAGCAGGCCAATCAACTGGTGAGCCAGTTGATTGGTGCAGGTCTCTCGTCGCTGGGAATTGTCAACGAGAAGTACCTCTCCCAGGAGAAGCTCCACCAGGCGGCCAAGGAGATCCTGGAGGAGCAGGAGGAACGGGTCCGCGGGATTATCAATGCCCGTGTGGACCTGATCAAGCAAGTCAGTGAAATTCTGATGGAACAGGAGAAGATCTCCGGTGAGGAATTCCGGTCGCTGCTAAAACTGGCAACCGCAGCGTAAGCTGGGAAAGATTATCCGTTGGTTCTTTGCCTTGAACCGGCAGGAGAATGCCGACGAAATGAGAATTAACCTGAGTATACTGGAGCAATGGGCCGGTGCGACCGGATGGGGTCGCCGCCGGCTTGTTCCGTATTCTCACATGGGGGGACCCGGCATGCGCGCAGAGATTGTTTGTATCGGGACGGAACTGTTGTTGGGGGAGATCGTGGATACCAATGCCGCTTTTTTGGCCCGGCAATTGGCGGAGTTGGGAATTGATCTATATTATAAGTCAACCGTTGGGGATAATTTAGAGCGAATAGTCGAAACGCTGGAGCGGGCTTGGCAACGCTCGGATCTCCTGCTGCTTTCCGGCGGGCTGGGTCCTACCCAGGATGACTTGACCAGGTTTGCCCTTGCCCAGCTGATCGGTGAGGAACTAACCCTGAATGAAGAAGCCCTGGCGCAGGTAGAGGGATATTTTGCCCGCCGGCAGCGGCTGATGCCAGAGATCAATCGGCAGCAGGCCTTGTTGCCCCCGTCGGCCCGCCCTTTGCCCAATCCCCGGGGGACCGCGCCGGGGATTTGGTTGGAGAAAGACGGGAAGTATATAGTGGCCCTTCCGGGTGTCCCGCTGGAACTGAAAATGCTGATGACCGGCGAGGTGCTCCCCAGGCTCCGGCAGCTTTTAGGTCAGGACCACCCCGGTTTGATCACCCGGGTCCTCAAAACCACCGGGATCGGAGAGTCGGCCCTGGAAGAACGTATCACCGACCTGTTAGAGGTTCGGGACGGGGTGACGATCGCCCCTTACGTCAAACACGGCGAGATCCATCTGCGTTTGGCCGTGAAGGCCGCAACGCGCCAAGAGGGGTTGGCGCGCATGGCGCCGCTGGAGGCTGCGTTGCGGGAGCGGTTGGCCACCTACATTTATGGCGCGGACGAGGAACGTTTGGAGGACGGAGTGGGCCGCTTGCTGTTGGAACAGGGTTTGACCCTCGGTCTGGCCGAGTCCTGCACCGGGGGTTTGCTTGGACACCGGATTACGGAGGTTCCTGGCAGTTCCGCCTACTTTATGTTAGGGATTGTTGCCTACAGCAACGAAGCCAAAAAGAAGCTGCTTGGCGTGGAGGAGGAAACCCTCCGGTGCCACGGGGCGGTTAGCCCGGAGACGGCAGAGGCGATGGCCAAGGGCCTTCGGCGGCGCTATGGTGTAGATTTAGGCTTGGCAACCACCGGGATCGCCGGTCCCGGCGGTGGCACACCGGAAAAGCCGGTGGGACTGGTTTATACGGCTCTGGCCGCACCCGGCGGCGTGCAGGTGCTCTGCCATCATTTCCCCTGGGACCGGACAGAAAATAAACTGGCGACGGCTCAGGCGGGCTTGACCATGCTATGGCAATATCTGGCCAAGCAATGAAGAACAGGAGGTAAAGCATGGGCCGAAGTTTTTGGCAACGGCTGACGCAAACCGCTATTGTAATACTCTTTAGCGCATTGGCCCTGCATTTCTTTGGAACAATGGACACACGGCTGGGTCCCCTCGATCTCCGACTGCAGATGCGTTGGTCGGTCCGGGGCGAAACACGCCTGGTGCTTCCCCCGCTGGGGCAGATCAAAGCGGATACCCACGGGGTTCCGGTGGCCTTCTGCGTGCAACTGAACCGGATCGATGAAAACCTGTTACAATCAGAATTGGCCGACCAGGAAAAACCCGCCGAATACCTGCAAACTTTCCTTCCCCAACTGCGCCGGATCTTTATCCATTTTTTCCTGGTGTTGCTTTTGGTGGGGGCTGGGGCGGGCGTGATGGCCGGCATGATCATTTGGGGTTGGGCCAACTGGAAGCGCTGGGTGCGATCGCTGCTGTTAGGGGCGGTCTTTACTGGCGTGGTTTTAGGTGGTGTGATGATCCAATACAACCAGCAGGCTTTTGACCGACCCCGGTACGAAGGGATGCTGGAAGCAGCCCCCTGGTTGTTGGATCTGGTGGATAAGGGCCTGGCACAACTAGATACGCTAGGGCGCAAACTGGAGGTGATGGCCGGCAATCTCAACCGCCTCTTTACCCAAGTTGACCAATTGGATCCCTTGGCCCGGGCCGACGGGACCTTGAAGGTCGTTCACGTTTCCGATATTCATAACAATCCGGCGGCTTACGACTTTCTGCGGCGGGTGGTCAAGGGGTTTGGGGCTGACCTGATCATTGACACCGGCGACATCACCGATTACGGTACGCCGCTGGAGGCCCGGATGGCCGAAGCCTTGGCGGGGGTTGGCGTACCCTATTTCTTTGTGCCGGGGAACCATGATGCGCCGGAGGCCATTGCCAGGCTAAAGCAGATCCGGGGTATCCGTGTGCTGGATAACGGAGTTGTAACCTATAAAGGCCTGAATATTTTGGCCTGGGGTGACCCGACCGCCAAAACCGGGAAGTTGACAGCCACAGCCCAGGAGCTGCGGCAAGCGGCGGAGGAGTTAACTGCAGAGTTTGCCCGTTTGGAAAAAGCGCCCGACCTGGTGGCAGTCCATAATGTCACCGTGGCCCGGGGTTTGCTGGGGAAGGTCCCCTTGGTGTTGCATGGTCACGACCACCGGGCGCGTATCTATGAGCGCAGTGGCACCCGGGTGGTGGATGCGGGCACCACCGGAGCCGCCGGTGTCCGGGCCCTGGAGAACGTTTCCCAGGATGGTGTGCCCTTTAGCCTGGCGTTATTGCACTTTGATCCTGTGGAGGACGGAGAAGGAGGCCGGGCCATTACCCTCACCGCGGTGGATCTGATTAAAGTATATAGTCTGAACGGGCGCTTTGTTTTAGAGCGCAAAGTAGTCAAGGGGGGTGAAGAGAATACGGCTGTTTCTAGGGATTTGGTTGACGGCGGATCTGCAGCGGAAAGTGACCGGGTGCATCCGTGAGTTATCTGAAACAAGCAGCGGGATCAGGTGGACGCCCCCGGAGCAACTGCATTTTACCTTGAAGTTCCTGGGGGAGCAGCCCCCGGAAATGCCGGCGCGTTTGGCCCCGGAGCTCCGGGAAGTGTCAGCCCTGCATCCTGCCTTTGATCTTAAATTTGGCCCGGGGGGCGTCTTTCCCCGCCACGGTGAGCCACGGGTGCTTTGGCTGGGGCTTGCCGAGGGGCAGGAGCCCATTGCCGCCTTGGCGGAGAGCGTGGAGTCGGCCTGCCTTAAGCTGGGCCTGCCCCGGGAGGACCGGGTTTTCCGGCCTCACCTGACCATTGGGCGGGTAAAGGCATCTCCGGCCATGTTTGACCGGGCCCGGCTGGCGGCGGGGATATCCGGCAGGATGACTGTTGATGGATTTGCTTTGATCGAGAGTGTCCTGAGTCCGGGTGGACCGACATACCGGGAATTGCAACGGTTTAAACTGGGCAACAGAGGATAATGCCGATATTATGCAGGGATTTAAGATTCATTGACACAAGGGGCAAACTCTGTTATACTAGGAAGCGAACAAATGTTTGGGGGAAGGCGGGCGATAAGATGTCTACCGCAGAGAAGCAAAAAGCGTTGGAAATGGCTATGCTGCAGATTGAGAAGCAGTTTGGCAAGGGTTCCATCATGAGACTTGGTGAAGCAGTTGACAAGATGAACATTGAAGTTATTCCGACGGGCGCGATCACGTTGGACCTGGCCTTGGGCGTCGGCGGCGTGCCGCGCGGGCGGATCGTCGAGATTTACGGGCCGGAGTCCTCCGGTAAAACCACAGTTGCTTTGCATATAGCAGCCGAGGCCCAGCGTCTGGGTGGGGTTGCTGCTTTCATCGACGCCGAGCATGCCCTGGACCCGATTTATGCGCGGAAACTTGGTGTGGATATTGACAATCTCCTGATCTCCCAGCCTGATACTGGGGAACAGGCCTTGGAGATAGCCGAAGCACTGGTGCGCAGCAATGCCGTTGATATAGTTGTTGTTGACTCGGTAGCAGCGCTGACCCCGCGGGCGGAGATCGAGGGCGAGATGGGCGATGCCCATGTAGGGTTGCAAGCCCGCCTCATGTCGCAGGCGCTGCGGAAATTGACCGGCGCCATCAGCAAATCCCGGGCAATTGTCATCTTCATTAACCAGATCCGGGAGAAGGTTGGCGTGATGTTCGGTAATCCCGAAACCACCCCGGGCGGACGTGCCCTTAAGTTTTACGCTTCCATCCGGATGGAAGTGCGCAAGATCGAGACTTTGAAACAGGGCAGTGAAATGGTGGGCAGCCGTACACGGGTGAAGGTGGTCAAAAACAAGGTGGCACCGCCGTTTAAAGAGGCAGAGTTTGATATTCTCTACGGCATTGGGATCTCCAAGGCGGGAACAATTCTGGATATGGCGGTGGAAGCTGATATTATAAATAAGAGCGGTGCTTGGTATTCCTATGGCGACACCAGAATTGGCCAAGGCCGGGAAAATGCCCGTGACTTTTTACAGAACAATCCTGCGTTGCTTAAAGAGGTGGAGGAGAAGGTTCTGGCGGCGGTGGGGATCGCCCGCTTAAATAACGCCGCGGAAGCCGCGGAAGCCAAAGGGGCTAAGGACGAAAAACAGGCGAAAGCAAAGGCCTGATGTGTTTTGAAACGCAGTGGTATGCAAGAGGCTTTACGGCTTTTGGGGCAGCGGGCCTATTCTCGTTGGGGGATGAGCGAAGCCCTGCGCCGCCGGGGTTATGCTGAAGCGGAGATCGCCGAATGCCTTGAGCGGCTCACCGATTGGGGCTATATCAAGGATGACGAATTTGCCCGGGACCGGATTGCCCATTATCGTAACAAAGGTAAAGGAAGGGAGTATGTTTTTGGGCGGTTGCTAGAAAACGGCCTGCCAGAAGAGGATATTCGCCGGTATCTTGAGGAGTGGTATCCTTGGACGGAGGAATACCGCCTTGCGCGGCAGATTGCGGAGAAACGGCTGTCCCAAACAGAGAACCCTTCGCGGAAAGAGAAGATGAGGGTTCTACGGTATTTAGCCCAATCCGGTTTCACAGAGGAAGCCATCAGGGCCTGCGGTTACGCAGAGGAGGATACTTGACAGGGTTAAGAAAAATGGATAAAATGATAATTGGAGTAGAACACCTATGGGAAGCCGAGTTCTTACTCGGCTTTATTGGTTTATGTTTCTACTTTTGCAAATGTGAAAGGAGGTGTCAGGTATAGATATAATTAAACAATTATTACCAATCATTCTGATTTTCGGCGTTGGCGCTGTTCTTGGTTTGTACCTTGAAAAACTTCTGGCCAAGATGCGGTTGAACTCAGCTGAAGAAAAGGCCCGGGCGCTCATTGATAATGCAGAGAAAGAAATTGAAGCAAAAAAGCGCGAAGCATTGCTCGAGGCCAAAGAGGAAGCCCTCCGGGTCAAAAACGACTTGGAGCGAGAGATCAGGGAACGGCGTAACGACATTCAACGACAGGAAAAACGACTGCTGCAAAAGGAAGAGTCGTTAGACCGCAAGTCCGAAAATCTTGAGAAAAAAGAGGAACAGATTGCCAAGAAAGAGGCGGAGGTTGAAAAACTAAAAGCAGAGTTGTTAGAACTCCAGCAGATCCAGCGAAAGGAACTGGAAAGAATCTCCGGTCTTTCTTCAGAGGAAGCAAAAAACATTTTACTTGAAAATGTCGAGCGTGAGATCTCACAAGAGATCGGTATGCGGATTCGGGATCTGGAGGCAAAGGCCAAGGAAGAGTCCGAACGTAAAGCCAGGGAGATCATCTCGGCAGCCATCCAACGGTGCGCTGCTGATCATGTGGCAGAAACAACTGTTTCTGTAGTAGCGCTGCCCAACGATGAAATGAAAGGACGGATTATCGGCCGTGAAGGCCGGAACATCCGCGCTCTGGAGACCTTAACAGGTATAGACCTTATTATTGATGATACGCCGGAAGCGGTCATTCTCTCCGGTTTTGACCCGGTCCGGCGGGAAGTGGCCAGAATTGCGTTGGAACGCTTAATTACCGATGGACGGATCCACCCAGCCCGAATTGAGGAAATGGTGGAAAAAGCCCAAAAAGAAGTGGAGAATATCATCAAGGAAGAAGGCGAGCGGGCTACCTTCGAAACCGGTGTCAACGGACTTCACCCCGAACTCATCCGACTGCTTGGTCGGTTGAAATATCGGACCAGTTATGGGCAGAATGTCCTTAAACATTCGATTGAGGTTGCTCATTTGGCCGGCCTTATGGCCGCTGAACTTGGCGCTGACGTAGCAATAGCCAAACGCGCCGGTCTTTTGCACGACATTGGCAAGGCCATCGACCATGAGGTGGAAGGCCCCCATGCTACCATCGGTGCGGATATGGCAAGGAAGTACAAGGAATCCCCTGCGGTTGTCCATGCGATTGCCGCCCATCATGGCGATGTTGAAGCAAATACTATTGAAGCGGTGCTAGTTCAGGCGGCGGATGCTATCTCTGCAGCAAGACCCGGTGCGCGCCGGGAGACCCTGGAGACGTACATCAGGCGACTGGAAAAACTGGAGAGTATTGCTGAATCCGTCGAAGGTGTCGATAAAACCTACGCAATTCAAGCCGGTAGGGAAATTCGTATTATGGTGAAGCCTGATAAGGTCGATGATTTGAACGCGATCCGGATAGCCCGGGAAGTTGCCAGGCAGATCGAAAACGAACTGGAGTATCCGGGACAGATCAAAGTTACCGTCATTCGAGAAACCCGGGCTGTGGATTATGCGAAATAACAAACCAAGGCCACCGGAAGCGGTGGCCTCTTTTTCGAAAAAAATATTTCATTTTCGGCTTATAGAACCCAATGGTATTGTGAAGAATGATGAAGCGATTAGTGATTGCAAGAGCAGGATTTTGGCTGGGCAAAAAGAAAATATACACTAGAGACTGCACTAAATTATGGCGGATAAGGAGGGGTAACGGATGAAAGGTGTTTTTTGGAAAGAAGGCGAGCCCTTTAATAATTCAATGAGTCTCATCGTATCGTTGATGGTCCGTTATCCGGAGATCGCCACCCTGAGTTTGGATCCCCAGGAGAAGACCCTTCATTTTACCTTTCTCATCGGGCATGAGCTTGCAGAGGCGGAATTCCGACTCTTCTTGCAAGACTATACAATGAGTCTGGAGGTCTTGGCCGAACTGAACCAACGGAATTACAGCATCGCCTCCATCTCCTACTACACCCAGGACAACTTTAGTTTTCTTGAAGTAGTTCGTGACATCTCTTCCCTGAGCCAGGAAGAGATCTCCCTGATTGTGCATTTAGTCCGAGAAAAACTTGGTGAGTTGGTTTGTGATCCCGAAGATGTAGTCGGTGAAGAGGAGCAGGTTTTTCAGGAGGAGCTGATCGAGCATATGCTGGAAGACCTGAAGGACTCCAGGCAAGAGAAGAAGCTCATCGGTATTCGTGAGGAAGGACGGGTTATGATTTTTAACCGCTAGTAATTTAGAGATCTGCTCACAGCCCCCACTACCGGTGGGGGTAAGTTTTAGGATTAAAAGGAGAAAACTGAATGCGTCTGGTCTTTTTAGGAGATATTGTTGGTAAGCCGGGACGGGCAGCGGTCCGAAAGAAGTTGCCGGAGATCCGCAGGCAGTACCGGGCGGATTTGGTTGTGGCCAATGGCGAAAATGCCGCTGGAGGTTTCGGCTTGAACTTGGATGTTACCAAAGAGCTTTTAGATGCAGGTATCGATGTGATCACCCTGGGGAATCACACCTGGAAGAACCGGGAGATCTTCCAGGTTTTAGAGAGGGAAGAACGGGTGTTGCGGCCGGCAAACTATCCACCTGACACCCCCGGTCGGGGTGCCGGTTTATTTACCGCAGCCAACGGTGAGTTGGTGGGGGTCTTCAATTTGTTGGGCCAGGTCTATCTGGAGGCCCTGGACTGTCCCTTCCGGATGGGTTTGGAGCTTGCCGCGGAACTCCGCAGAAAAACCCCGTATGTCCTCTTGGATATGCATGCTGAGGCGACCTCGGAGAAGATTGCCCTGGCTCGCTATTTGGATGGTAAAGTATCAGCGGTTTTAGGCACCCATACTCATGTCACTACGGCCGATGAAACCATTCTCCCCCAGGGCACTGGGTACATAACTGATGTGGGGATGTGCGGGCCCGTCGACTCGGTCTTGGGCGTCCTTCCGGAACTGGCCATCCGCAAGTTTGTGACGAAACTGCCCGTCCGTTTTGAGGTGGCCAGCGGCCCGGTGGCGATTTGCGGAGTCATCTTGGAATTGCAGCAAAACGGTTCAACTCAAGTCATTGAACGTTTTAAAGTTATGGCTTAGGAGAAATCCACGGATCTTTGGCATATAAGACAAGGCCTCCCATTAAATTTATAGGGAAGGGGAAGCTGCCGCCAATAATTACTTAACTGGCGCAAAGGACTTAACATGCCTTGGTGCTCCTTGTTTTTGGCGAACAGTAAACAAAATGTTAAAGATATTTTGATCTATTAGCTTAAAAAAAGAGGAATTTTGCAATTAGGCAAAAATATATACATTGCTTAAGTAAAAAATAGCCAAAGGGAGGAAGCGGGCATGGAACTTCTTAAGGTAGCGGCCAAATCTAATCCTAACTCTGTGGCGGGTGCAATGGCCGGAGTCATTCGGGAGAAAGGAAGCGTTGAAATTCAGGCCATTGGAGCCGGCGCCATTAATCAAGCTGTCAAGGCTGTGGCAATTGCCCGTGGATTCGTGGCGCAAGGCGGGATAGACCTGGTCTGTATCCCGGCCTTCAGTGATGTTTCCATCAACGGGGAGGAAAGGACGGCAATCAAACTGATTGTTGAGCCCCGTTAAATCCATGCTGTAGTCTGAGGGGACCTGCCGGGCAGGTCCCTTTTCTTTCTAAGGGAGAAGAGAAACGGAGGTTGTGGGTGGAAGATGCCTTGGAAACAGTACTGGCCGGTGGCGGATGGGCATGCGGATACACTGGTGGCGGCGACGGGAGAAAGTCGTTCTTTTTTTCAAGAGAGCGCCCATGGGCACATGGATTTGGTGCGCTTGCGCAGAGCCGGGGTGGATCTGCAAGTGTTGGCAATCTGTGCTGAAGAAAGGGGTTCATCCTACGCCTGGGCGGTGGGATTGTTAGAGGAGTTTGCCCGAAAGTACCGGGAACATACGGAGGACTGCGTCTGGCTGAGGGAGGCCGAAGATTGGCGCCTGTGGGAAAACAGCCGAAAAACAGGGGTGCTTTTGGCCTTGGAGGGACTGGAGCCCTTGGAGGGAGAAGTGAAGCGGCTGGAGGAGTTCTATGCTTTAGGTATCCGGATGGTTTCCCTGACTTGGAATCATGCCAATCCCTTTGCGGCAGGCGTTTTAGCCAACGGCGGCCTGACCAGGAAGGGGCGGATGGCGTTGGCGTGTTTGACCGATCTGGGGATGGCCCTTGATCTCTCCCACCTGCATCAGGAGGGGTTCTGGGAGATTATCCGAGCTCAACCCCCCGGACCTGTCCTGGCGACCCATGCCAATGCCGCTGCATTGATGTTCCATCCCAGGAATCTGACGGATGACCAGATCAAAGCCCTGGCAGATTTAGGCGGGACGGTAGGGGTGGCGATGTACCCGCCTTTCCTGACCGAGGAAACCGCCAACGTTCGTCATGCGTTAAAACATATAGAGCATATCATGGAAGTCGGTGGGATGGGTTGTCCAGCCTTTGGTTGCGACTTTGACGGCATCAAAGAAACACCCCGTGGCATAACAGATGTCACCGATTTTCCGGAGGTCTTTGCTGCCATGGAGGAGGAGGGATGGGCACCTGAGGTCATCCAAGGAATTATTGGCGCCAATCTGGTTGCGGTGTTACGCCGTACGGCCGAGCTCGATTAAATATGGTCTTCTGCCAATTTTCGCTGGATTCGCCTGCAATTGACGGAAGGGTTTAGTATGCGCAAATCGAATCTCTTATTTCGAAACAAACTGTGAACGATGGCTTGTTGCCGTGAATACTCACGGCCATTACCCGCCTGCGCTCACCGGATGGCGTTGTAGCAACAAACTTAGCACTTTTTGCAGAAACAATCGGAATAAGAGGTGGCCCAAGAATGGCGCAGTTTAAGCCGGTCCGGATTCGTCCGCTAAAGGAAGAGGACTTAAGTGCGGTTGCCCGTTGGAACAATGATGCGGAAGTAGGACAATATATGGACGGACCGCAACCCAAGACTTTGGAGGAGTGTCGCCAGTGGTTCGCTGATTGCCGGGGCTCCCGGAACCAGCGGCTTTTTGCCTTGGAGACCCTTGAGGGTAAACTCCTGGGAGAACTGGAGTTGGATCACATCTCCTGGCGCAAGCGGGAAGCGGAACTTAGGATCTGCATTGGTGAGAAAGAATACTGGAACCAAGGGTATGGCCGGGCTGCCGTCCGGGCTTTACTGGACATTGCCTTTGAACATTTAAATCTTAGCCGGATCTACCTCCGGGTTTATCAGGCCAACAAAAGGGCGATTAATTGCTACAGAAAAGTAGGATTTCGCTGCCGGGGGCGGCTGCGAAGGTTGAACGATACCCAGTGGCGCAATCTCCTATTAATGGATATCGACCGGGAAACCTTGGCTAAGGTGGAAGATAAACAAATGGTAATATGATAATGGAGAAAATTTTCGCAAATGAAGGATAAGTCAGACCTTCGTCGAATTGAATATAATCAATATTGTGTTAAAGGTTCCGGAGATGCCACACGATTGCAGGGGTTTGAGTTACGGAGCCTTTGAACAACCTGGCGGGGGTGTAACGATGAGTAGTGAAAAAATCAGGGTGATGATTGCCGATAACAATCGGGAGCTTTGCGCGGCGCTAAGCGACCACTTGGCTCTGCAGAGCGATATGGAGCTGGTGGGCTTGGCCTACGACGGACTTGCCGCCTTGGAGAAGATTAAGGCGGTGAATCCGGACGTGCTTATTTTAGACATTACCATGCCATATCTGGACGGGATCGGCGTGATGGAAAGGCTGCAGGATTACTCGCCGATGCCCAAGATCATCGTGTTGACTGCCTTTGAACAAGAGGCAATGGTGCAACGGATGATCAGTATGGGAGCTGTTTATTACATGGCCAAACCCTTTGACACAACAACGCTGATTGAACGGATTCGTCAATTCGGGCGGGATGTGATGCCGAAGGAGAACCGGGCTAAGGAAGATCCGAACGGGTATGGTCCCATCCATGTAAGTAAAGAACGGGTGGAAAACGATTTAGAGCTGCGGGTCAGCAAACTCTTCCATGAGATGGGGATCCCGGCGCATTTTCGCGGCTATGCATACTTACGGGATGCGATTATTATGGCTGTCCAAGAGGTGGAGTTGTTAGGAAATATTACCAAACACCTTTATCCCCGAATTGCTGACAAGTACCGTTCAACCTCCAGCGGGGTGGAATCAGCTATTCGCCATACCATTGAAGTAGGTTGGCAACGCGGCAATCCGGAGACCTTTGTCAAAATCTTCGGCCCCGGGGAGCGGGGGAAAGGGAAGTTTCCTACTACTGCCTCCTTTATTGCTAAAATTGCCGATAAACTTAGGTTAGAGACAAAATACACCGCATAATTACAGGTAACGGTAAAAGAGTGAGGTAGGTATGGATTTGCTTTAATGTCAACAGGCGGGTGCTCCCGCTTTTTATTTTTAAAAATGATTGGTTCAATGATAATCTCCGCTCCTAATGGATTGTGCCAGCGGGTAATTGCGGGTATAATGAAAAGATAAGGGATTTTTGGACGGATCAAGATTGGATAAAGGTGAGCTTATGGATTTATTGGGTTTAACCCGGGATGAAATGCGGGAATTGATGCGGTCCCTTGATGCCGAGTTATTCCGGGCGGACCAGATCCTCAATTGGTTGTATGACCGGCAAGTAACGGATATTGGGGAGATGCGGAATCTGCCCGATGGTTTACGGCGGGCCCTGACGGAGAGGGGATGGCGGGCACAGGCGTTGGCCGTTGCTTTAACCCGCTCTGCCGGAGACGGGACCGAAAGATACCTGTTTGCGTTGGCAGATGGTGAATCGGTGGAGGGTGTTTATCTTCCAGAGAAGAAACGGCAGACTGTTTGCTTATCCTCACAGGTGGGTTGCGCTATGAACTGCCGGTTTTGCGCTACCGGCCAAACAGGTTTTGTCCGGAACCTGAGCGCGGGTGAGATGGTGGATGCTGTCCGCCAGATCGGGCGCAGAAAACAGAAGAGGATCAGTCATGTTGTAGTAATGGGACAAGGGGAGCCATTGGCCAATTACGATAACCTGCTCAAAGCTTTAGAGATCTTGAAAGCCCCCTATGGATTAAACATATCCGCCAGGCACATCTCTATCTCCACAGCGGGACTTGTTCCCCAAATATTGGCCTTGGCTAAAAAGGGCTTCCAATACAACCTGGCAGTTTCCCTTCATGCCACCAATGATGAGTTGCGGAGCAGCCTAATGCCGGTCAACCGGGCTTATCCCCTTGGGGATCTGCATGACGCTTGCCGGGAATATGCGTCGGCGACCGGGCGCCGGGTGACTCTGGAGTACATTATGATTCGGGGTATTAACGATTCCCGGAAGGATCTTGAGGGGCTTATTGCCTTTGCCAAAGGCTGGTTATCCCATGTTAATTTGATTCCCTTTCATAGTGTTCCGGGTAGCCAGTGGACAGCTTCAACCCGGGCGACTATTGAGCGATTTTTGGATGACCTGCAAAGGGCAGGGATCCCGGCGACGCTCAGGCGTAGCCGGGGGGAGGAAGTGCTGGCTGCCTGTGGTCAGCTGCGGCAGGAAACAATTATGTCAAATAAACATTAATGATATGGCAGTAAGCAGACGCGGTCTGTAGGGAGGTAAGAACAATGGGTGTGTGGCGTCTTGTCCGAAAGGTCATGGGGTTGAAATGGCCCGGGCAATCCTCCGATAAAGGAAAGCAACGGGAGGATGAGCTTTTGGAAGAAACAAGGATATACAAAAAAGCCAACGCCACTGCCAATGGAAAGCGCCGTTACAGACTGGTGGTCCTTACCGGACGGGACATGGGACGGGAGTATTTACTGATGCCTACTGTAATGAAAATCGGCCGGAAGGATGATTGCTTCGTATTACTCACTGATACTAAAGCCAGCAGGGAACATGCCCTCCTGCGGTACCGTGCGCGGGAAGACGGGTATGTATTGGAGGATTTAGGGAGTACCAACGGCACTTATTTGAATGACCGCCGGATCCGCCAAGAGTATCTTCGGTCGGGGGATATTATCCGGGTTGGTGAAACCACCATGCAGTTTTTGTTATTAGAGGCGACGGAGGCGAGTAAGCATTGAGGGTGGGAGAAATATTACCGGGAGTGACCTTTGCCGTTGAGGGGTGACAGGAATGCGGGTTGGTATGGCGACTCATGTTGGACATGTTAGGGAAAAGAATGAAGACAGTATGGGGTGGCGCGACGGCCTTTTTGTGGTGGCCGACGGGATGGGCGGCCATAATGCCGGTGAGGTCGCCAGTGCTTTGGCGGTGGAATATATACTCCGGATCAAGGGAAAATCCGATTTTCGAAGGGCACTGAAACGTGCGGTTGAGCAGGCCAACCGGGCCTTATTGGACATGGCCGGTAAAGATCCGAATTGTTCAGGAATGGGGACAACCCTTGCTGTGCTCTATATAAAAGATGACAAAGCTGTTATCGGACACATCGGCGACAGCCGGGTCTACCAATGGCGGCAGGGCGAACTCAGGCGCTTAACCCGGGATCATTCTTTGGTGGAAGAGTTGGTGGCCAACGGGGGAATTACAGCTGAGCAAGCCCGGAACCATCCGCAGCGCAACATCTTGACCAGGGCCTTGGGTACGCCGAACTTGCCGGAGATAGAGCTTGTTGAACTGCCGATTGAAGCGGGTGACCGTTTCCTTCTGTGTACTGACGGGCTGAGCGGCCCCTTAAGTGATGAGGAGATTGCGGCAGTCATCAGTGAGGACAAAAGCCCACAGGAATTGGCTGACAGTCTTGTGGAACAGGCTAATGGGAAAGGCGGCCCGGATAATGTCACCATTATTGTGGTGGAGATCTAAACCGCTCCCATTTTATACCGGCTTATGGAGCCCCTTGTTTAAAATACCTGATTGGTCATTAGTCTGGAAGTTCGTGGGAGGCTTTGGTTCGACGTAAAAATAACGGGGAAGAAGAGGAATTGAAGTTCCTCCGACGAAGTAAATACGGATAGGTTAAGGCTAAGTTGAGCGTCAAAGATAGATTTATCCATCAAAGACAGATTCATCCATCGGAAAACAGTGTTTAATCCTGCCCAGGGGAGTGAATAGTTGGTGATTGGGAAAGTTCTGGGAAACCGTTATCACATTGTGGAGTTATTGGGCGAAGGCGGCATGGCCTTGGTCTATAAAGCGGAATGTTCATTATTGCGCCGTCCTGTTGCTGTAAAAATCCTGCGTTCCCAGTATGCCAACGATTCCGAGTTTGTGGAGCGTTTTCGCCGGGAGGCGCAGGCTGCCGCCAGCCTTTCCCATCCTAATGTAGTGAATATTTATGATGTGGGGAATGAAGACGGCATTGATTATATTGTCATGGAGTATGTGGCCGGAGAGAATCTCAAAGAGTTGATCCGGCGCGAAGCACCATTTTCCGTCCGGCGGGCCTTGACCATTGCCGCCCAAATCTGTGAGGCGCTGCAACACGCCCACCAGCATAATATCATTCATCGTGACATTAAACCCCATAACATTCTGATTACGCCGGAGGGCAGGGTAAAGGTAACCGATTTTGGTATTGCGCGGGCGGTCAGCGCCAGCGGCATGACCCAAACCGGTATGGTCTTTGGGTCGGTGCAATATTTCTCTCCGGAACAAGCTGAGGGTGGTATTGTCGGAACCCAATCGGATTTGTATTCCTTAGGTTGTGTGTTGTACGAGATGTTAACCGGTAAGGTTCCTTTTACCGGGGAAAGCCCAATTGCCATTGCCCTCAAGCATATTCAGGAGGAGCCTGTTCCGGTGGAACGGTTGCGCCTGGGAATTCCCCCGGCAGTCAGTCGCATTGTGGAAAAGGCCTTGGCCAAACCCTTGTCTGAGCGATATTCCACGGCCTATGCAATGCTGCGGGAGATCCATGCGGCGCTTGGCTCTGAAATGCTGATTATGGAAGGGGAGACCGAAGACCTGCCAACTCAGGCCATTGCTGCGGTTACCCCTGAGAAACCATCCCGGAAACAACCCTGGTTCAAGTGGTTGGCCTATGCCTTATCGGTTATTGCCATAATGGCCCTCACCGGGTTTGGGCTTAAGTTGGCCATAAAACCCCGCGCGGCTGTAGAGGTCCCCGACCTGCGCGGGATGACTTTGGATGAGGCAACCCGGGTGGCCGGAGAGCACCAGTTGAAGGTGGAAGTAGCCCGGCGGGTCTTTCATTCGGAAATAGCGGAGGGGCGAGTGGTTGCCCAGGAACCCGAAGCAAACAGAAAAATCCGCATTGGCCGGGAGATTAAGCTAACTCTCAGTAGAGGGTATGAAATGGTCATTGTTCCGGACTTAATCGGTAAATCCCAGTTGGAAGCAGAACTTGCTCTGGAAAGCAGCCGGCTCAGGTTGGGTGATATTTATATGGAACCCAATAATGAGATTCCCAAGAATTATGTGGCGCGGCAAAAACCGGAAGCAGGAACCAGCATCCAAAAGGATGCCCGGATTGACTTGTATTTAAGCCTTGGTCCGAATGTGGATACGGTTAAAGTGCCTAACTTTATTGGTCGGCAATTGGCGGAAGTCCAGGCGGAACTGGCCGGACTGGGTTTGGTCTTTAATAAAGCAACCCCGGAGGTCAGTGCTTTTCCTGAGGGTCAGATCCTAGACCAGCAACCTGCCCCCGGCACAGATGTGCCCTTGGGGACGGCCATGTCCTTTGTGGTCAGTGCCGGTCAGTTTGGCGGAGCAAGCCCGGGAAGTCCGAGTGCTGCTTCTGCGGAGATGCGTCAGGGCAGGATCCACGTTCGGATTGATTCAGGCCCTGCGTTGCAACATGTAAAGATTGTAGTTGCCGACAGTCAAGGCCATCGTACAGTTTATCGCGGGAAACACCAGCCCGGGGAGCGGGTGGATGTGCCGGTACAAGTCACTGGGCCAGCAAAGGCCTATGTCTATCTTGATAATGTCCTAAAAGGGGAAGAGGTCATTCCATGAAGGAAAAAGCCTCACATCTCCCGGTGGGCAGGGTGTTAAAAGGTATTGCCGGCTTTTATACGGTGGCCGACGAGAATGGGGTGATCATGGAGGCAAAAGCCCGGGGGAGACTGCGCCGGGAAGATGAACTATTAGTTGGCGACTTGGTGCGGTACCAACGGTGCGAAGAAGGGAAATGTACCATCGAAGAGATCCTGCCCAGGACTACGGTTTTAAAAAGGCCATATATTGCCAATGTTACTCAGATATTACTGGTATTTGCCTTAAAAAACCCGGATTACAATACTGTCTTGATTGATCGCTTTCTTGTGCTGGCCGAAGCGGCAGCGATCCCTTGTATGATTGTTTTTAATAAGGCCGACTTGGTGAAAAAAGCTGAGGCCGAAAAAATAGCCCGGCTCTATGAGGAGATCGGCTACAAAGTCCGGGTGACAAGTACCCTGACCAATCAGGGCAAAATGTTGTTAAAAAGAGATCTCCGGGAACAGGTAACCGTAGTGGCCGGTCCCTCCGGTGTTGGCAAGTCGGCTCTGCTCAACATGGTCAGCCCCGGTTACCGGTTAAAGACCGGTACTGTCAGCAGAAAGATTGGGCGGGGTCGTCATACCACCCGTCAGGTGGAACTCCTTCCGTTGCCGGGTGGGGGCTATGTGGCGGATACTCCGGGTTTTACCCAGATTGATTTGGATTTTTTGACGCCCGATGAATTACCGTCCTTTTTCACCGAATTTACCAGGATGGGTGGGTGTAGATTCCGAGGCTGTTTACACTTGGCGGAACCTGGTTGTTCCGTGAAGTCCGGTGTGGAAAACGGGAAGATTCACGGGTTCCGTTATGAGCATTATAAGGATTTTATGCAGGAAATTCGAGGGTTTTACGAGAATCGATATAAATAAAACAGAAAATGCTTTTTAAACCATGAACTGATCCGTCCGGAGGGTAAGTCCATGGTTAACGGGTCGGGAAGGGAGTTTTACGGTTGAATCTTCAGATCGCCCCATCCATTTTAAATGCGAATTTTGCCGATCTGCGGTCTGAATTGGCGAAAATAAACGAAGCTGACTGGTTGCACCTGGATATTATGGATGGGCATTTTGTCCCAAACCTGACTTTTGGGCCGCCGGTTGTCGCCATGTTGCGTTCTGTAACTACCCTACCGATGGATGCTCATCTTATGGTTGACAACCCGGAAGAGCTAATTCCGGCCTTCGCCGAGGCTGGTGTGGAGCGGATTACCGTTCATGTGGAGAGCACCAAGCACATCCACCGGCTAATCCAGCAGATTAAAGCTGCCGGGTGCAGCGCCGGTGTGGCTTTGAATCCCGGTACGCCCCTTGATAGTCTGGATTATATCCTTTCCGAGTTATCACTGGTAATGTTAATGACGGTTAACCCCGGCTTTGGCGGACAAAAATTTATTCCGGAAGTTTTACCCAAGATATCCTTATTAAGGGGAAAATTGGACAAAGAAGGTTTTTCTTGTGACATTGGTGTGGATGGTGGGATCAACTTGGAAACCGCCCGGGAGGTCATAAAGGCAGGCGCCAATCATTTGGTGGCAGGGACCCTGATTTACAAAGCAACAGATCCGGCGGGCATGATTAAGAAGCTTCGTGTTATAGCGCAAGGGGAGGCGTAATTATGTCGTTCCAGCATATTGACTCCTTTGTTAAAGCAGCGTATACGGTGATTGAATCCATGCTGAATCCCGACGTTTCAGCAGGAAGACCCTTCTTTAATGAGGAGCCTTTGGAGAAATACGATATCTTGGTATTGGTGGGCGTGTTGGGAGATCTTCAGGGACAGGTTATTTGCGGTATGTCGACGGAAACCGCCAAAAAGATCATCTCCCGGATGATGTGTATGGAAGTTGATGACATCAACGAAATGGGAATGAGCGCCATCTGTGAATTGAAGAATATTATTGTGGGTACGGCGAGCACAAACCTGTCCATGCTGGGGTTCAATTGCAATATTACACCCCCCTTGTTTATTATGGACAAAAAAATCCCGGATTTTCTCAAGCATATCCATACGACGCTGGCCATTCCCATTATTACTCCCTTTGGTGAGTTGGATATTAATCTATCCTTGAAAAAGGACGAGTTTGCTACCCCGAATGTAACGGCGTAAAACAGGGCGAAAGGGTAGATACTAAGGGCACTGTCCGCCAACTTCGGAGGTGATATTATGGGAGAGCAGTCCAATGAAGCAACCATGCGGTTTTCACCAAAAGAAATTGAGATGACGGAGGTCCGTCTGATCCTGCGCCAGGTCTGTAATGCATTGAAGGATAAAGGCTATGATCCCCTGGATCAGGTGGTGGGATACCTTTTGTCGGGTGATCCGGCATATATTACCAACCACGGTAATGCCCGGGTTTTAATCCGGCGGTTGGACAGAGACCAGATCCTTGAAGAATTGGTCCGATTTTATCTTGACGGGGAAGGGGTTTGAACTTGGATTGTTTAAGAATCCAGGGAGGGAAGCCGCTTTACGGAAGAATTACGATCAGCGGAGCCAAGAATAGTGCCTTGGCTCTTATTGTCGGTGCCGCCCTTGGCGAAGAGCCGGTGGTATTAGAAAACATCCCGGACAATACCGATGTCCATGTAATTTTCGACCTGCTCCGGGAGGTTGGCGTCACAGTTCAATCGCTGGATAAGGGGAAGTGGTCCGTTGACGGATCAACCCTGAACTCCAGTAAAGCCTCGTATGAACTGGCGCGAAAGTTGCGGGCTTCCTTTTATTTGGCCGGACTTTTGTTGGCCAAACGCCATGAGGCTGTGGTGCCGCTGCCCGGCGGGTGTTTTCTGGGTCCGCGGCCGGTGGACTTTCATTTAAAGGGTTTCCAGGCCTTCGGGGCTGAGGTGGCCATTGAGCACGGTTGTATGATAGGCAAAATCACCAAGCCGCAAGGGACCAGGTTTTTCATTAACCGGTCCAGTATGGGTACAACCGTTAATTTGCTTTACTTGGCAGTGCTGACGCCTGGGACCACGATTCTGGAGAATGCTGCGAAGGAACCGGAGATTGTGGATTTGGCGGTCATGCTCAACTGTATGGGGGCGAAGATCCGGGGTGCAGGGACCGACGTTATTCGTGTGCAGGGCGTAAAAAGCCTGCATGGGACCGATTATTCCATTATTCCCGACCGGATTGAAGCAGGTACTTATATGGCGATGGTTGCCGCCACAGGCGGTGATGTGACCTTGGAAAATGTTATGAGCGAACATATCCGGGCCACCATCACAAAACTGCGGGAGGTCGGGGCCGAGATCGAGGAGGGAGAAACCTCCGTCAGGATTCAGATGGAGGGGCGTCCGAAGGCAACTGATATTGAAACCGCTCCTTATCCAGGATTTCCCACTGATATGCAGCAACCGATAGGTGCCTTGTTGGTGAGCGCTGATGGTACCAGCGTGATTCGGGAGACCGTTTATGAGAGCAGGTTTAATTACCTTAATGAACTGGTCAGGATGGGGGCGGATGTCCGGTTTGAACGGGACCGGGCTATCATTAAAGGCATCGAACGCCTGTCGGGGGCGCCTGTTGAGGCCTTTGACCTGCGGGCCGGGGCGGCAATGGTGCTTGCTGGCTTATCTGCTGAAGGTGAAACAGTAGTATCGCAAGTGGACAGGATTGACCGGGGCTATGAAAAAATTGAAGAAAAATTAACGGCGGTGGGAGCTGTTATTTGTCGGGAGTCGGTCTGAGTTTGGACGGGTTTTTTGTAAAATCGAGGTGGTAAAGGTGGCCAAAAAAATTAAGTATCTTGTGCCGGCAGTGCTGTTGTTCTGTGTGGGCTGGAGCTACCGGATGCCGTCATACCTAAATCCGGGTGTTTACCAATTGTCCCCGCGAACCACCTGGTCTTCACTGCCGGCTTCTGCTTTTAAACTGGTTAAGGATGATATTTCCTCCGCCGAACCCAAGGATCTTAAGGCCGCACCACAGATCAAAGCTGGTCAGAAGGCTGTTTACGCCTCCTTCACCTTGGGTAATGCGGGGCAAAAAGTGAATTACCTTGCGATTTTGGATGAAAAGGCAAAATGGCAAAGCTTGTATGTGGATGTTAACGGTGATAACTGCTTTGATGAGCAGGACCGGGTGGACCTTTCTTTCGAGGAGCAAGTCCGGGGAAACCGTCTCAAATATACAATTGAGCCTGTTGTTATTCCCGTCTCCTACAAAAATTCGGCGGGCCGGATCATCCGGAAGAAGCTCCAGGTTGATATTTATTTATTTTATAACCCCAATAACAGTCTTGTGGAAACGATGCATCGCGTGGTTACCTGGTTTGAGGGGGAAGGACGCTTTTCTCCGAAAAAAGGCCTGGAATATCCGGTCCGGTTTGCCCTGGTGGATCTAAACGGTGACGGGAATTTTAACAATTTCAGTGAAGACGCCGTTTATATTGATCTTAACTACGACGGGGTCTTTGGTCAAAGGGAAAGGGTGACATTCAGAGCTTTATTTGATCTGCAAACTGCCACCGGTGAGAATAAGCAATACCGGCAGTATGTCTTCCCCTGGCCCTACCGGCTGGCGGTTGTTCCGGTAGCTGAGTGGGAAAGCAGCAGTTTTTACGATCCGGTTGATGATGCGGAATTCCCGGTAGAAACGGTGAACCCTCCCGCCGTAGCTGAACCGGGCGCCGATAAAGAGGCATTGCCCAGGGGGGTGAAAAAGTGAAGCGCCGTTGGCTTATTTTCTTGGTTTTCGGGTTGTTGTTTGCCATAGGCGCCGGTAATCGGCCGGTGCTAACACCTGGGATCTATCCGGTTCAACCGGGCGGGAACGGTTGGGATCAGGTAGTCTTTGATAAGAAGTCGAATTATCGTCCCGGCATCAAATATTTCACCGCGATTCAGCCCAGCGATGTCCGTTTGGAACTCCCGAAAGAACGGTTTGCCTCCTTCAGTTTCGGCCGTTTTTCCCTGGGAAGCGCAGGAACCGAGTATACCATGGTTATTGGCAGTCAAAACAGGTACTTCTTTGATACTTTATATATCGATCTGGACCGGGATGGGGTAATTACCGCCCGGGAAGAGGTGAAGATGAACGAACGACAAAGTGTTGCCCTGGGGTATACGGTGCAGGAGTTGGATGCCGAAGCCAGGTTGACGGTGGCCTACCGAACCTCAACGGGCAAGATCGTTGAACATCCCTTGGATATTCGCCTCATCTTTTACTACGGGAAATTCTCTGATGAACCCATGGTCTTTTATATGGTCCAGAATACCACCTTTCTTCAGGGGACGGGTCTTTTGAACGGAAAGCCGCTCTCATTTGCCCTTGTGGATGGTGATGGCAACGGCCGGTACAATGATTGGGGTGATGACTTCCTTTTTTATGACAAAAACGGAGACGGAAAGTATCACTTTGGCAAGGAGAGTCAGGTACTTAACCCCTTGCATGACTTGAAGATCGGGCAGAACAACGGGATCTACCGCCTTATTGTTCCGGTGTTCCCGGCGAAGATTGGACTGATTGCTGCCGATGCTGATTACAAAATGGCGGACTTTGAATAAAAAAAGTACAAACATCCGGTTCCGGGCAGGCGTTTTCTTTGACTGGAACAAGGATTGTCAAGGAAGGGAGAAGGTCCTTGCAAAAGGTACGGATTGTGACGGACAGTGCAGCCGATTTACCCAAAGCGGTCCGGGAAGCGGAAGGGATTGCCATGCTTCCCATGCAAATAACCTTTGGTGATGAAGAGTTCCGGGATGGTGTGGATTTAAGCACGGCAGAATTTTACCGCCGTCTGCGCGAGGGAAATATCCTGCCGAAGACGGCCCAACCCCTGGTGGCTGAAGTGGAGAAGGTCTTTCGGGAGTTGACCGCTGACGGGTCATCATTGGTTGTGCTCCACATGTCCTCCGGGCTTAGCGGTACCTATGCCACCTCCCTCATGTTGGCGGAGGAGTTGAAGGCGAAGGGGGCGGATATTCACGTGGTTGACAGCCTCTCTGCCTCTTTGGGCCAAGGTTTGTTGGTGCTGTCTGCCGCCAGGATGGCCCGGCAGGGGGCCACGTCCGGCGAGATCGTGGCGGATCTGGCCCGGCGCATTCCCCGGATAAATCATTTGTTTATCCTTGATACCATTGAGTATTTACTCAAGGGCGGCCGGATTACAAAGACCGAGGCTGTCTTGGGAACCATTTTGGATGTTAAGCCCCAGCTTTACATCAACAACGAAGGGCGGATCCTGGTCAAAGCGAAGGTGCGCGGTCGGAAACGTTCCATTGCCCAATTGCTGGAGGAAGTGGGCAAGCGGTTGACAGATCCGTCCCGGCAGACAGTTGGTGTTGTCCATGCCGATTGCCCCGATGAGGCGGGAGAGTTGGTGGAGCAGGTTCGGCAGAGATTTGCGCCTGCTGAGATCATTACCAGTGAGATGACGGCTACAGTGGGGACCCACGTGGGGCCGGGATTACTGGGGGTTGTTTTTGAAAGTGATCTGGGGCGTGGATAAGAAACGCCGGTAATAAACGGTGCAGGAGGCAGCTGATTGACTGCCTCCTTTCTTGTTCTCCATTTTTACTCCGGCATTATTCTTCCGATGTGGCCGGAAAGTCGGGCTTGGACCGGAAGGCCGGTATCGTTACGGGTAAGCCGTGGCAGACTGATCCTAATGTATCGGCGCGCAGTCCCAGCCGGAGGGCCTCCAGGGCAATGACGTTATCCGCCGGTATATTGCCCAGATTGACATTGGGGCCAAAACTGTTGATCAGGATCTTTTGCTGCACCTTCAGGGGGGCTTCCCAAAGAATCTTCTCAACGGGCGCGGCCTGAACGACTTTTGCCAACTCCTCTTCGATGATCCCGCCGTCCTGATCATAGATCCCCACGCCTTTGCCTGATTCTCGGGCTTCAATGATCACCTTCTCGGCGCCGTTGGCCAGATCGGCCAAGATTGTCCCGGTGGCGACGGTCCGGGTCCGGGCCGGATCCTTCTTGCCAACTTCGCTGATCAACCGGAAGCCGTGTTTGCGGCAGAGATCGAAGAGGCGGTAACGGGTAAGGGCATTCATGGTAATTGTTCCATCGGAAACTTCAATCAGATCAAAACCAATGTCTTTGGCCCGGGAGAGAAATTCCCGGGTTTTTCCTTGGTAGACTGCGATCTCCAGCAGGGTTCCCCCAGGGAAGACACTGATGCCGTGATCCCGGATTATTTGTACTTTCTGTCTAAGTATTTCCTCGGGATAAAGGGCGGAGGTGCCAAAGGTCAGTTTGATCAGGTCAATATAATCGTCGGCGGTCTCTAGCAGAGATAAGGTATCCGAGATTGGCAGGCCTTTATCGATGACCATGGTCCAGCCGGTATGGCGGGGTTTGGCAAGACGGGAAGTCAGCGGGGGTGTTAACACTCCGTTCCAGGCGTTAAGCGACACAGTATATCCCTCCCTAAGGTTTTCAGCATAGTTTATGCTGGGAAGATTGGGGAGTGATTGCGCATGTTTGGCGCGGTTGGTTAATAGGTATAGACAAGGGAGGGATTGGCTGACGGTTCACGATAACCTCTTAATCCTGATGATCATGGGGTTGGGTTTGGCCTTCAATAACAGGCTGATTACCGCCAGCGCCGGTTTGATCTTGGCCGTCAAGGCCATTCACTTGCAGTCATTATTAAGGCTAATTGACCGATGGGCCATGGAAATTGGTCTATTATGCATGTTAATGGCGGTTTTGACCCCCTTTGCCCTGGAACGGGTGGGGATTGATGATATTTGGGCGGCTTTTCGTACTTCCTCCGGCCTGCTGGCAATTGCCGGGGGCATCATCGCCGCCTATGTTTGCGGTCGGGGTGTGCTTCTTTTGCAACTTCGCCCGGAGGTTGTGGTGGGACTGGTGATTGGGACAGTCATCGGGGTTTCACTGTTTCGTGGCATACCGGTGGGACCATTGGCTGCGGCCGGGGTTACGGCCATGCTGCTAAATTTGTTGGGAGTCGGGGGGAAATAAGGACGGTGATGGGAGAAAAGATGGTGGTAAATATGGCGTTGGTGCGGGTAATCTCGGGATTACTGGAAATTGGTGCAGCCATGGCCATCATCCGCTTGGGCCGGATCGAAACGGCTTTGCGGATTAATGCATTTTTAGGGCTGATTGGTCCCCTAGTCTTCCTGGCGGTAAGTGCTTTGGGCCTGGTGGCAGTGGCGGTTCGTTTAATTCCTTGGAAGGTGGCATTGCTTATTCTTGGTTTGATCTTGGTGTTGATCGGTACGAAGTAGGGACGGGGGGACGGAGAAATGCAGGCTGTCTTTGTTGTGCGCAAAGGGCGGACCCTATTGCTGGCTGTAGGTGGAGTCTTGGTGACCCTCGCCTTGGTGACATTCCCGGAAGAGGGACTGCAGGCTGCGAAAGACGGTTTAAAGGTCTTTTGGGAGATTGTCCTTCCCTCCTTATTTCCATTTTTTGTCCTTTCCGAGCTCCTTTTGGGCCTGGGAGTGGTGCATTGTCTGGGGGTGATCTTGGAACCCATTATGCGGCCCTTTTTTAATGTGCCGGGTGTGGGGGCCTTTGCCTTGTCCATGGGCCTGGCCGCCGGTTATCCCATGGACGCCGTGATCACTGCGAAATTTCGGAGGAGTGGTTTGTGCACAAGAACGGAAGGCGAACGCCTTTTGGCCTTTACCAATACGGCAGATCCCCTTTTTATGTTCGGAGCGGTGGCGGTGGGGATGTTCGGCAATGTGCGATTGGGGGCCTTAATCGCCACCGCCCATTATCTTTCTGCCTTTTCCGTGGGTTTTCTCTTCAGGTTTTACGGAGAAAGAAAGCTTGGCCAAGACCGGAGCATTTCCGAGGCTTCTCCCCGGGAAGGAGTCTTTAAACGGGCCTTGTACGCCCTGTATAAGGCGCGCCAGGAGGATGGCCGGCCGGTGGGGCAGTTATTGGGCGATGCGGTGAAAGAGTCCATGGCCACAATCTTTATGATTGGCGGATTTATTATGCTCTTTGCGGTCTTGGTCAGAATATTGACGGCCATAGGTGTGATGGCGCTGATTACACCGGTGGTTTCCGGTTTATTGCGCCTCTTTGGACTGGATCCGGGGCTGGCCGGTTCCTTGCTCCAAGGGTTGTTGGAGATTGATCTGGGTTGTATGGCGGTGGCTCGGACCACGGCGCCCCTCAGCCATAAAATGATCCTGGTCAGTTCCATCATCGCTTGGAGTGGTTTGTCCGTCCATGGGCAAGTCGCCAGTGTGGTCCATGGCACTGATATTCGCTTGTTGCCGTATCTGGTTGCCCGGGTCCTGCATGCATTGTTAGCCGGCTTGTACACGCTGTTATTATTAAAACCCATGGCTATTGTCACGGGAGCGCTGCCACTGGCAATAACATATACACCCTTAGGCGGGCTTCGCCGTGTCGTCCTGACCGGACGGCAACTGGCGGTGATTGTTGGTAGCCTGCTTTTGCTGGCTGGGTTCAATTATTTGCGGCAAAAGTTTGTCTTAGTAAAAGAAAGAGGGGGATGCCTCTGTTCCCGGCCGTCAGAGACGGCCAAGGGGGAAAACCGCTAAAACCATAAGGACAAAAAGATATCCGTCCCCGAAACTTGCGGAATTTATGTTAAAATAGAATTGATTATAAAATTCGCCATAACGGGCAAGCCAAACCGAAGTGGGGGGACAGTTGTGATCAAATATCCGTTTCCCAAAGGTTTTTTATGGGGGAGTGCCACTTCTGCCTTTCAAGTGGAAGGTGACTGTACGACCCACGACTTCTATGATTGGGCAATCAAGGGCAGGATCAAAGACGGTAGTAATCCCAACGATGCTGTCCTGCATTACAGGTATTACTTAGAGGATCTGGAGCTGTTGCGGGAAATGAATCATAATGCAGCCCGGATTGGCCTGGAATGGGCCCGGATCGAGCCGGCGCAGGGAAGCTACGCTCAGGATGCCTTGGCCCATTACCGTGATGAACTTGTCCGCATGCGGGCAATGGGTTTGAAGACAATGGTAACCATCCATCATTTCGCCAATCCCATGTGGTTTACGGCTTTGGGGGGATGGAAACGCCGGAAGAACATCCATCATTACCTCCGCTTTGTGGAGAAAGTCGTGGGCGAATTGGGGGATTTGGTTGATTACTGGTTAACGATCAATGAACCTAATACCTATGCCACATACTCTTACTACTTCGGTATCTTCCCGCCCGGAGAGAAGTCCCTCTGTGCTTGGCTGAGGACAAGCAGCAACCTGCAGAAGGCCCATCGGCGGGCTTACGAACTGATCCACCGCATCCACAGAATTAAGGGTTGGCCGGAGGCTGTTGTCGGTTGGTCCCTGGCGTGGATCCATTTTGAGCCCTATTCGAAGGAGTTGCTGGATCGGGTGGGCAAAGCTTTGACGGAAGAACTGATCATTTCCGGTTTTATGCGGGGTGTCCGCCGGTATCTGGACTTTATTGGCATCCAGTATTACCGCAGTGATTTGGTGAAGTTTCCCTGCAACACGGTGAGCCATCCCGGTGTCCCCAAGAGTAAACTGGGGTGGGACATCATGCCCGACCGGTTCTACCTGGCGCTTACAGGATGCTGGCGAAAATACCGCATTCCCATTATTGTGACGGAAAACGGTGTCTGTGATGACCACGATGAATTGCGCCCGGACTACCTTGTTAGCCATCTTTTTTACCTGTGGCGAGCCATTCAGGATGGAGTAGACGTTCGGGGATATTTTCACTGGTCAACTTTAGATAATTTTGAGCTGGTTGACGGGGTAAGTTGCCGGTTCGGCCTGGTTCATATTGATCACGATTCCCCCGTGAAAACACGGCGGATTAAACCCAGCGGGCGACTGTACGCTGAGATTATCGGTTATAACGGGCTGACGGAGCAGATGTTGGAGGAGTATGGCAGAAAGTTTTTAGCTCAGAACCGGATATAGGATAATACAGGAATTTAACAAACAAAGAAGGAATATCACTTTTTAGATAGAAAAAAATAATAAATGCTCGTATCTAAAGAGATTCTCCTCCTTCTTACCAACCCCCATCTGGCCCGTCGAAGGACTCGACGGGCTTTTTTTGACTATTTTAGCGCGGGTGGGGATCTGGTATAATTCTAGGGAATCCTTTTTGCCTTGACGGGGAGGGCTTGTGAACCATGGGGCTTAGTTTGCCGGCATTGTATAACCGGAAGATCCTCCGGGCCATCTTGGAATTTAACCTCATTGAAGATGGTGACCGGGTGCTGGTGGGGTTTTCCGGGGGTAAAGACAGTGGATTTTTGCTTTATGCCTTGTCGGTCCTACGGCAACATCGAATCATTAATTGCGATTTGGCTGCGCTTACGGTGGATCTGGGGTTCTCTGGCGGTTTTCCCATGGCGGAGTTGGCCGCCTATTGCCAAAGCTTGGATGTTCCTTTTCATACGTTAAGCACCAAGATTGGCCAAGCTGCTCTGGAACAGCGGCAAGGGCCTTGCAATATCTGTTCCCACTTGCGGCGGGGGGCAATGAACCGGTTTGCCAAAGCCAACGGCTTTAACAAGGTTGCCTTGGCCCATCATCATGATGACGCGGTGGAGACTTTTCTCATGAGTATCCTTTATTCCGGTCAAATTCGGACCTTTCTTCCCCGTACTGAATTGGACCGTTCGGGCCTGGTCGTTATTCGTCCCCTGGTCTACCTGAGGGAGAAGGAGATCCGCAAAACCACGGAATTTACCGGTTTTGTGCCTGTTCCCAGTCCGTGTCCTTATAACTGCCAGACCCAGCGGCAACGGGTGAAAGAGTTAATTCGGGAGCTGACACGGGAACACCGGTGGGTCTATACAAATTTAGCCTCAGCGATGCGCTACGGTAATCCCATTGAACTATGGCCGGCGGCACCGGGGCCGGAACGCCGCAGGGAAATGCTTTTTAAACCAAAGCGGTGAAGCTTTGAAGGCGACAAAAAACAGCCTTCCCGTTCGGGAAGGCTGTTTTTCTTCAGGAAATTAATTTTGGTAAATCTCATCGCCTGTGAGTAAACGGACGCCGTGGGACTGGAGGACGGGAATTGCCTGGTCAATATCTTTTACCCGGAAGACCACTACGGCATTTTCATGGGTTTTGCCAACAAAGGCATACATGTACTCGATGTTAATGCCCAAGTCCTCCAAAGCTTGTAAGATTCCGGCCAATCCGCCGGGGCGGTCGGGTACCTGTATTGCCACGACTTCGGTGGAGCGAACGGTAAACCCGTTTTGCTTTAAGACTGCCAGAGCTGTATCCGGATCATTGACGATCAGGCGGAGAATTCCGTAGTCCGCGGTGTCGGCGAGGGAAAGGGCGCGAATGTTAATGTTTTGTTCACTAAGAACCTTAGTTACTTGGGCTAAACGACCGGATTTATTCTCCAGGAAGATAGAGACCTGTTTCACCTTCATCCACCGCACCTCCTAAAAAAGGTTTCGCCTTTTTTCCGGGAAATCCTTCCGGGTTGGGGCTGCTAAGGTAAGTCAACTGCCAATACCGCGCTTTTCTTACTGTCTATCCTTGCTTATGAAGGATAGATTTCGCGCCGGTCGATGACGCGTTTGGCCTTGCCTTCACTCCGGGGGATGGTTTTGGGTTCCACCAGCTTGATGCGGGCGGAGATTCCCAACGTGGAGTGGATGGCCTCCTTGATCTTGTGTTCCAGGTCCTCCAAGCCGCTAACCTCATCGGAGAATAGTTTCTCCGATACTTCGATCCATATTTCCAGATCATCCAGGTTGTCGTGGCGATCGACCACCAGTTGGTAATGGGGTTCGATGTCACCGATCTCCAACAGGACGCTTTCAATCTGGGAGGGGAAGACGTTAACGCCTCGGATAATGAGCATGTCATCGGTGCGGCCCATGATCCGATGGATTCTGACATGGGTCCGGCCGCAGAGGCAAGGCTCTTCATAAAGTATGCTGATATCCCGGGTCCGATAACGGACAATGGGGAAGGCCTCCTTTGTCAAGGAGGTGAAGACGAGTTCGCCCTTTTGGCCTGGGGGCAGAACCTCACCCGTGGCGGGATCAATTATTTCCACAATGAAATGGTCCTCGAAGACGTGGAGGCCGTTTTGCTCCGGGCACTCACTGGCGACGCCCGGTCCAATGATTTCGGATAAACCATAAATATCAATGGCCATGATGCCTAACTTGGCCTCGATCTCTTTGCGCATATTCTCCGACCAGGGTTCGGCACCGAATAAACCGGCACGGAGGGGCAGTTCGTGGAGATCCAAACCAATTTCGGCGGCGGTCTCTGCCATGTACAAGGCATAGGAGGGCGTACAGGCCAGGACGGTGGTACCGAAGTCCTTCATAATTTGCAGTTGGCGTTTGGTGTTTCCGCCCGAGATAGGGACGACGGTGGCGCCGGTGCGTTCGGCGCCGTAATGGGCGCCCAAGCCTCCGGTGAAAAGTCCGTAGCCGTATGCAACTTGTACGATGTCACTGTTGGTGACCCCGGCGCAGGAGAAGGTACGGGCCATTAACTCCGCCCAGGTACTGATGTCGTTTTTTGTGTAGCCTACTACAGTCATTTTTCCGGTTGTACCTGAGGAGGCATGGATCCGGGAAACTTCACTCATGGGTACGGCCAAGAGACCAAAGGGGTAGTTGTCCCGCATGTCTTGTTTGACGGTGAAGGGAAGGTGTTTGAGATCGTCCAGGCTGCGAATGTCATCTGCAGTAATGCCGGCTTCTTTAAAGCGGTCCCGGTACATGGGGACATTCTGCTCCACCCGGTGTAGGGTTTGGCGCAGGCGTTTCAGTTGCAATTCCCGCAGCCGGTGGCGGGACATGCATTCATACTCCTGACTCCAGATCATTAACTGGTCCTCCTTTCGTCTATGGAACGGTAAGAAATAAAAAAGCCTTTCGTCTCATGCACGAGACGAAAGGCAATCCTTCCGCGGTACCACTCCGCTTGGCCCAAAGGCCCTCCTCGCCACAGGGATGCGTACATCCCGATGGGTCTCCCTGAATAACGGAGGGAGGATCCGGCCCAACCTACTACCTACCTGTTTGATGCAAGGATTCAGCGGGCGACTCCGAGGAGAACTTCCGACCGGGTTCAATGGCTCCCCTTCCACCGACGGGAGCTCGCTAGACATCTTCACCGTCGTACTTTTCCTCTTCATAGTCTTTAAGCACCTCCGAACTTCCGGAGGTTTTTGCAATACATTAATTATAGCATACGATACGGCAACGATCAATAAGGGAAGAACATTTCGTGTCCGGTGTTAACCTAAAGATTCGAATGTCGCAAAGCGGTCGGTTTTGGTTTACCCGACACGGTAGGACTGCTCAAAGCCCGAATGTTTATCCACAAGAATCGGGGGGGTAAGATCACATTCAGCGGAACTAAGGACTCGGGCCGAAACCTTGGCCCCGCTGGATAGATCACAGTAGCGGGCAGTGATCCGGGCGGCCAAAATGGCATCATTGTCATCCGAAGCGCCGAGGCCGAGCGCAACTGGCCCCGGGATCCGGCCAACTTTGATCAGCAGCAGGTTTTGGTCTTTTCTGTGCCGCAGGAAATAGCGGGTGAGTTTCCAGTTCTCCTTGGCATCTCTACCGACCACGAGCTTAAGGCCTCCGGGCAGCCGGAAATGCCGGCCGATGGACAGGAGGGTCATGGGGGCTGTTTGCAACTTCCCTTCATTTTGAAGCAGATCGGCAACCTTACGACCAAACTCTTTGTTGGTTAGTTGGCAGCCGCCGGCCGGCGGTTGAAAGTGCAGCCCGTAGCGGTGGGCCAGCTCCATCTGGACATGACGCTGCCGGCCTTGGATGGTTGGACAATGGTCCAGGGAGATCCAGCCTTTCTCCTCCGGAATGGTTTTGGGCAGTAACCCGGCGGAGAGGGGGCGGACGATCCAACCGGCTAAACCTGTATCCTCATCAATTTTTGGGAAAGCCCCGGCATGTTGGGACTTGGGGCGTTGGCCCACCACTTCCCCGGTGACAAGGAAGGAGGCACCTAGTGTGGCCAGGAGTTCCTTTGCCTTGTTTAAGAAAAAGATATGGCAGTCTAAACAAGGGTTCATACCTTTGCCATAACCGTACTTTGGTTTCTCCAGCATACGCAGGTAATCTTCGCCCAAGCGGACAAAGTGCACAGGAACGTTAAGTTGCCCGGCCAGGTCGGTGAGTTTGGCCCGGACCTTCTGTTCAGCCTCCTCATCAAGGAAGGGCAGGAGAAAATGAACTGCTTCCACATCGACGCCGGTCTCTTGAATCAGTTTAATGGCCAGAAGGCTATCCAATCCCC
Source organism: Firmicutes bacterium UBA3943 (assembly GCA_002385625.1). Lineage (GTDB taxonomy): Bacteria > Bacillota > UBA4882 > UBA10575 > UBA3943 > UBA3943. The sequence goes on from DGDV01000018.1 coordinate 86,239, forward strand.
CGGAAAAAAGTGCCAGTGCTTTCAAGGGTACACCCCGCCATTCACAGAAAATCTCCAACGTTTATATTATATTTTACCACAAAGAACCGGACTTGACGATGGAGTTTGCTACTATTGGCAATCACATAGAAAGATTTGGCAAAAGGGGCTGTCCTTTTTGGACAGCCCTTTTTCAGACAAAACAATTTAATTTAACTGTGGTAGCTGACTTCAGCAGGTTGCTTGTGGAAGACCCGGCGCAACCAGACGCCAAAGTCATCCATGACGGTATAAAGGACTGGGATGGCGATGAGAGTCAGCAGGGTGGAGAAACTTAGTCCACCTATGATCACTGTTGCGAGGGGCGCCTGCATCTCCGCCCCGTCGCCGATGCCCAGGGCCAAGGGAAGCATGCCCAAAACCGTGGTGAGGGTGGTCATCAAGACTGGACGCAGCCGGGTGGGGCCGGCGTGCAGGACCGCCTCCGTCCGGCTCATGCCGTACCGGCGGAGGGTCTCAATGTAGTCCACCAAGACAATGGCGTTATTGACCACAATACCTGCCAGCATAATGACGCCGATTAGGGCGGAGACGTTTAAGGACCGGCCGGTTAGCCAGAGACTCCAGGTTACCCCGAAGATGGTCAAGGGCATGGTCAGCATGATGGTGAAGGGATGGAGCAAGGACTCATACTGAATGGCCATTACCATATAAACAAAGATGACTGCCAGAACCAAAGCCAGCATAAGGCTGCTGAAAGATTCTTTCATATCCTCAGCCTCCCCGGTTATGGCAAAGTCGTATTCAGTGGGGAAGTGCATCTGCTCCTTGAGGGCAGCTTCAATATCTTTAGTGACAGAGTTTAGGTCGCGGCCAAAGATATCACCGGTGACCTTGATGGTTCTGGTCTGATTCTCCCGGTTGATTTTACTCGGTCCGTTGGTGAAGACGATCTCAGCCACATCGGAAAGGGGGACTAGGGCGCCGTTGGGCGCTTGAATGATAATGGAGGAAAGGTCTGAGGCCCTAAACCGGTCGGCCTCCTTCAGTTGGACCCGGATGTCATATTCGTCACCACCCTCCCGGAAGACTGTGGGAACAAAGCCTTGGTAAGCAGTACGGACGGCAGAGGCAATGGTTTTGGTGGTAAGCCCATAGCTATTGGCTTTTTTCTTATCAATCCGCAGTTGGAGCTCGGGACGGCCCTCCTCATAGTCGGAGCGGACCTCGCGGGTGCCGGGGATTTGTTTAATAATTGCTACTGCTTCATTCGCCAGTTCTTTTAGCTTATTTAAATCCGGACCGGCAATTTCAATGCTGATGGGTAAGCCACTGCTCATACCGCCACGGGTTTGTTTTTTAACCTTCAGTTCCGCTTCGGTAAGGGTATTGGCGAATTGACGGACCTTCTCCATGATTCCTTCGGTTTTGTCCTTCTGATCATCTTTAATGGTCACCATTAAAAAACCCATCTCGGATGAGTCGCTGTTTCGGGAATTGCTGGAGGAGCCGATGAAAGTGGAGATGGTTTCCACCTCTGGGAATTGGTTGATAAACTCTTCCAGACGATGGGCAAACTTCTCCGTGGTTTCGATGGGAGTTCCGGTGGCCAACTCAAAATCGACGGTGAACTCCCCGGGCCTGCTGGCGGGCATGAAGTCCATTTTTATATAACCGGCCACTAAAGGTACAAAGCCAAGGACAAAGGCGGCAAATGCCACCAAAAGGATGGTTTTTCGGTGGTGAATGGAATAGTTGAGAAATCTTCGGTACGCCAGTCCAAACTTGCCCATATATTCGGCTTCGTCATCTCCGGTGTGGTTCTCTTTGACATTGGCATCCAAAAACTTGCTACAGATCATGGGTAAGAGGGTTAAGGCCACAAAGAGCGATGCCAACAGGGAGAAGCAGACGGTTAGAGCCATCTCCCGGAAGATTTGGGCGGTTAAACCTTGGACAAAGACAATGGGCAGGAAGACTACCATAGTGGTAGCGGTGGAAGCCGTAATGGCCATGGCTACTTCAGAAGCGCCGTCGATGGCTGCAGCGACCCGGTCCTTGCCTTCTTGGCGATGGCGGTAGATGTTCTCCAGAACAACGATGGAGTTATCGACCAGCATCCCGACCCCCAGGGCCAAACCACCCAGGGAGACGATGTTTAAAGTCATATTCGAGAAATAAAGGATGGCAAAGGTCACAATGACGGAGACTGGGATGGAGATGCCGATTACTGTTGTACTGCGCAAATTACGCAGGAAGAACCAGAGGATGATGATGGCCAACAGTGCACCGACAATGGCGTTATCGGACACGTTCTTCAGTGAGCTCTCAATTTGTTCTGCCTGGTCAAATATGATTTCATAGTCAAATCTGTCCGGGTAATCCTCTTTAAGCTTTTGCAACTCGGCTCGGACCCTCCGGGCAACCTGGACCGTGTTGGAATCGCTTTCCCGGCGCAGAAACATTATGACACTGGGTTTACCCCGGAGCCGGGAGAACTGGTCTTGTTCTTTGAAGGTATCCTGCACTTCGGCAACTTCGCTTAAGGGGATGGTACCGCCGCTGGGTAGGGTAATGGGCATGGCGGCAATCTCATCCAAGGTTTTAAATTCGCCAAGAGTGCGCACAAGAAACTCCGTCTCACCGCTGCGGGTGGTACCGCCGGACAGGTTGGTATTTTCCGCGATCAAACTCTGTTCAATATTGTTGATGGGGAGATTGTAGGCGGCCAGTTTATCCCGGTCCACTGCGATCCGGATCTCCCGGACCAAGCCACCGAAGGAGTCGACGGACGCCACACCGGAAACCCGTTCCAAACGGGGGATGATCCGGTCATCAAGAAAATCGGTGGTCTCGGAGAGACTGTTGCCGCCGGAGACCCCGAGAAACATGACGGGCATCATGGACGGGTCATATTTCCAGACCATCGGCGATTCAACATCGTCGGGGAAACTTCCTTTGACCATATCGATGCGTTCTCGAACGTTCAGGGCGGCGAAGTCCATATCGGTGCCGTAATTAAACTCCACCATGACAGTGCTGCTGTTGGGTGAGCTTATAGACGAAACCTTTTTCACCCCGGTGACGGATGAGACGGCCTTTTCCAGGGGTTTAGTGACGATGTTCTCGATCTCCTCCGGCCCGGCGCCGTCATAGTTCGTGATGATGGCCAACATGGGAAAGGTGATATCCGGGAAAAGGTCGAGCTTGAGGAATATCAAGGAAATGAAGCCAAAGAGCACGACCAGGGAGAAGATCATACTGACAGCAACGGGACGCTTGATGCAAAACTGCACGAAACCTTTAATTCCCATCTTAGTTCACCTTCACTTTAACTGAGGGTTGGAGGCGGTGTTGCCCGGAGACTACCAATTTATCCCCTGGTTTTAAGCCGGAGCGTACCTCCACCATCTTGCCATCGGTAAGACCGAGGGTGACGGTCCGCTTAACGGCGCGACCGTTGGCATCAACCAGATAAACAAAGAGTTTACCGTCTTCTTGAAGCACGGTTTCCCTTGGAACTACCAAAGCCCCGGGAGCAGTGGAACGCAACGCAAAGGTGGCCTTGCCGATCATACCGCCTTTTAAAAGTTGCTCCGGATTATTCAGCAGGATCTTCACCTTGTAGGTTTTGGTAATTGTATCGGCGGCATATGAAAGTTCCACGACTTTCCCCATGACAGTTGTGTTTTTCCCGTTAATATCAAAGTTGACGGAGACTTGGGTGCCTTTGGCCAGAGTGGCGATGACCGATTGGCCGACGTTAGCTACAGCGTAAACCTGGCTTAAGTCAGCGACGGCAACGATAGGAACACCGGGGGAGACCATCTCGCCGGCATTGGCGCCAATCATGGTGACAAAGCCGGAAACCGGCGCCACAACCCTGGTTTCAGCCAACTGGGTTTCGGCTTGTTCTACTGCGGCTTTGACCCCGGCCAGGTTGGCTTGGGCTGACTTTAAATTAGCGCGGGCTTGTTCCAGTTCAAGCAAGGCCGATTCGTACTGGGCCTTGGAGACCAAGCCCTGGTCGTAAAGGCTTTTGTAACGTTCGTAGTTCTTGCGGGCCAGATCGTATGCCACCTGAGCGCGGGCAGGACCGTTACCTTCGGAAGTTTCAAAGTCTGCTTGGGCTTTGGCCAGGTTGGCTTTGGCCTGTTGCAGCTGAATTTGGTAGTCGGTGGGATCAAGTTGGATCAGAGTCTCTCCTTTGTGGACATAGGTGCCAAGACCGACGGGGATGGACTGAACCCGTCCGCTGATCTTTGGGCTGATACTGGCTTGGGCCAGTGGTTCGACGATGACGGCATAATCCACAGCTTCAGTTACTTTACCGGTGGTCACCGCTTGGACTTTGACGGGGATAACCGGTTCCGTCGTGGCGGTTACCGTCTTCTTTTGACAGCCGGCGGCAAAAACTAGTGTCAATCCGCTGAGCAAAACGAGGATGGTACGCAGTTGCTTGTTCATTATTTTTCACTCCCTTGATCTTGGGGTTCCTGGCGGTACCGGCCCAAGGATTTTTCATACTGGATACCGGCTAAATAGAGGTTATAGCGGGCGCTGAGCTCGTTGTATTTGGCTTCTTCCAGAGCTACCTGGGCGTCGGATACTTCAATGGTGGTTCCGACTCCGGCTTCATAGCGTTTCTCTGCTAAACGACTGTTTTCTTCGGCAATCTCCAGAGCAAGTTTGGCAATTTCCAATTGGCGCTGGCTTTCTGTGTAGTTTAACTGGCTTTGCAGTATTTCCGTGGTAGCAGCTTGGTGCACCGCCTCCTGGCTGGCTTTGGCCCGGCGCAAGGAAGACTGGGCTTCTTTGACTTGGGCGGCGGTTTTTTGGCCAGTATTCAAGGACCATTGTATACCCAAGGTAATGGTGGTGTTTCCGTCATCCACGGTTATTTTGGTATTGTCTGTTGCGTTGTAATTGAGGTTTAAATAAGCGGTGGGAAGATAACCGGATTTAGCCAGTTGGACGCCGATCTCGGCCATGTCGACGCCAAGCTGCACTTTTTGCCAATCGTACCGGTCGCTCAGGGAAGAAGGAGTCTGTCCGTCAAAGTGGAACTCCGGGAAAGCTGCTGGTGAACTAACACTGAGGTCTTGTTCCTGGGGGTAGCCGATGGCTTGTTTCAGTGCGGCCATGGCAATCTGCCTGTTGTTCTCCGCTGCCAGCAAACCCTTGCGGGCGTTGGCCATATCGAGTTCCATCCGCAGGACATCGGTCTTTACAACCAAACCGGCTTGGAAAAAGGCCTTAGCCTTGTTGAGGTTTTCTTCGGCCAAGGCTTTGACCTCCTGGGCGATGGCCACCGCCTCATTGGCTTTACAGACGTCAAGAAAAGACCGGGTGACATTGAAGGCCAAGTCTTCTTTGGCCTGTTGGTAATCGAGGCTGCTGGACTGGTAAGCTAGTTTGGCCAGCTTGTGCTGTTGAAAAAGACTACGGGTCAAAGGCTGGCTGAGGGTGGCACTGGTTTGGTAACTGTCTTTGGTGTCTGCAGAATTAATTTTAGTTGAAGGGTCATGGGAAGAAACGCCAGCTTGCAGGGTCAGGTCCGGCCACAGTGCGGCACGGGCCTGGTCGGCTTGGGCTTTGGCAACTTCCATTGCTTCTTTGGCCATTTTTAGTTGGGGGCTGTTGGCCTCGGCGTAAGCAATGGCCTGCTCCAAATCGAAGACGGTACCGGTTGCCGGATCTTCTTCTGCCAAGGCTAAACCGGAAAGGGAAACCGCCAGGCAAAGAAGGAATAGCGATAGAACAACCCGTTTCATTCAGTTCTTCACTCCCTTAAGTAATAGTCTATTTATTCAGGCACAAAGACATAGAGCAGGATTCATGCTGGGTTGTGCCGGAATTACGCCTCCTTTGATGCTGTGCCGAAACCGCGCATGAAGATGTCATAAGCGGCTTCGGCCAGTTCATCCACACTGGCGTTATTTTGAAATACATCATTGATAAATAGCCCATGACTGAGTATGACTGGGAAATAGGCGGCGATGACATCTGCTGGAATCTGCCGGAAATACCCTCCATCGATGCCTTCCTGAATATAGCGGGTTAAAACCTTGTGGCTATTAAAGAATTGTTGAAATAACTCTTGCCGAAAGGCTTCCGATTGGCATTCCGGCATTGGCATCATTTGCCGTTGAATGGAGTAGACCCGATGAAAATGGTAATGATGATCCAGATACTCTAAGATTGCTTTACAAACATTCTTTAACCGGTTGGGGTAGGGTAGATCCTCTTTCATTAAGTGTTCCATGCGTTCGGTGAGTTCCGTATTGCCAACCCGGAGGATGGTTACCAGAATCTCGTCTTTGGATGAAAAATGGGTATAGATGGTCCCTTTGGCAACGCCTGCCAATTCGGCGATCTCATCCACGGAAGTTTCTGCAAATCCCTTGGTGGCAAATAGCTGGCGGGCGGCTTCTAAGATCTTTTCCCTACTACTCAGGAGCGGAACAATAGCACGTTCTGCCAAGATAACACCTCCTGGGCACAAGATATAAATAAAAGGGAAAAATTATACTGGGTAGTCAGTCAAACTATACTATACAACAGAAACCAAACCATGTCAACAAAGGGATAGTTAACAAATAGGAGATATCCTTGGAAAAAGAATGGCTGAATTTTGAAGGGGAAAAAGGAGTTACGGTGAACAAATGAAGAAAGGACAGCGTTCAGTCGTAGAACTTAGTTGAAGGCGGGATGGGGAGGTCCGGGGTACTGTGGCAAGGGAGCAAACGGAGAAGGAGATTTTGGCCATTGGGCGGCGCATGTGGCGCCAGGGTTATGTGGCGGCTAATGACGGCAATATTTCAGTGCGCCTGGCGGACGGGAGCTTTTTGGTGACACCCTCCGGCGTTAGTAAAGGCCGGATGAGACCAGGTACATTGTTGCGGGTTGACAGTAATGGGGGGCTGCTGGCGGGAAAGGGCACGGTTACTTCCGAGCTAGGGATGCATCTGATGGTTTACCGGCAGCGTCCGGATGTCCGGGCAGTGATGCATGCCCATCCACCTTATGCCACTACGTTGGCTGCCGCGGAATTGCCACTGGATAAAGAGATCCTACCAGAACTGGTTATCTTCTTAGGTCAGGTTCCCTTGGCGCCTTACGCTACTCCGTCCACGCCGGAGGTGGCTGCGTCAATCCAGCCCTTTCTCGCTGATCACGATGCCATCCTTCTTAGTCACCACGGGGTCTTGACTTATGGGTCTACCCTGGAGGATGCTTATGCCAAGCTGGAACGGGTGGAAGCCTGCGCCCAGATCTACTACAACTTGCTCCTGCTCGACCGGGTCCGGGTGTTGCCGCCGGAGGCTGTGGATAAGCTCAAGTCCCTGCGGGCAGGGTTAAAAAAATAACATAAAAGAGTCTGTAAAATAGTTTGT
>DGDV01000005.1 GCA_002385625.1 Firmicutes bacterium UBA3943
CCGGGAAATCGGGTATGGGTCACATTTTACATAATTTCTTAATCGTGTATTCCCGTCAAATAAAAAGGTCGCTCCCTGCTTCTTTCTGGAGCGACCTTCGGCATAACTTAGGATTCTATCACCTTGCGGATTACCTCATTCAACTCTTCAATCTTATACGGTTTGGTCACCACCGCTTGAAAACCATATTTTTGGAAATTGGATAAGATGGGTTTGTCGGAGTAACCGCTGGAGATGATGGCTTTGACCCCGGGATCAAACTGGCGCAACTTGGCAACGGCTTCCTGCCCGCCCATGCCACCAGGAATCGTCAGGTCCATAATCAACAAGTCATAAGGTCTACCCTTCTTCTTCTCCTCTATATACCTGGTAATAGCCTCCATCCCATCTCTTGCACAATCCACTTCATACCCGATTAAACGTAATAACTCACCCACGGACCGCCGGATAGTCTCTTCATCATCCATCAACAACAGCCGTCCCCGTCCTTTGGCGATGGCCGTGGCTTTCTTTTCTTTTTGAACCGGCGTACCCTCGGAGGCTGGCAAGAAAATGGAGAAGGTCGTCCCTGCCCCGGGTTTGGAAGCAACGTCAATGTAACCGTTATGGTTTTTAATGATCGCATAAGAAGTGGCCAGTCCTAACCCGCTACCCTTTTCTTTGGTGGTAAAGTACGGGTCAAAGATTCTCTTGGTCAGTTCCGGCGGGATGCCCACTCCTTCATCGGAAACTGTGAGTTTAACATATTTACCCGGTACCAGTGCCGGGTTATAGCCCTTCTCCACCACCACGTTTTCGGCCTTAATCCGGATCACGCCGCCTTTGGGCATCGCTTGATCCGCATTGATCACCAGGTTGCTGATGACCTGGCTAATTTGGCCCTCATCCATATCGACCAACCAGAGATTTTTTGCAATCCGGATCTCACAGCGGACCTTTGAACCGCGGACAGCAAAATCTGCTGTGTTTTTAATTAATTCCACCAACGAGGCGGTCTTCTTTACCGGAGCGCCGCCTTTGGAGAATGTCAGCAACTGCTGGGTCAGATCTTTGGCCCTTAAGATCGCCTCTTCCACGCCGGACAAGTCCTGGCGAATCTCTGTAATATTGCTGAATTTAATCCGAGCCAGCTGAATCTTCCCGAGGATTCCGGTGAGGAGATTATTAAAATCATGGGCTATTCCACCAGCCAAGATCCCCACCGACTCCAGCTTTTGGATCTTGAGCAGTTCATCCTCCATTTCCTTTTGCTTGGTTTGATCCCGGATGGACACAATGGCACCCACCAGACGGTCATGGTTGTCTTTGATCATGGAAGTTTTGATTCCCAGGTGAGCGCCTTTACCCTGGTTCAGGCCGGCCACAAAAGTCTCCGCATAGGTTGTTTCGTTCTCCAACACAATGTTTTTAAAGTCCTTTGACAAAGATTCAATATCACCGGAACCCATCTTTTCAATGGGCATGGGCCCTTGCTTGCTGAAGAAGGGAAAGGAATCGAAGTTCCCCTTCCCAATAATGGCTTCTTTTTTGACGCCAGTCAGTTTTTCCATTGCCCGGTTCCAAGCGATCACTTTTTTGCGTTCATCCAAGGCAAAAATCGCGTCCGGCAGGGATTCAACGATTAATTGTAGTTGCTGGAAGGAACGGAGCTTCTCTTCTTGTTGCTTTCTTTCGGTGATATCCAAAAAAACAGCCACTCCGGCGGTGATTTTGCCGACACTATCCCGGATGGGCGCCGAACTGAACAAAACCACTCCCCGGGTCCCGTTGCCCCGCTGGATAATCAACTCTTCATCCTTAACCGTCTCACCTTTAATGATGGAACGGGTCAAAGGCCATTCTTCCGGTTCGTAGGGACGCCCATCCAAGTGAAAGCCCTTGTAATGCGTCTGCCCGTCAACTGCCGTTTTGGAATTCAATTTCAGCCGCCAAATCTCAGTAAACCGGTTATTAGCAAAGAGTATTTTCCCTGTTGGAGCATGGGCCACAATCACCCCGGCTGGCAATTGCTCCACCACCGCCTTCAGGACCGAGCGTTCCTCATGCAGTTGAAACAAGACCCGGGACTGCTCAGTCATATCCTGCCAGGTGACGATAGCCCCATCAATTTTCCCGTTAATATTCAGCGGCGCCATGGTAGAGCGAATAATATAGTTTCTGCCTTTGACATTGGTAAAACGAAAGTATTCGTTCTTGATGGTCTCTCCTTGAAAAACCCGGTTAAACGGAAAATCCTCAGGACTGACCTGATCGCCGCTACTATTACGTAACGTCAGCTTAAGAACTAAATCTTTAAACTCTAAGCCAACCGGGTTAAACCCCAATTGCTCCACCGTTAAAGAATTCACTTTAATTATCCGCTTTTTTTTGTCAAAGATAAGCACCGGGTCGGTTAAGGAATGCGGTATCAAGTCCAGATCCGACCGTTCATGCAAACGTTTTTTCACAATTACAAGCTCTTTGGTATTTTCATTGACCTTGTCCAATGCTTGCTTTAATTCTTGCCTGATACGCACCTTTTCCGTGACATCACTCAGGGACAAAACCAAGCCCCGGACTGTCCCGCCTGCATCCTTGATGGGAATGAGGCTCCAATCCCAGTAGATATCCTCCAGACCAACGAAACCGTCGATTAAAAAAGGCTTTTCATAAAAACGTATGGGTTCACCGGTGCGCAAAACATGATTAAAGGCTTTCTTATTTTCCTCGCTGGGAAAAAGGTCAAAATGATTTCTCCCGATTAGTTGTTCTTGCTCATAACCAAAATACCTGGTATACGCCGGATTAACTTGGATGAAGTTGAATTTGTTGTCAAGATAAGCCAGACAGGTCTCGGTATTTTCTATGACAGCCCTCAGGATATTTCGTTCACGCACCAGTTCAACGGCCCAATTGTCCCCTATGCGCTCCATGTTATTTTGCCTTGCCATCCATCTCGCCCTCCGCCCATGTTGGGGTGGATTTTTTTCGTTGTATATTTCGTTTGTAATTTCTAAATTCCTGCACGAAGCAAAAATAATGACAAAATCTTTTTAATGTTCCCATTGTATTCCTTGTAACAGTTTTATCTTATATTTATGATATATTCTATTCTGACTTTTTATGTTATTCCTATTGGTGATTTACTTCCATCCCTTTTACTTTTAATATTGTTAAACGAAAGCGCCAGACCCATCTTTGTTCCAATGGCATATAATGAAGCAAAAAATTAGGATGATAGCGAGGGATAGTCATGGGAAAAAAACGCCATAATGACCAAGGCCTTCATATCCATTATTACTACTCGGTCACTTCATTTGATGACGGGCATCTGCACTATATTCAACAGGTCACGGATCCAGCGCCAAATACCCCGCACCACCGGCACAAATATGCAGGCCCCACCAGTTGCAGTAACGGACATCATCACCACTATAAGGGAAAAACCGGCGATGCAATTGCTATCAGTGGCGGTCATGTCCATAATTATGCGGGTCAAACCAGTAAAAAATACGGTCATGTCCATCAATACTTGGGTACCACAGGGTTGGGGCAGATGATCCGGCCCGGGTTTCAGGAGAACCGTTATTATTAAATCGCTCCGTACAAAAGGCCTTTTATTCTATTATTAAAAAAGCATGGCCACAGGCCTGCTTTTTGCTGCTATAATCAAACTGTATCGTTGAAAAAGTGGCAGAAAGAATTTTACCCGACAGAGGCGGAGCTGCAAAAGGCAAGCGCCAATATTCATCCAACGGATAATGGTGAGCCAGAACGCAGGAGGGGTCCGGATGGCGCCAAAAAAACGATCATACCTACGCAATATTATTTCACCCACACTAATGCTGGTGCTCGTTCTTCTCTTGCACCACCGTTTCCCCTACAAACAGGGCTTGGTTTTTATCGTGATCAACTGTATCTGGATTATCTTTACCCACTGCCTGCAACAGCCTTTAGCCCCCAAAAACCCGGTGCAAAGTGTCGCCAGACCCGCCAAGGATTGGGAACGCCGGTACTTCATCTTGGCTACACTCCTGGAAAACCTCATCCTCCTTGTCACCGTAGCAGATGCCGCCTTTCGTTCCTGGTACCCTGCCCTAACCTGGAGTTTCACCTGGACCGGTATTGCTTTATTTACCGCCGGGCACCTCCTTTTTTACCACGCAAGACGGTCAAACCCCTTTTTCTATCCGGTTTTCCAGGTGGAACCAGAGCAAGGCCATGTCCCATGTTCTTCCGGGCCATACCGGTTAATCCGCCATCCCGGGTACTTGGGGGGCGCCCTTTTTCATCTTTCCACCCCCCTGATCCTGGGTTCCTTCTGGGGCCTTCTCCCGGCTTTGGCCTTTGTTTTAGTTCTGGGGCGAAAAACATATCTTGAAGATATGGCCCTCCGTAAAGAACTCCCCGGTTATACTTCTTATGCCGAAACCGTCAGATACCGGTGGTTCCCGGGTCTTTGGTAAAAATAAAAAGGTCAGGATATAAAGGAGAAAAAGAGAGCCGCCCGGATTTCCCGGGTGGCTCTGCGCTTTACTATCCTGTCGTGTTATTTATTGTACTTAATAATTAGCGTTCCGTATGGCTTTAACTCCACTTCGCCTTGTTGGGTATCCACCCCGTGGAGCAGTTCCTTGCCACCAACGGGTACCTTGATCTTGCGGGCTTGGTCCTTTTGGTTGTGAATTACAAGGAGTTTATACTTGACATTTCCTGTAATTTCATAACCATAGATACCGCTTGGAGTCTCAACTTTAGTGTAATTTCCATAAAACATAATGGGATGAGCCTTGCGAATTTTGATCAACTTCTTATGCAAGTTCAGGAGACTATTGGGATCTTTCTGCTGCTCCTCCACGGAAATACCGTCATGGGGACGACAATTGACCATACTCCCGCCCCATTTGCGGGGATTGGGCATACCAGGTCCTTCCGCTGAGGCGTACCAATCCAAGGGTTCACGTATATTCGGGTCCGGTTTGGCCCCCAGTTGTCCCAGTTCATTACCATAATAGATAAAAGGTGTCCCTGGCAAGGTAAGAAAGACCGCAGTAGCCAGACGAATTTTACCCGGGTCTCCGTCCAGTTCGGAAGCCACCCGGTTCATATCATGGTTGGACAGGAATGTGCTATCAATGAAGTTTGGTGAATATTTGCGATATTGAGTGTACATCATATTGATATTTGTCACCAAGTCAAAGGGTAGCCCTTTGGCAAAATTTACAATATGAGCAGCCAAATCAAAGTTAAAGGCAGAATCCATATCGCCCATATATTTTGCCACTTCACTGCTGGAGGTCCAACATTCCCCGACGATAAACGCATTGGGATTGATGGATTTAACATGGGTGGTAAATTCTTTCCACCAACTATGGGTAACTTCAGGCATTTTATCGTCAATATGTTTGGCCGCATCCAAACGGAAACCGTCAACCCCGTCGGAGAAGTCACCGTCACCGTTGGGATCCAACCAAAATTCGGCCACTTTTTTGATCTCTTCCCGCACGCCCGGATAACGGAAGTTCAAATCAGGCATATTCGACCCAAAAACGGCATAATAATCATCTTCCCCGTTATTGAACCAAACCTTCTGCCCCCAGGGCCCGGCCAAGTTGGTGTTGTCGAAGCGGTCGGCCCAGACATAGAAATTACGATATTTATCATATTCTTCATTATCCGGATATTTTGCTTGACTAAACCACCGGTTCATATACGAAGTATGATTAACAACCAAGTCAAGAACGACTTTGATCCCCTGTTTGCGGGCTTCCTTCAAAAACTCCCGGTACGCTTCCATTCCCCCATAATCTCTGCGGATTTGCTTGTAATCCAATATGTCATAGCCATGAACACCGACCGAGAGGAAGCAGGGCAAAATCCAAACCGCATCAATGCCCAAATCCTTTAAGTATCCTAATTTTTCTTTTAAGCCAATAAAGTCGCCGATACCATCCCCATTACCGTCGTAAAAACTTCGCAGATAGACAAAGTAAAACACGCTTGTTCGCGCCCACTCGGCCTTTTTGTCGACATCAAAACCGCCCAACTTCACGAAGGAATGAACGGGACTGCTTCCCTGTGCAGCCTTTACTTTATAATAATATTTCCTACCAGGCTGGAGACCATCAATAACCAGGCCCTGCCGGTAGTCGTATCTATTCTCTTGTTTGACCATCGCCAGCTTCCTGGGATTTTCTCCCAGATAAAACTTGACGGTGCCGGGTTCCGTCCGGAAAAGAAACTTCACGGAATTGGCATCAAGTTCAATATAGTCTTCAACCTTTGTTATAGCTGGCTCTTTCCCTTTGGCGTCAAGTAATACGGGTGTTGTAATACTGACAACAAAGGCTAAAGCGAATACCACTACCCACCACTTTTTCATCTGCTTCCCTCCTGCACCTTTGTCTTTGGCGAGAACAGCAAGGAATGCTGCCGTTCTTATTTGCTGTACCTTTCTGAGTGATTCTCCTTCTCACACTTGTATTCCTGCCTATTTTGGTAAATTACTGCTTGCTTTGGATCTCCGGTAAGTTACAATAAACCCGCAAAAACCTATGGTTTTTGCGGGTCTCCCGTAATTTATGGCAATTTCCCTTATGATAACTGTGTTTGGGAGTGCGGCAGCAAGCAGCCGCAGGATTCTCTGATCATGAACTGGCAATGCAAAATGACACGGGTCACCTTTATCTCTTCTTCCCTGGATTTGAGCAGCATTTCGGCGGCAGTCTTCCCCAACTCATAGGTGGGTTGCGCCACCGTGGTCAAGAAAGGACGAAAAGCTGTAGCCCATTCAAAATCGTCAAATCCCACCACAGCAATTTCCTCCGGACACTTTACATGATTGTTCTGGAGAGCCTGCATCAAACCAATGGTCATGAGATTATTGGTACCAAAGACGGCCGTCGGGCGCGATGGAAGGTTCAACAGCTCCAACATGGCCTTGTATCCTTCCAGCGTATTTGAATACCCGCTCTTGATTAACTCGGGATCCAAGGGGATGCCATTGGCTTTAAGTGCTGCTTCGTATCCATTTAACCGCTCCTTGGTGCTGGAGATATCTTTTAAACCAACGATAATACCAATCCGGCGGTGCCCCATGTTAATTAGGTGCTGTGTGGCTTGATAGGAGGCTTCGGTATTATCAACCACCACCGCCGGTATCTTCACGTCTTCCAAATAACGATCAATAAAAATCATCGGCAGGCCACTGCGCAGTAGATCATTAATATAGTTCCGATTGCCGCCGGTAGGAGCCAAAATAATGCCATCCACTTGTTTTTGGGACAGTAGTTCGAGATATTTCCGCTCTTTTTCCGGCTTTTCATCACTGCTGCATACAATCAGCTGATAACCCAGTTTGGTAAAGACATCGTCGATGCCCCGAAACATACTGGTAAAGTATGGGTTTGACGCATCGGAAATAATAACACCAATAGTATTTGTCATTTTTTGCCGTAGACTTTTGGCAATACTGTTAGGCCGGTAATCAAGCTCAGTCAGTGCCCGGATCACTCTTTCACGGGTCTCAGGGAGAACGTTCTTTGTATTGTTAATCACATAGGACACAGTGGCCACGGATACGCCAGCTCTTTTGGCCACATCCTTCATTTTCACGTTTCCCATAAATACATTCTCCTTCTTTTTACCATAGGGCATTGCCTATGGAAAGCATTAAAAACTTATGAATCAAATTAATTATACCGAATAATCGTTTAAATCACAACGGCCGATGCAAGTTTGATAGCTGTCTCTTATACACATCT
>DGDV01000059.1 GCA_002385625.1 Firmicutes bacterium UBA3943
CGGTATCCTTATGGTAAGCCATCGGGTAACACTCCTTTACTGGTTTGTTTTAGGCAACTTACCATTTCGGAGTCCCGATGGCTTTTCCCTTTTTTGAAATTGCGAACTTAATTATATATTAGCCCCAATTTCAATATTAATGTCGAAAAGTGTCTCGTTTTTTGTTATAACTGCAAAATGGCAAAAACTCCTGAAACAAGGGCATTCTCCACTCTGCTATTCGGCTGCACTAGCTCTTATTTACAATGCTTTTATCCTCTTTCCCATACTTTCTCAATATAATGCGTCCTAAAACCTTATTGCACGTCATGTACGCCGCTAATGATAACTTTATGTAATTTTGTGCAAAAAAGCGGATCAGGCATGAAGCCGATCCGCTTATGGTGTTGTTCTATAACTATAAAGCTATAACTCTAATTAACCGTTTAATGCTATAAACTTTGGCAAGTGTAAACGATCCCGCGGGCATTACACCACTCTTCGAAACAACTGATGGCCGCGTCGGAGGAGAAGTGTTCCTTGACCAACTGCACGAGCAGCCAATCTCCCTGATCACCCATTGTTGCCAATTGTTTCAGCCGGACCGGCCTGGTCATGCCTTGCAGAGCTGCCAGTACCGCCCCCTTTTCCTGACACGGCACAATCCGCCAATACTCATAGTCGGATTTGCCTAAGTACTCCTCCACCACAGGTCCTGTATCCAGGCCATGAATAATCAAAGCTCCGCAAACCGGGTCGATATATGCTTCAATATAGATCTCAACCTTCCCCAGTTTCTTTTTGCACAACTCCACCCGCAGTTGAGGTTCGCCCATAGATTCCAGGCTGTTAGCCGCTTCCCCGGTGGGCTTCTCGGCAAAAGACAGCTCGGTTGGACCTATTGTCGGCCAAAGCCCACCCATCGGATCTTTTTCCATAGCAAAACCCTCCTTGGCATTTGGGACTTCCGGAGATATCATTCAAACCCGTGTATTATATTCATCGAACTTTTTCGCCAAAAATAAAGGTTAATTTCATGCGCCTACTTTTACCTGGGCGAACGTTTTTTATCAAGACCGCTCTCCTTTGTTGCACACTGCTATTGCCCCGGGATCTCACCTTCTGCTGGCGGATTTGATTGTGAAAAAACAGGGCCTGTTTGTGTTGGCCCTGTTTTAACCAGTTACTGTGTATTATTGTGCGTTTATCGCTTCACAGAGAACCCTCCTTCCCATCTGTCAGCTGGGAAGGAAAAACTTTTCCCCATGGTCATCTCCGCTAGCTATCCCCGCATTATCCCAAGGATTTTCTCTCTACTGAATGGGGTATTTTTCAGCATTGGGGAGTTGGAAATGCCACCATTCGGTGGACAAACCCTCCAATCCCACCTGCTCCATTACTTGACGCAAGAGCATTCTGTTGGCGCGCTGCTGGGGTGTGGGCTCCATGCTATACTTAGAAGCCCGCTCGGTAAAATCATCAAATCCCGTGGGCATCTCCAGTTCATTGCCGTCCTTGTCCACAAGGGTAAGATCCACTGCTGCTCCCCGGTTGTGATTGGAGCCGCTCCCATAAGGGTTCGCCACATACCGTTCGTCGGGCACAATCTTCCACATCTTCTTCTGCACCTCGAGAGGGCGGTAGCCGTCGAAGATCTTGAGGCCCAATCCGTCTTTTTCCAGTAACAGCTGGGCTTGGTTCAACTTCTGGGCCAGAGGTTCCAAGAGCAAACACTGAAAGCCATTGGGATAGACCTTTTGTTTGAGGAAGTTATTGGTCGTAGCATATCTTAAGTCAATGAGAATGCGCGGGTTGACCTCAGTGATATTCACTAATTTAGGTTTTGGTTGCTCTGCCCAGACCAAGCCAGCGGTGAGGATTAAAGTTACCATCAACAACAAACCCATGATTTTCCGTGCCATATTCATCCAAACATTACCTCCTTCAAGTTTTTTATTAAAGCGGGATGAATCCTTCATTCTTCCCGCTTTGGAAATTATGCTATATAGGTAATATATTCGCGGACTGGATACAAATCCCTTTTTTGCTTTATCCCCCGGCTTGCCCGGCTCTGCAGCAGCAGTTACGAGTTGCTCCCGGCAGTCACAGCAAAAAAGACAGGAATCATCCTGCCTCATTTTTCGTTTATACCAGCAAATCCCCGCAGTTATTTGTCAGCTGTAAACCTAAACTGATGCGCAGGGCCATAAGGAGGGAGAGGATTCAATGGTATCGTCTAATATGTGGCTATCCTTTGCAGTTAATCCAGATGAACCTTTGCATAGCTGTTGCCCGGATCGACTTTACTTCTCATTGTTTCATTTTTCCTTTGCCCGTCACCCTTTATATACTTTATCCCTTATTCTTCAACTTCGACAGCTTGGCTAAAACCAAGCCACGAAGGAGTAGCGTTCGGCAGTGAGTTTACCCTTCGCCCATACCCCACTTTACCTACATATCATCAAATATCTATCTTTTGCTTATTTTATATGGTTATTTGTTTGTATATCTTTGTTGCCTTGAGAAGACTATCGCCCCTTAAAGACTTTAAGATGGATTCAAGTCAAGATATGTGTCGAAACAGAAACAAATAATACTTGTCTCCATACTGCAATAGATAGTAAGGAGTTTCCTTGCCATTATTTGAATTCTTTACGAAAAAACCTGAAGGTAATCCCCTGTTTTTGTGGAATTGGTATTTAAAATAATATACCTACCTTCATTTTGAAATGTTGGGAGGGAACTAAAAGTGTTCGTCACAGATGTAAAAAAACAATCCAAAAAAGGATTTGCCGAACTTTCCGCCTTGTTTGTTCCTGAGAAACCCTGGCACAAGCCCCGTCGGATCTGGTGGCGGGTTCCGGCGAAATTCGCTGAAGTTCTGGAGACCTCCGGCGACCCATTGTTCGCCGCGGCGTTGCCGCTAGCCATGCTTGAGGGCAAACGCCTCAAGATTGAAGCTGCGGTTTCCGCAAGATTGTTCCAATCGGCCCAGTATATTCAGGGTCTTTATCATACGTGGGTTCCAGGGGCGCAACAGATCCCCATGGAAACCAAAGTGGAACAACACCCAGCCGGCGGGTCTGGCGTCGGTTGTTTTTTCTCCGGCGGTGTAGATTCATTCTATACCCTGTTAAAAAATGGTGCATTGCCGGAAGGCCATCCGGATCGTTTAACCCATCTGGTATTCGTTGCCGGTTTTGATCTGCCGTTAACCAATCACACCCTACTCCGGCAGACCCGCGCCAGCCTCGATCGGGTGGCCACAGCCTCCGACTGCCAACTCCTGGAGGTACAGACCAATCTGCGCGCTCTATCAGACCCATGGCTAACCTGGGGTTTTTATCACGGAGCCGCTCTGGCCTCTGTAGGGCTGGCTTGCGGCTCGTTATTTCGCAAATTGCTTATTCCCTCTTCCTTTGCGCTGAAAGGCCAGATCCATCCCTGGGGTTCCCACCCGGAACTTGATCCCCTCTGGTCCACGGAACGGACTGAGTATATCCATGACGGTGGGGAGGCTTTACGCTGTGAGAAAATTATCGATTGGATCTGCCATTCGGATCTTGCTCTGCAAAACCTGCGGGTTTGTTGGAAGAACTACCATCACCGGTATAATTGCGGGATCTGTGAAAAATGCGTCAGGACTATGCTCTCTTTACACGTCGGTACCGGCAAGTTCAACTTCCCCACCTTTGCAAAACCATTAACAGTTAAAAGCGTTAAACATTTAAAGTTAAATGACCAAACGCAACTAATTTTTGCGCGGGAAAATGCAGATTATATTCGAAAAAGCCCCTACAGCAATCCCGCCTTACTGAATGCCCTTAATTA
>DGDV01000047.1 GCA_002385625.1 Firmicutes bacterium UBA3943
GGGAGACATTCCTTGTCTCCTCTTCACTCCCTTTATCGGCATAATATCATTATGCTTTATGAGATTTTAGTTAAATCTTTAATAAAAAACCCCATAAAACAGCAAAAATCCGGATTTCTCCGGTTTGCCTGTTTTATCAGCGATTTTTCCATGCTCGCTCCAATTCACTTAGATTGGTAACAACACTTTGAGAAGCCAATTGATTTTCTTTTAAAATCTCCAAATAAACCTCCTCACGATGAACAGAGATTTGCCGAGGAGCAGTAATTCCCAGCTTAACCTGATCGCCTTTGACATCAACAACGGTGACTTTAACATTATCACCAATCATAATGCTTTCATTGAGTTTTCGCGTTAATACCAGCAAATGGCACCCTCCTTGAAATGGAGATCCCCTGACAGGGGTTGAAATCACTTTATACTTTCTCCATGATCAAGGAAGTTCCTTCTATATTTCTAAAAATTCCTTCAGTAATTAATTACGAGCACTGGAATTTCTTTACATCATCCTTCTTCCATAGAGGACAGCGAATGGCGTAACCGGAATCGGGCAGGATCTCCTGGCGACCAAGGCGGCTTTCTTTATTTATAACGATGGGAGCTTGCAGATTGATTGTACTATCTTCCAACTTTTCCCTTATGGTAGCAATCCCAAGTACCACTGCATCCTCCGGGCTCTTCAGTCCTAAAGCTTGAACGCTTTCTTCAGGCAGGTCAATACTATATTCCGGATAAAACAGGTGCGGTGAAACGGTCACGAAGGCCACAGCCGGATTATCCACTGATTGCAGGCATCTAAAAACCGATCCTTCAGGTTGCAAAAGCAAAAACCGGTGGCAATCTTCAAAACCGGGTAATCCCTCCGGAAAGTTGATCAACTCGTTCTCCTGAAAGGAAACGGAACCATAAAACTTCGTTTGAATATCCATTCAGATCCCACCCATCTGCTGTTAATATCTGATTTAAACAAAACACTCGGAATCAGTGGGAATAAAGCACATAACTGTACTGCTAACAAAAACGCCTTGTTGTTACCGAAGAAAATCAATCAATGTTGGTTGAATAATCCGCGCACCCACATTTAGAGCCGCCTGTTGCACGGATTCCATCATTTTTAACTCCATTACCTTCTCAGCAAAGTCAATATCTTGCGTATCACTGAGGATCTTTTTGTAGTTCAGCTTTAAAGTCTCCAAGCGTTCCTTGTTCATCTCCATCCTGTTTACTTTCGCTCCGAGCTCGGACCGGATTTTAAGGGAATTGTCCAGGTAATTTTCCAGTGTACCAACGGCCTCATTTATTGCCGGGACATTACCGGTCCGTAAATTCTCCTCCAATTGGGCTAAAAAGGCGAAAATATCGCCGGTAGCCGGGTCACCGAAGGCATTGATACCTGTAATGTTAATATCCATCGTCACACCTATGCCCAGTTCCACCCGGACCTGTTGGTCATTACCGTGGTAAATTATCGTTCCGTCCGCTAGCCTCTCATATGGAGAATTCATGGTTCTTGTCCCAGCAAACAAGTAGCGGCCTTCTTGTTCACTATTGGCTAACATGTACAAATGATTACGCAGTTCCCGGACCTCATCAGCTTGGGCGTCCCGGGACTCTTGGGGCAAGGTATCGTTGGCGCCGGCAATAGACAATTCTTTCAGTCGTTGCAAGACACTGCCGAATTCATTCATGGCCGAGTCCGTCGACTCCATCCAGAGAATGGCATCATTGGCATTTTTAATATATTGATCGGTCTGTTTAATGCTGGTTGTAAGTTGCATCACCTGAGCCACGCCCACCGGATCGTCCGACGGGTATTGAAATTCATGACCTGTGGCCAACTGGTTGTATTTCTTATCCAACCTGGCCAGCGCTGAATGAACATTGCGAATCAGCCCGTTCACCAACATCCGGTTAGTTACACGCATTCGTGCCAACCCCCTTTACCGGGAAATTAAACAGCCATTTTATTAATAATGGTATCCAAAACCGCATCCAACGTTGTCAGAATACGGGCTGCTGCATTGTAAGCATGTTGGAATTTGATCATATTGGCCATCTCTTCATCCAAAGAGACACCGGCTACCGATTCCTGGCGGTCTTTCAAATGGCCCACCAAGACTTCTTGGTTGTCCTTCATTGTTGTGGCTTTCTGCGCATCCACCCCGAGCCTGGAGATGATCGAGGAATAATATGCAGCATATGTGGTTGTACCTGCATTCATAATTGGCGTTTTTAACAGGGCCGCCATTTTCAGGGCATTTTGCCCATCCCCGGGTTCATCGCCGATTGCAGCGGCAATTCGCCTTCCGTCCACTAATATTTCATTGTTAACTCTGATATTCGAAGCATCAGAGCCGGAGAAAAAGGCTATGCCCGTGGAACCATCTAAGCCATACCCTGCACTGTGAATGGCATTCATCTCATTAATCAGACTTGAGGCCATATCATTTATCATTTTTTGGTATATCTCGATATCCTCGTCACGAACCTCCAGCAATCCTTTGACGGAGCCATCTTTAAACTGCACCTTTTCCTTGCTGTCCGTCCATTTGACATCTACTAAACCCTGCCGATCCAAATCAGGGTCTAAATAGAGTTCTGTAACCTTCTCCCCGTAAACCAACCCTTTACCAGAGATGGTAATATTATACCTGCCCACATTGTCAGTAGTAACTTCAATGTTTGTCAGTTTCGAGAGTTTCTCCACCAGCAGTTCCCTCTGGTCCATCAGGTCATTAGCTTGGTCGCCCAAGCTGGTCACTTTACCGATCTGTTCGTTTAAATCAGCGATTTGATTGGCCAGGGCGTTGATCTCAGAAACACGTGTGGTTATCTCCTGATTAAGATCCCGTTGAAGCTGGGCTACCTGTTCATAAACACTCCGAATGCTATCAGTCAGGATGATTGCCCGCTGTTGGACCACCGCACGCACGGAGGTGTTTTCCGCCCGATTGGCCAGATCTTGCAAAGCTGTCCAGAACTGATCCAGTGCATCAGCAATCCCCGTTTCGGAAGGTTCATTGTAGATCAATTCCAGTTGGTGCAGGTTTTCATACCGGGCCGTCCACCGGCCAAGGGCATGGTTTTCCTGGCGGATCTGCAGATCAACAAACATGTCCCGCATCCTGGTGATGTAGGCTACCTCAACGCCTGTACCAATCTGGCCCGCTGTTGCCGAGCGGTTAAATGCCGGATTAGTGTAAGGCGCAGTGGCGGAAAATGTGGCCACCTGACGGGAATAGCCTTCCGTATTGGCGTTTGCAATATTGTGCCCGGTGATGTCCAAGGCCAGTTGATTTGCCTGAAGGGCACGGTACGCCGTTTCAATTCCGGCAAATGTTGAGCGCATCTTCGCCTACCCCCTGCCGTCAATAAGCTGCCGGTACGAAGTCCCTTGCAGTGTTCCCTCCGCTCCGTAGGTGGGCGGTGTTGACATGACACCCATGACGGTATTTAATAAGAAACGGGTATATGCCAACGCATCATTCAGCAGCATCTGATTTAACTCGTTTTTAGCCTTCAATTTTTCGGCCAAACGGTGCAATTCGGTTTCCTCATTGGAAAAAGAGCCCGCTTGTTTTTTGCGGGTCTCTTCCATCGCGGAAAGACGTTTGACCGCAGTTTCTTCCGTTTCGGTGATCTTTTGCAACTTCTCCCAATTATTGGCCATGATTGCTTGTTTCTTTTCCTCGGCCAGACTAAGAAGGTCTTTTAACAGGACAATTTCATCGCAAAGCACTGAACTTTGGGCCATTCCTGTTCAACCCCTCAAGATTTACTGATTATTTGGTCCGCCAAACTCCGATCCAGCATTTTCTGGGCCACTTCACTGCTGTCCACTTGGTAGGTGCCGTTTTTGATCTGTGTCTTCAATTTGTTGACCAGATCCGCACGAACATCCGGCGTAGCAGCTACCTGCTGACGGATAGCAGTCAGATGTTTCGCCTCGGGAGACAACTCCAAACGATCCTGACGCATAGCAGGATTGACCGGTTCGGAATAACGCAATTTGCGCGAGCCGGTGACGCCATAGCTTTTCAAGATATTTTGGACCTGTTGATTTGAGATAATCATGATTTTCCACTCCTTCGGTTCCAACCCTCATTTGTTCTATCGGCAGCCCCGGGACAAAAGTTTACGGTCAATCCGCCGACTGATTAATGCCTGCAGCTTTTACCTGTTCAACCGGATGATCACCCGCTCTTTATTACCCAGAGCCCAATTGTCCTTCTTCAATCATCATCATTCTGGATGCTGTCGTAGGTGTGAATCCGGATCTGCCTTCTTCCTTCCAATTGTTTGTTCTTCTCCAAACGGGCAGCGGCTTCTTTCAATTCGTTCTGGATCTTTCTCAGGCAATCTTCGCAGTAACGACCGGATCCAATTGGTTTACCGCACTGTTCACAAGTGATATCCGAATCGTTTAAGATTACCCCCTCTGCTTCCAAACGACCTTCCCGCAAAAAACGGTTGATGGTTCTCAGATCAATGCCCGTATTCAAGCTCACTTCCATCAATGTTGCCCCGGGATTTTCTTCAAGGTAGTCTTTGACCTTCTGAAAATCCACCTGTTCCTTTTCAAAACATTCATTGCACAGATTCATTCCCCGGTAGGTGAAGACTTTTCCACAACGCTTGCAATTCCTAACATCCATAGTCCTCGCCTCCTAATCTAATTATCCATTGGCAAGATCCCAGCCAACCATTGTTCCTCAACAACACCAACAGCCAAGGTTAAAACATGAACCTCCGTAGCTCCGGCCGCCAGCAAAACCCTGGCACACTCCGAAACAGTAAAACCCGTTGTCATGATGTCGTCAACCAATAACACCCGGCGCCCGCGAATCTGTCCCGTATTGGCCGCCACGAAGGCTCCGGCCACATTGCTCCGGCGTTCTTCCAATGTCAATTGGTTTTGCGCTTTTGTCGCCTTAATCCGCTCCAGAGTATCGGAGAAAACCGGGCGACGTACTGTTTTCGCCATCGCCCGCGCCAACAGTTCGGCTTGGTTAAATCCCCGCCGGGCCAGTCGATGCAGATGTAAAGGTACAGGAACAATGGCTTGGGTCCGGCAAAGTTCCGGTTCATCTTCGAAGCGGGCTGCCAGTAATCCTCCCAAGGGCTCCGCCAACTCCAGCCGGCCAAAATACTTCAAAGCCAAGATAATCTGGCGGAAATAATCCTTGTAAAGACCAACCGCGCGGGCACTCTGATAAAACAAAGGTCTCCCGGCGCATTCATGACAAGGATTTGCCGCGGCTAACCTAAGGGGACGACCGCAGCGCAAACAAACGGGCGGTTGAATAAAAGGGATGGCTTCCTGGCACCTTGGACAAAGAATCTCCTCTTGCAACTCCGGACACTGCCGTCCACACAAGGGACAGACGGCAGGCGGGGGATAAATCAAGTCATCCACAGTCCGGACAATTTCGCCGAGAAATTCCGCACAGAACTTTATCGGATGAATTATGGAAGGGCTTAAGATCCGTTTCTTTAAAAGCTTGTAAAATCGTCTAACAGCCCAGCTTGTTTGGCCTCTTTGTTCATTTCCCGGATCCATTTTTCCGCCTCCAGCATTGCCCGGGAGATTTTGCAACCGATAAAGACCACTTCACCGCCGGGATGGGAAGCATACCGTCCCACCCGGCCAGCAATCTGTACCAGGCATTCGGTGTCAAACACCCGCTCGTCATCGGCATGGAGCACCATGACCTGAACTCCGGGGAAATTCAGTCCCCTCTCCAAGACGGTGGTAGTAACCATCATCCGCAACTTGCCGCTGCGAAATTCCTCCACTATCCGGTCCCGGTGGGGATGACCAGCATGCACCCAGTCCAAAGGTATCGGTTTCAGCTCCGGAACCTGCTGTAAAAAGCGGCCAAAACTCTCCACGGCGCCCACCGTCGGCAGAAAAATCAGGACAGGTAACATCCGCTCGGCCCAATCCACCAAGTGTCGCCGCACCACCGGTGGAAGGCTTCCTCCTGCCTGCCATAGCCCCACAGGAAGCTCGTCTTCCATCAATACAGGCACAGGCAGCGGGCGACCGTGATGGCGGCCGGGAATCCTGACACACCCAAGCTTCCCCTCCGCAACCTTTTGTCGGAGTTCAGCATCGGGAGTAGCTGTCATCATGACAATCCGGCCTGTGGGCCGGACCGCTCGCCGTAATCCAAAGTGGAGCATCCGGCTGCCTTCGTAAGGGTAGGCATCGGCTTCATCCAAAACCGCCAGATCGAAGTGGGCAATGAACCGCAAAACCTGGTGGGTGGTGGCTACGGTCAGGGGCGCATCAGGAGTCTCAATCCGTCCTTCCCCACCGTGCAGCACATTGATCTTTAATCCCGGGAAAGCCCGGGCAAAGCGTTGTCCCATCTCCCGCACCACATCCCGCCGGGGGACAGCATACAACACCCGTTCTCCAGCCAACAGGGCCTCCCGGAGGGCGGGGTAGACCACCTCCGTCTTGCCAGCGCCGCAAACAGCCCAAACCAAAAACTCACCCCTACCATCCCGGTAAAAATCCCGCACCTTCCCAGCGGCCAACTCCTGAATCGGGGTGAGGGCCGGCATGTTTAACACGATTTCCCCTGGCGGCTCTACCAATCCACGGGAATAAATGTGGTATAAAGGAAGGCACTCCCGGGCGGGGCCAAAGCATTGGCAGGCCAGACAGACATAACACCGGCCACCGCAGAAATGACAGACCTGTTCCTGCAGGAACTCCGTCTCACCACAACGGTTGCAAACCACCCGTCCAAGGCGGTCCCTGCCCACGCCTGGGCGACGGTCCGCCCTGCCGTGCATAATCTCCTGCTGCAGCCAGCGTTCCCATTCCCCTGGTGACCAATCCACATATTGGCGCATGAGGCCGCTTAACTCAATGCCAGACAACAACCGTCCAGCCAGGAGTCCCCGCTGCTCCTCGTTTAAAACCGGCATTTCCCGAAATTCCGGATAAATCCAGGTAAAACGGGGCGGCGGATAATCCTGCGCCTGACGGATGACCCGTCTTCCCCAACCATCAAGCCGCATTAAAGTTATCTCAGGTTTTGATGCTACTAGATTCTGCAGTTCCCGGACCAAACGGACGGCTATCCCCAAGGGATAGGTCCGGTCACTGACAGCCACTCTACCTTCAATGACCCCAAAGGACTCCTCGGGACAAGGCGTTTCTGTCACCAGCCATTTGTTCTCTTTTTGCATAACACTTAAAAAATAGCGATAAAAAAGGATTGCTGCTACCCCCATTCCCCACATTTGTTGAAGCGGGCGAATCCCTTCGCAACAATCCGGTGGAACATCCAGTTACTAGATTCGCTAATCCCCTTGTTTTTCCTCTTTTGCGCGAATTTTTAACCTAATTATGCAATTCGGTTGTAGAACTCAACCAGCCGGCGACGGAGGGCTTTAATCTCCTCCACATCCCGCAGCTCGCACCGGACACCTTCCAGCACGGGCTCCACTGTCTTCAACCGGCCCAAAAGTGCGCTAATCTCCAGCAACTCCTGGATCCGCGCCACCAACTCTTCGCCGGTGGCCAGGGCATCCAACAGCCCCCGGTGCAATTCATCCAAGTACAAGATATAAAAGACGGTCACGCGGGGATCGCGAAAACGAAACCCGGTAAACTGCCCTTTTTCCACCAAATCCCCGCTGGCCTGCAACTCCCGATAAATCCTCGTGCCCTTATACGGCACCAACTCTTGAAAAAACCCGTAAAAGGCAGCTTTGGAGAAGACCTCCGTCTGCAGGACCTCCCGGTTATAGATGGCAAATTCCTCTCTGAGTTGTTCCAGGCTGAGATCCGGTGTAAACAGGATCATATAGACGCCCAGATCCAATCCGAGTTCCCTAGCTTTACGGATCGCCGCCAGATTGGTTTCGACGGTCAATCCTTTGGCAAATTTGTCCAAACGCTGCTGAAGATTGGACTCCACGCCAATATCCAGCGAAACCCCCCGCACCGGGCGACCGTGAATTTTAATACTTGTCTCCGGGTTGGGGTCCTGAAAATTCCCGTTGATTGCCTGCAGCGTTTCAACAAGTCCTGGCTCACACTCCAGAGCTCTCAGCCAATGGTCTGCCCGCACCTGCAGGTTAATCCGGAGGTTGCGGACCCGGGTGATCCCCTCAATCTGCCGGAGAATTTCATGGGCCCTCCGGTAATGGTCGGCGCAAAAACCGAAAAACTGGTCATCAGAGAAACAAAGTTCGCTGATATTCGAGTTGATCAAAGTATTTAAGACTTCATCCATGACCTCATCCACCGGCCGGGGCAACCACTCCCGTGCCGTTAATTCCGAGTTAACACAG
This sequence comes from Firmicutes bacterium UBA3943, assembly GCA_002385625.1. GTDB lineage: Bacteria > Bacillota > UBA4882 > UBA10575 > UBA3943 > UBA3943. The sequence goes on from DGDV01000047.1 coordinate 8,317, forward strand.
AAGCTGCAACCATAAGGGCAACCCCGGGAACTCATTACCCGCGCGGAGAAATACCGGAAACCCTGGTTTAATTCGTCAAAAATGCCGCGAGCAGGGAGTAAAGGGCCATTATGAGCCGAAGCAACCGCTTCTTCTCCAGGCAACCACCGGTTGTTCTGCCGATCCCAAAGGAAAACACCGGGGATTTGCCAGTCTTCGGCCCGTTCCCGTCCATGTCGTTTCCAGAAGATGGCATCAACCAGGGGCGGAAAGGCTGTCACGCCGTCGCCCCGGACCAGATAATCGAAGACTCCGGGCATGTCATCGGGAAAGAGGGTGGGATAAATCCCCCCGGCCACAGTGGTGGCGCCATACTTACGGGCCAGCTTAGCATAGGTCACCGCCTCTTCCAAGGTTTCTTGGTAAACGGTGATTCCTACCACATCCGGCGCCATTCCCGCCCTGGCATTATTTTTGAACCACTGTTCGATGGCGGCAAAGGCAGCTTGAGCATCCAAGCCGAGCACCCATTTATAAACATTCAGATCAAGCCCCCGGACTTCCACCTCCGGCGGTAAAGCCCCGGCAATTAAAGAGAGCCCCAATGGGGCCGTGGGGACATAAAAACGGTTTGAACTTGGGGAAATCAACAAGACCCGGGATTTGACACGGGAAAACACCAGTCATCCACCTCATTTATGTGTTTTGTTTTCGGACCGGGACACTCTCTGATCAAACGCCCATCTCCAGTGTACCCTGATGATGCTCGGCCCCCCGGAAAAGTTCCGCCAAACGTTGGGCCAGAGCGGTCCGGCGCGCTTCAATCCGGTTGTTCTTCACAGCCATGGCCAGTGCCTTCCACGTGCCGACAAGAACCACCATCTTTTTCGCCCGCGTCACGGCGGTATAGAGCAAGTTCCGTTGCAACATCATGAAGTGCTGAGTCGTGATGGGCATTACCACCACCGGGTACTCACTGCCTTGGCTCTTATGCACCGATACAGCATAGGACAAGACCAACTCGTCCAGTTCCTCCGATTCATAGATAACACCACGGTTGCCGCCGGGTTCCGGATACAACACTTCCAGTTGGCGGTCCTCCGGGTCGATCCGCACAATCCGGCCCACGTCGCCGTTGAAGACCATCTTGTTATAGTTGTTCCTGATCTGCATCACCTTATCGCCAATCCGGAAGGCGACGCCGCCAATCCGCACTTCCGGGCGGTTCTCCCGGAAGGGATTCAGCCGTTCTTGCAGGATCCGGTTGAGGTGTTCCACGCCGGTCACCGTCCGGCGCATGGGGGAAATAACCTGGATATCTTCAATGGGATCACAGTGCAAATACTTGGGCAGCCTGACTGCAACCAACTGCAGGATCTGCCGGGTAATCTCCTCCGGATCCTCCGCTTTAATATAATAGAAGTCTTTTGCATTTTTAATCTCCGGCAACAGGCCCTGATTGATACGGTGGGCATTAGTAACAATCTTGCTCTCACGGGCCTGCCGGAAAATCGTCCGCAGCCGGACAACGGGGACAACACCGGATTCGATCAAGTCCCTTAACACATTGCCTGCACCCACCGAGGGCAATTGGTCACTGTCACCCACCATGATCAAGCGGGCACCAAGGGGCATCGCTTTGAGCAAGTTATGAAAGAGCAGCAAATCCACCATGGAGACCTCGTCGATGATGACCACGTCCGCCACCAAGGGCTGGTCCTCATTACGGGAGAACCCGGAGCCTTTCTCCGGTGAGTAGCCATACTCCAAGAGCCTGTGGATGGTCTTGGCTTCTTCGCCGGTGGCCTCGGCCAGACGCTTAGCGGCGCGCCCAGTGGGCGCCGCCAGTAAGACCCGGCAGTTCATTGCATGAAAGGCTTGGATAATCCCCTTTACAGTCGTGGTTTTACCGGTACCCGGACCGCCGGTGATGACCAAAACGCCGTAGCGAAATGCTGCATTGATGGCCTCTTTTTGTTCCGGCGCCAGGGTGGCAGAGGCCACGGAACTTAACAAGTCTTCCCTGGGCAGGTCAAGTTTCCTGTAGTTCCGCAACAATGCCACCAGGCGTTGGGCCACACCAAACTCCCCGTTATAATAGGCCGAAAGGTACAGACGCTCACCGTCTGTCCCCTGCTCGGCCACGATTTCTCCCGATTCGACCAATATACCAATGATCCCATCAACCTTGTCTTCTGTTGTCGCCAGTTCCTCAGCCACTTTATTGCAGAAATCCGGGCGGAGGGCATAGATGTGCCCTTCATCGGACTCCCGGTCTAAAAAATACCGGATTCCGGCCCGGATCCGCTCAGGGGCCTCAGGATCCATGCCCAATTGCTGGGCCAGGCGGTCCGCAGTCTTAAAACCGATACCAAAAACCTCATCGGCCAGGCGAAAGGGGTTTTCCCGTACAACATTGAGGGATTGGTCGCCATAATAACGGTAGATCTTGGCAGCCAGACCCGGTGTAACCCCCGCGCCCTGCAGATAAACCATCACTTCTTGGATGGCCTTCTGCTCCGCCACTGCTTTGACGATCACCTGCGCCTTCTTCTCCCCGATGCCTTCAACCTCCAACAAGCGCTCGGGTTCCTCTTCAATAATCTTCAGGGAGTCCAGGCCGAAGGCTTTGACGATGCGTTTTGCTGTCATGGGCCCGATCCCCTTGATCAAACCGGAGCCCAAATATTTTTCGATCCCTTGCAAGGTGGCGGGAGCCATTTGTTCATAGGCCTGAACGGAAAACTGCCGCCCGTACTCGGCGTGGTTTACCCATTCTCCCGTCAGCCGGAGCCGTTCTCCCAGGTGGATGTCGGGCATGAACCCCACTGCCGTTTCGGTATCTGCCGATCCCTCGGGGCGTATACGGATCACAGTATAACCGGTACTCTCGTTCCGGAAGGATAAACGCTCTACAGTTCCGACCAAAACCGTCATGGCCCGTCGTCCTCCTCCACCAGGTTGCGCTGGCAATCATCATCCCAAACCGCCGCCAAACGCTGGATAACCTTACTTGCCGCCCCGCCCACCAAAGCGCCGGAGGGCACCGAAAGCAGCGCCATCCAGGGCAAATAGGCCATAATTCCCACACCGGGCACAACTGTCTTTAACACCAACAGTTGGCCGATATTATGGCAAAAGGCCCCCATTACGCTTAATCCCAACCAGCTGAAACGGTCGGGAACCAACGGCCGGGCAGCAGTCATTCCTGCCATGGCCAATGCGCCACCGGCCAAACCCATCCAAAAGGGTAACCCTAAAAAGGTCCCGCTGAACAAGGCGCCCAAGACAATCCGGCCCAAGGTCACCCACCAAGCCAGGCCTGCCCCTTCCATGGCCAGAACCACCAAACCCACCAGGTTGGCCAAACCCACCCGGGCGCCGGGAAAGGGCAAGACCATCCCCAGCGGTAAAAGAGCAGTCTCCATGATATGCAAGGTCACACCCAGCGCCAGATACAAACCGGCCCGGACCATCCTACGCGTGGTCTTTTGCATTCTTGATTTGCTCCATTGCAAAAATTTCGCTTCCCGGTGCGCGGGAAGCAACCAAATGTTCAAACCCTTGCCTGACTTGATTTCTCTTCTTCGACAAATCAAAGGGCTTTTCCTTCTAGTTATAATCCATTCCCCCGGTGCCTGGCCATCTCCACCACTTTATGCAAAAGCCGCCGGACGGCGGCGGTTTCAATGGTACTCACCGGAGTACTACGGGTCATTCATCTGTTCCAAAGCATACTCCTCAAGCTCGTCTTGGCGCTGGCGAAACTCACCTAAGCTTTGGTAGGCAAATCCCGCCGGGATCCAGGCGGCATCCACCAGACCCTCCTCAAACAGTTCGGCATCACGGCGCTCACCATCATCCAGCATTGACCGGGGTTTGTTCCCTTCTTTTTCCATGGAAGGCCTCCTTTTTTGCTTAGCGTCCCACAGGCAACCTGGAGTATACTCTGGATTGAACCAAGATTAACAACAGTGCAATCATAAATGCCCCCATGCCTCATATAAATGAAGGGGACAAGTCGTAAAGGAGGGTTTTCCACGGATACGCCACAGTCCATGCAGGATTACGGCTTCAGCCATGCCGTCTGGCTTTGCCTGACCGGGGCCATTATTGTGCTATCCTTTGCCGTTTTTTATCTGTTCCCCCACCCATCCAGCAATAAAGCCCCGGCGTCCGTGTCTTCCCACCGCTTGGCCCAGGCCTTTTTAAACCTGGACCCACAAGTCGGTCGCTCCCTATTGCAGCAGGGGCTCCCCTTGTTGCGCCGGCATTTGGGGGAGGATGATCCCGGCTGGAGTCAACATTACCGCCCCGTCGACTTCTTCCTCCGCCTGGTCTCGGAGATCCGGTACCCAAGCCCGCAGGAATTCATCCGCGTCCAAATCCCCCTGGTGGATCGACAAATAAGTTCCGTCCGTCAGGATGATCATGTCCAAGCCCAAGCGGTCATGGCCCGACCCGCCGCTGACCGGACCGTTCCTGTACCCTTCCCGGCCAAGCCCCGGATCTTCCCGGAGAGGCCGGTTGAACCGGAGGTCTTGATCTTCCATACCCATACCTCCGAATCCTATTTACCCGAAAGCGGGGTGGACCACAAACTAAACAAACACGGCGATATTGTAAAAGTCGGCCGCTTTCTGGCGGAGCAACTGGAAAGCCGGGGCATCCCCACTCTATACACAGATGAAATTCACGACATGTACCCCTTCCGTGATTCCTACAAACGTTCCCACACCACCGTCGCCCGCCTACTCCAGGAGAATCCGGGCATCCGCATGGTCCTGGACATTCACAGGGATGGCACGCCGGGACTGTCTTGCCGCAAAACCATTGCCGGCCGGGCGGTGGCAGGGATAGTGCTGGTGGTGGGCACGGACCGGATGGGGCTTGAGCATCCCCAGTGGCAAAAAAACCACCAATTTGCCCTGGAGTTAGCCGAGACCATCAACCGCCTGTATCCTGGGTTGGTCCTCAAGGTGATCCAAGCGGACGCCCGTTATAACCAGCATCTCCACGATAAAGCCATCATTGTGGAGTTGGGTAATCAGTACAGTACGCTGGAAGAAGCAAAAAATTCTGCCATTTACCTGGCGGAAGTCATTGCTGACTATCTGCGGCGGACTCCGGAGTCCCTTCGTCCTCTGCAAGGCCAGCGATCTCCGGTAGATATGCTGCGGGCTTTAAATAATGCCGGTCATAAAGGTATAGTACGATGAAAAACACCGCCATCACAGCAAAACCGGCCAAAATCCCGATTCCTTCGGCAAACCCGGCGGCAAAGCGTCCCGCGATCCAGCGCCCCAGCAGATAACCAAGGACCAGCCCCAGCATGGGCAAGATATAAACCAGGAAGGCCGCCCGATACAATGTCCCCGCTGCCATACGAACCCGGACACGTTGACCGGGTCTAGCTCCTATCGGGTTTAAAACTTTAAATTCACCGGTTGCAGCGTTTGCTCCAAGGCCGCAGGCACCACAGTGCTGACAAGTAGTATGCCTGGTCAGCCGTACCGTGGCAAATTCACCTTCCGTCTTCACAACAACCGCAAGCTCTTCCAAGCCCAGCCCTCCTCCATAAACGAGTAAAAAACCATCACAACAAAAAACTCAGATTAAATCTATTTTAAACCTTTTCCCCGCTGGGATAAAGGATATCTTGCAAAATCAAGGGTTGACGAAAACAGCCTAGTCCTGAAAATAAAAACACCTGATAATTACCAATAAAATAAAAAAGACCGGTAAGTTTCAGTTCCTAAAACTTACCGGTGAGCAGATACGTGGATGGGGGTTGAACCAGCTTATTCAATTGGTGTCGGCGTTTGGTCGCATAACCCAAAGTCGGTTCATTCCAACCATATACATTATTACGGTAATCCGTGCAATACATGGAATTTCCCTCCTTTCATTCATTAGTGCCGGCGCAGATCCGGGAAACAGCGTGGCTTCATCACCAGGGTAAAAAAACGGGTAGGTTAGTTTATAACCTACCCAAATGGGTCTTGACAAAACCCATCATAGGAAGGTTAGCTTCTCTCTTTTCATTGCGGTTTTTACCCAGTTCGGCGCCACACCGCGGGCAAACCTCTTCCCAGCTGTAAACCTTATTCCTGCAGTCTTTGCAGATCATCATCATTCACCTCCGTTTTTTTGCGGGTTCATTCGTGGGACGTTTTTTGTCCCTGTATTACATTATATGTCCCGCTGTCAATTTCATTATACGCCGGACCGGCGAAAAAATGCAAGGGCTTTACACAATTGTAATTAAATTGTTCCAATTCCCTAATAATTCATTGTTTACCCTCACTGGCCTTGCCAGCGAACACGAACCTTCCTAAGACGCGGCCCGTCAAACTCGCAAAGGTACACCCCCTGCCAGGTACCCAAAGCCAACCGGCCGTTTTGTACCGGCAAGATCCGTTCAAACCCCACCAAAGAAGCTTTTAAATGTGCCGGTGAATTGCCTTCCCCGTGGCGGAAGGGCAAGTCTTCGGGGACAATGTGGGCAAAGGCCATGATCATGTCCCGCACCACATCCGGGTCGGCATTCTCGTTAATAGTCAAGCCGGCAGTGGTATGAGGAATAAACACTATGCCAAACCCGTCCTTGAGCCCGGAATCCTGCAAACTGGCATTAAGCTCGGCCGTAATCTCCCGAAACTCCACCCGGCCGGTGGTCCGAACCGTAAACTCCACCCATTGCTCCATTGTCTTACCACCTCAGTCCCAATAATCCATTTCTCCCACGGCGATCATTTTACGCATTGTTACCTATTTTAATCACCCGGTCGAAAAAAGAGAAAAAGGAACCTTCCTAATCCCTTGGTCCAGGAAAAGGTCCGTTCCTCTTGGCGCACGTTTGTTTAGGAATTATACCTGCTGTAGCCGGAAACTGCCCCGCCGGAGCATCTCCACCTTCTCTTCGAAGCTCGGCGGAATCTGGTTGTTGGTGAGAAAGGCCACAATCTGGTCGACTTCATCCTGGGTTAAGGTTCCGGTAACCTCCCTTAACCACTTTTGTACGACGACCATCCGGCCCCACCTCCCTTGTTAAGAGTCGGCAATCCCGTTTTCCCCACAATTGCTTAGCCTGATTAATTTCGCAAAGACGCCGCCGCAAATAACCAAACTCATTATACCATCTTACCCAGGAAAAAAACAAGCATATTCCAGGTTTTTGCTGGTTTTGGCCACTACCGCGATCGTAGGGAAAAGGCCACCCGGTAAAGCCTGTTTTGGTGCGACTATTGAGCTTATTACCCTTCTAAAACTTGTACCATAATTTTATCGGCCAGTAAGATAATAATCTAAAGTATTTTTTCAAAAAACCGGCTATTATTTTACGTACTTCTAACCCAATCTAGCCAGGAGTTTCCCCGCCAGTTCGGCCACGGGGGCAATCTCCTCCATCAGCCGCTGGAATTCGGGGATGGACAAGGATTGTTCCCCATCAGACAGGGCCCGTTCCGGTTCGGGATGGACCTCAATCATCAGCCCGTCAGCGCCGGCCATAATTGCCGCTTTAGCCATGGGAAGGACCAGCGCCCGCTTCCCTGTGCCATGACTGGGGTCAACTAAAATCGGGAGATGAGTAAGGGTTTTGGCCAAAGCCACTGCACTTAAGTCCAGGGTATTGCGGGTAGCTGTCTCGAAGGTCCGGATCCCGCGCTCACACAGGATGACATGGGGGTTACCCTCGGCCATAATGTATTCGGCGGACATGAGCCATTCCTGCACGGTTGCGGAGAGCCCGCGTTTGAGCAGCACCGGTTTGCCGGTCCGGCCCACCGCCCGTAAAAGTCCGAAGTTCTGCATGTTGCGGGCCCCAATCTGGATGATATCAGCCCACTTAGCCACCCGGTCCACTTGAGTCAGGTCTACTGCTTCCGTCACCACCGGCAGTCCTGTAACCTCCCGGGCCCGGGCCAGCATGGCCAAACCTTCGTCTTCTAGTCCCTGGAAAGCATAGGGAGAGGTGCGGGGTTTGAAGGCACCTCCCCGCAGGAAAGTGGCACCCGCCTCCGCCACACCCTTGGCAGCGCGGAGGAGTTGTTCCTCTGACTCCACAGCGCACGGCCCGGCCATGACCACCAACCGGTCCCCGCCAATCTCAACGGGTCCCACCCGAACTTTTGTCCTTTCCGGTTGGGCTTCGGCAGCCACCAATTTATAGGGAGCAAGAATCGGTACAACCCTTTCCACGCCCGGCAAGCTCTCGAGGAAGCCGAAATCCACCCGGCGTTTGTCCCCTACTGCGGCAATAACCTTTTTCTCCACTCCTTCGATAACGTGAATCTGGAAGTTCCACTCTTTAAGCGTCCTATTAACCTGTTCCTCCTGGTCTTTTGTCGATCCGTTCTTCATGACAATAATCATCGTAATTCCTCCTAAATAAATAAAATAACCCATGCCCCGATCCCGGTTAGGGACGAAGGGGCATGGGCATAATCTCCGCGGTACCACCCTAATTGGCCATATATATGGCCCGCTTTGTCAGGTACGGAAAACCCATCAAACAAGAATGGCTTCGATACCCTCCCCTTTGTTAACGGTGGGGCTCCGGCCAACCCTACACGGACGGTTCCTTTCAGGCGGCAGCTCCAGAGGGAACTTCAGCCGTTCTTTCCGTGGGGAGCTTCCAGCCAAAGGCTCCCTTCTCTGGACGGTCATCCGGGCTATACTCTCCTCTTTCATAGCCGATGGGACAGATAATTTTTTTATATTATAATACCAAAGAGTCTTTCCTTAGGCAACAGGATTTTTGCAGGTTTTCAAAGTGAGGTACTGTCAAATGTTCTGCCCCAAAACAGGTTCTCGGATCTTTTCATCTCTATTTAACACCTTTAGTATAGGCAACAGGTTATTTTCCCACTTTTCTCAGACGATCTTGAGCAACTTCTCCGGATCTGTTTCCTCAGTTATATCCTCTAATTCTCCCAGTTCAACATGGCGAATAAAATCCCACTTCCCTTGGGAGTAATAACCTTCCCTTAAACGGCCAGCCGGATCAACCATGACAAACACTTTACCTTGTTTGTTTGATAAATAACTATAACAGCCTCTAACATTATAATCCGCTTCAAAACAACTCCATTGGTCAGAATCAAGCGTTCGAAAATTCCAAATCCGGCTAAGTTCCAAAGCCAAACTGTTACTTGACATATTTAAATAGTTTTCGGCAACTTAAATGAGGGTTAAACTCCGCCTTGTTTACAACGCATCCACTAAACCTTGCTCGCCGCAAATTACATCCTTCAAACTTTATCCCGGACAGATCTTTTTCGGTAAAGTCAAATTCCCGCAGGTCCTTTCCGGTAAAGTCAAACTTTGTAAAGTTTGTTGCCGCTTCCACTTCCCGTTGAAAATTACTTTTATAGTCGTAAACCATCGGCGGGTTGACGGAGGGATTGGCCTGATCTGTCAAATACCACCGGAACCGTGTATTGCCGTGGATGTTTGTGTATGTATCAAAGATCGAAAACGCCTTAGCTACTGCCTTTAAAACCACGGCAAAGGCCACCCGTACCGCATGTACCCGCAGTTCCTCCGGCAACTTAGCGATTAATTCTTGAACTGGCCGCATGCTTTCCACCGGAAATTCATGGATGGCAAAGTAAGACGCCTGGGTATCATCCAGTGGCAGGTATTTTTTTAAGTTCAACGGCTTAATCCGTTCTTCTCGTCCCTCTTCTCGTTCTTTCAAAACATAAAACCGCTTTTTATAGCCAAAGGGGAACTCTTCCAGTTCATCCAAGGTCTTTAAAAACTCTATAAATTCCTCTTCATCCATCCCAAGGTCATCAAGGATTGCCTCCACCAGTCTCCCCCCTGTCCTGGGATACCTATTTTTACTCCTGACCGTCTTCTTGAACCACAATCTTGCCACACCACCGGCATACCAAGGTGGAATTGTTCATAATTGCCGGGGCATCACCCACCAAACAATCAACCTTGCCATTCATCCATGGCGTAACCGTTGCTGGGACACATGGCATCTTTTTTAATCTTCCATCGTTGGCCGCAGTAGCTGCTGCCACAGCCGGATTGGCTAAACTGCTACACAAACCAAAGGGCTGAATATTAATCATTGGTTTAAAATCCATAATATTACCCTGCGGTTTTCCGGAAATGAACGTTTTATGGTGCATTGGCACTTGAAAAACGCTTTCCTTATCGCCATAGCTGCACTTTAACTTGGCACCTTCGATCACATAACTCAAACCCATCCTTACCCACCATCCCAAATAAGTATATATAAATTGTATTTTCTGATTTTTCAAGTTAAATTATATCAGAATTGTACGGGGGAGCACAAGGAAAAAGTGTCGTTGGCTGATGGAAAACTGCATGAGTCATAATAAAAGGAGCTGCCCATTAACAGCTCCCAATCATAAATAACAACCTACCAATATATGACATGACCTTCGTGCCACCACTACCTACCATCGCCACCGATAAGGTTTATTCCGTGGTCTCCTCCGGTGGTGGCTCAGTCGCTTCACCGGGCTGGGCCGGGCAGTTTTTTGTCTGCTTCGTCGCTGTCGTCCCAGTTTCACCCGGCTCCTCTCCTTCACCCTGCTCCTTTCGCGTCCCTGGCTCCGTCAGCTGCTGGCCATCCCATGGTGCATGATGTATCTGCAAGTCTTCGAGCAGGACCTTCCAGCGCGGGCCGCCTGTCAGCCTCCGGCGCACCTCTAACTTGGGCAGAACCACCGTAAGTTGGTAGGGACGGTCAGCCGGTACAATCTGCTCAATCTCCACATCCAGCTCATAGACACGCAACAACACCCGCCCACGGGTTCTGTGCATATTCGACGAAAAAAAGGCCTTTATCCGCTCAAAAGTTTTTGGCAAGACTTTCAATGAAAACACCCCATTTCACTAATATTTTATGAAATGGGGCGTCATTGGACTGTTTAACAGGCTTAAAGCCTTTAGTTCATTGCCAGCGCCATTTGGATCTGGTTGAGGCGTTCCCAGTATTTATTAATATTATCCAGGCGGGCTTCAGGAGTCGGATGGGTGGAAAAGAGCTTCTCCAGCAAATAAGAGCTTCTTTCCCGCATATCCATAAATTTACCGAGAACTGTCTTATAAGCATTTTGGTCATAGCCACTTCGCACCGCATAGACGGCACCGAGCCGGTCCGCCTCCCTCTCCTGCTTCTGGGAGTAACCATTCATAATAAGGTTATTTAAAAAAGTAGCCAGTAACACTTGTTCTTCTTTATTGTCACTGTCATTGCTCAAAATAAGAATGGCCGATAAAAAGGTCAGACCCATGGCTTGCCGGTACTGGGCAATCGCATGCTTTCTAACGTTATGGGCCATCTCATGGCCGAGGATAAACGCTAGTTCGTCATCGCTCTCAACAACCTTCAAGAGGCCAGTCGTGACATATATGTAACCGCCGGGCAGGGAAAAGGCATTAACCATATCCGTATCCAGCAAATAAAAGGCATAGTCCACATTTTTCCGTCTCGTGTGTGGAATAATCTTTCCTGCCACCGCTTTTACCCGGGCTAGCTGCTCCGGATCATGGGCCACACGGTAATAATATTCCAGGGTCCCTGCGGATTCCGCCCCTAATTTATCCTCCAGGGCCTTATCAGGGTCAATGTAACTATAGAAAGAAGGAAAACAGACCAGACAAGGGGTATGCCCCGCTTGATCCGCTTCCCGCCTGGTATTATAGACCCGCTGATCCTCGATCCTGGGTAAATGGCGGCAATTGGGCAAATGATAGCGGTTGCTGTTGGTATTCACCACAACGGGGGCATTCTCACCCCGGATACCATCATCATCGGTTTCGACCGGCAGCCCAATTAGTTTACCGCTCATCTGCCTGGCACATTTTTCAATGACATCATTCATGCCCTTCTGGCTGATACTGTCGCCCCTGAAACTTTGCACTAATTGAAATTCCGGTCTGTACCAATCGATCAAGGCTTTAATTTGATAAGACTTCTGCTTCTTCCGGACAAATTCGTTATATCCTTCGATGCTGATGACAATGACTTGATCAACTTCAATCAGTCGGCAGAGGGAAGATATCTCCTTGACGGAGAGCAGGTTAATATATTCGGTTATATCTTCCATCTTGATCTTTTTGAGCCTTTTCCCAATCTCCTTTTCTTCAATGACAGTGTAGGCCCCTTCATTGCGCAAAATTGAGGCGATATTCGCTGCCAGCTTGTTTTCCAGCCCCGACTTCTCAATACCGCTGAGGTTGATAGTGGCCAAAATGCCAATCCGTCCATTATTGGCAGCCAGCCCCAGCTGGTTAAATAATAAAAGCAACAAAACCAAGATACCCAGGAACAACCGTCTTGATCCCATGTTTCGTTTCTCCTTTTTCCTATAGTTTTATATACTGTAATATTTTTTCCTCTTACCATATAATTTCTTCAAAACTAAAACCCTCTCCACACTTGGATTTTCAAATTATGGTCGCATTGGCAAAATTAATTTTTGGCTATTCACAAATTATTTCCTATAACAAACGAAAAATATGTGCTATAATCTATGACCGAAGGTGTAATTCGCCATATCTGTACCTTTAATTCTTTTTTGCTTTAAAAAACCACTCTTTCCGCCTTCCGATGAAAGTCAGACGTTTATTGCCTTTCTTATGGCCAAATCGGATGGCGGATGCAGGGACCGCTTATTTCATTACTAAGCGTGTTGGAGGCGACGAAATGGCGGATAGTCTCATAAGATTGGTCAATGTATCTAAAGAGTACAACGGCAGTGAAGCCATCACTGATATTACACTCCATATTCGCAAGAATGAATTCCTCACCATGCTCGGGCCCAGCGGCTGCGGCAAGACCACCACATTGCGGATTATCGGCGGGTTCGAGCACCCTACAAAAGGCCGGATCCTCTTTGACGGCGGCGATATTACCAATGTACCACCTTACAAACGTAAGGTCAACACGGTATTTCAAAAATACGCCCTCTTCCCCCATATGAATGTCTATGAAAATATCGCCTTTGGTTTAAAGATTAAAAAAATGGATAAAAGCACCATCGATAGGAAGGTTGCCCATATTTTGGACCTGGTGAGCCTCTCCGGCTACGAAAAAAGGTCCGTCAATTCCCTCAGCGGCGGGCAACAGCAACGGGTGGCCATTGCCCGGGCCTTGGTGAACGAACCGGAAGTGCTTTTATTGGACGAACCATTGGGCGCTTTGGACCTCAAACTCCGGAAGGACATGCAAATTGAGCTGAAAGCCATGCAGCAACAGTTGGGCATCACCTTTGTTTATGTCACCCATGACCAGGAAGAGGCCCTGACCATGTCCGATACCATTGTGGTGATGAACGAGGGCCGCATCCAGCAGATCGGCACCCCGGAAGACATCTACAACGAGCCGGTCAACGCTTTTGTCGCCGGTTTTATCGGGGAAAGCAACATCATTGAGGGGATCATGCGCGAGGACTTTGTCGTGGACTTTGCCGGGGCAACGGTACGCTGTGTAGACAAGGGTTTTACCCGCAATGAACCGGTGGATGTGGTCATCCGCCCCGAAGACCTCAAGATCGTCGATGCCAGCGAGGGTATTTTTACCGGTGTTGTTAAACTTGCCACCTTCAAAGGTGTCCACTACGAAATGATCGTCAATGCCCACGGCAGAGACTGGATGATTCACAGCACCAGGTTGCGGCCGGTCGGCATGCAGGTTGGCCTCAAGGTGGCTCCCTTCGATATTCATATCATGAAGAAGGTGGCGGAATCATGAGAAAAACATGGTCCGCCTATCCTTACATCTTCTGGATAATCATCTTCACTGTAGTCCCCTTGGCTCTAGTGCTCTATTTTAGCTTTACCGTCAAGACCCCTGCCGGGATTCAGTTTACTTTGGATAATTTTCGCCGGTTTTCGGAACCAATTTATCTAAAGGTATTGATGCGTTCCATCACCTTGGCCGCCATCAGTACCGTGCTCTGCCTGTTGCTGGGCTACCCTGCCGCCTACATTCTGGCTAAGAACAAGTTGAAGAACAAAAACGCCTTAATCATGCTGCTGGTCCTGCCCATGTGGATGAATTTCTTGCTTAGGACCTATGCTTGGCTCACCTTGCTTGAACGCAAGGGCCTAATCAATACGATCCTGGCCCATCTGGGCCTGCCCCAGTTGAACTTGCTCTACAATGAATTTGCCGTTGTACTTGGGATGGTCTATAACTTTATCCCCTTTATGATTCTTCCCATCTACACCGTATTAAGCAAGATCGATAACAGCCTGCTGGAGGCAGCCGAAGACTTGGGCAGTGACCCCTGGCACACCTTCCGGCGGGTAGTCTTCCCGTTGAGCCTGCCCGGGGTTTGGTCTGGCATCACCATGGTCTTCATGCCTGCCGTAACCACCTTTGTGATCCCCCGATTATTAGGGGGCGGCCAGTACACTTTGATCGGCAACCTGATCGAACAGCAATTTCTCACCGTGGGCGACTGGAACTTTGGTTCCGCCATCTCCACGGTGATGATCGTGATCATCCTGTTGGGGATGGGCTTTACCTCCCGCTATGAGAAAGAACAGGAAGGTGGTGGCGGGCTATGGTAAAATCATTAACAAAAAAACTCTATCTTTTTCTCATGTTTGCCTTTTTATACGCCCCCATCATCGTTCTGATGGTCTATTCCTTTAACAGTTCCAGGTCCCGCGGCACCTGGGATGGTTTTACAATCAAATGGTACTTTGATTTGTTTCAAGATCGCCAGATCATGACCTCGCTGTACTATTCGTTGATCATTGGCATCCTCTCGTCATTGGTGGCCACATTCATCGGCACATTGGCCGCCTTTGGCATCAACTACATGAAAAGCCTCCCCCAGAAAGTTGTTATGAACCTAACGTACCTTCCGGTCTTAAACCCGGACATCGTTACGGGCATCTCATTCATGCTGCTTTTTATCTTTGTCCGTTTAAAACTGGGCTTCATCACTTTGCTCCTCTCCCATATTACCTTTAATATCCCTTACGTCATCCTCTCCGTGCTGCCACGGATCAAACAGTTGGATAAAAACATGTACGAAGCAGCCCTGGATTTGGGAGCCACGCCGGCCATGGCCTTCCGGAAAGTGATCCTGCCCGAGATTATGCCCGGGATCATCACCGGCCTGTTGCTGGCCTTCACCCTTTCCTTTGATGACTTTGTCATCAGCTTCTTCAACACCGGTTCGGGTGTCTCCAATCTCTCCATCATCGTTTACTCCATGGCGCGGCGGGGGATCAATCCTAAGATCAACGCCCTTTCCACCTTGATGTTCATCAGTGTACTCACCTTGCTCATCATCATCAATTTCATGATGGCAAGAGGAGATAATTCCAAAAAAAGGAGGCAAAGTTAGTTGAAAAGTCTGGTTTTCAGGGTTTTCGCCGTCTTCACGCTGGTGCTGGTGGCGGCGGTCAGTGGCTGCGGTCAGAAGGGACCGGTCCTCAATGTCTACAACTGGGGCGATTACATCGACGAATCAGTTCTCCATGATTTCGAGAAGAAATACAACATCAGGGTCAACTATGACACCTTCGCCACCAACGAAGACATGTACGTCAAAATCAAAGCCGGCGGCAGCACTTATGATGTGCTTTTCCCGTCAGATTACATGATCAAGCGGATGATCGACGAAGACATGTTGGAAAAACTGGATTTTAACAACATCCCGAATTACAAATACATCAACGACTCCTTTAAAAACCTGGAGTATGATCCGAACAACGAGTACTCCGTCCCCTATATGTGGGGCACCGTAGGCATTCTCTACAATAAGAAAATGGTTCAGGAGAAACCCGACAGTTGGGGGATTCTGTGGGACAAAAGATATGCCAAACAGATCCTGATGATGGACAGCCAACGGGACAGCATCGGCATCACCTTGAAATACTTAGGTTACAGCATGAACACCAAGAACCCGAAGGAACTGGAAGAGGCCAAACAGGCCCTGATCAAGCAAAAACCCCTGGTTTTGGCCTATGTGGTCGATGAGGTTAAAGACAAAATGATCGCCGGGGAAGCTGCTCTGGCCGTGGTCTGGTCCGGTGACGCCATTTACTGCATGCGCGAAAACCCGGATCTGGACTATGTGATCCCAAAAGAAGGCTCCAATCTCTGGTTTGATGCCATGGTTATTCCCAAAGGCACCAAACGGAAAAAAGAAGCCGAACTGTTCATTAATTATATGTGCGAGACCGATGTGGCCTTCAGAAATACTGATTACATTGGTTATTCCTCACCCCATACCGAAGCCGTTAAAAAGCTGCCCGCGGAGATCAGAAACAGCCGCACGGCGTATCCTACAGAGGAAGACATGGCCAACTGCGAGATCTTTGCCCACTTGGGCAGCATGCTAAAAGAGTTCGACCGGATTTGGACAGAAATCAAATCCAACTGACAGGCAAACAAGCAGACAAACCTTTATTCCGGAATAATTTAGCCCATGACCGAAAATTCGGCCATGGGCTCTTCTTTTCTTGTATGCACCGGTTTTAAAACATGACGCTTTACGCCAACTCCGCCAACCTGGCCTCCAGCTTTTCTGCTTTTTCTTGCGCCGCCGCCAGTTTGGCCCGTTCCTTCTCCACCACGGCGGGAGGAGCTTTCGCCACAAACTGGGCATTACCCAGTTTAGCCTGCAGCCTTTGGATCTCCTCTTTTGTCGCCTCCAGCTCTTTGGTCAGGCGTTGGGTCTCCAGTTCCAAATCGACCAACCCGGCCAAGGGCAGGAAGACCTGTACCCCGCCGGCTACAGCGGACAGGGCTTTCGCCGGGGGTTCGGCGTCTTCCTCTTGGAAGTCCAACTTGCCAAGACCAGCCAGGGTCATGACAGCCGTCTGGTTGGTTTGAATCACCTGGGCACGCTTGGGATCGGCCGCTACGACAGCCTCCACCTTCCTGCCGGGTTCAACGCCGGCCTCCGCCCGGATGTTCCTGATCGCCCGGACAAGCTCCATCAGCATCTCCATCTGCTGCTCCGCTTCCTCGTTTATATACCGCGTATCCGCCTTCGGCCAAGGGCTGACCATGACCGAAGGACCGTCATGGGGCAGGGCTTGCCAGATTTCTTCCGTAATGAAGGGCATGTAGGGATGGAGCATGGTCACAATCTGCCTCAAAACCCGGGAGAGCACCGCTTGCGTCAGGCGCCGCTCCTCACCGCCCTTCCGTAACTGCGGTTTGGCCATCTCAATGTACCNNGTAATGAAGGGCATGTAGGGATGGAGCATGGTCACAATCTGCCTCAAAACCCGGGAGAGCACCGCTTGCGTCAGGCGCCGCTCCTCACCGCCCTTCCGTAACTGCGGTTTGGCCATCTCAATGTACCAGTCGCAGTACTCACTCCAGACAAAGTCATAAAGGAGGTTGGCTGCCCCGCCAATATCGTACCGTTCCAACATCTCTTGGACACTGGCCGTCACCCGTTGGAGGCGGGAGAGGATCCAGCGGTCGGCCAGGCTCAACTGCGCCAGGGGCAGGGCCGCGTCATCATCCGTAAAGTCCTCCAGGTTCATCAAGACAAACCGTGCCGCATTCCAGATTTTATTGGTGAAATTACGGACACCCTCCACCTTCTCCATCTGGAAACGCTGGTCCTGCCCCAGGGTGGTGCCTGTGGCCAGGGTAAAGCGCAGGGTGTCAGCGCCATACTCATCGATAATATCCTGCGGGTCAACGATGGTTTCCGGCCTGGACTTGCTCATCTTTTTGCCGTATTTATCCAGCACCAGCCCGTGGATGAGCACATCCTTAAAGGGCTCCTTCTCCATAAACGCCAACCCCATAAAGATCATCCGGGCCACCCAGAAGAAAATGATGTCGCGTCCGGTGACCAAAACGGAGGTGGGATAAAACTGCTCGTGCAATGGGGTTTTCTCGGGCCAGCCCATGGTGGAGAAGGGCCATAGTGCCGAAGAAAACCAGGTATCCAAGACATCCGGATCCTGTTCCAACCGGGTCGAACCGCACTTGGGACAAGTCTTCGGCTCCTGACGGGCCACAATCATCTCGCCGCATTCACAGTACCAAACCGGAATCCGGTGTCCCCACCACAATTGCCGGGAAATGCACCAATCACGGATATTCTCCAGCCATCCCAGATAGATCTTGGTAAACCGTTCGGGAACAAAGCGAATCTGCCCGTTCTCCACTGCCTTAATAGCTGGTTCTGCCAGGGGTTTCATCCGGACAAACCATTGCTTGGAAATTAAGGGCTCAATGGTGGTATCACAACGGTAACAAGTACCCACCGCATGATTGTGGACCTCTTCTTTAATCAGCAGTCCCTGTTTGGCCAGGTCTTCGATGACGCGTTTCCGGCACTCGTACCGGTCCAAACCGGCATAGGGCCCGGCTTCTTCCGTCATCTTTGCATCCTGCCCAATCACGGTGATCTGGGGCAAATTATGCCGGAGACCCATTTCAAAGTCGTTAATATCATGGGCAGGCGTCACTTTAACCGCACCTGTCCCAAAGGACATGTCAACATAACTATCGGCGATTATGGGAATCTCCCGGTTCATCAAGGGCAGGATCACTTTTTTCCCCACTTTGCCGGTGTAGCGAGGGTCATCGGGGTGGACGGCCACGGCGGTATCACCCAGCATGGTCTCAGGACGGGTGGTCGCTACCTCAATGTAACCGCTGCCGTCGGCGTAGGGGTATCGCAAGTGCCAGAGCCGGCCCTCCCGCTCCTCGTGCTCGACTTCAATATCGGAGATGGTGGTTCGGCATTTGGGACACCAGTTGATCAGGTAGCTCCCCCGGTAAATCAGGTTCCTCTCGTACAAACGGACAAAGACCTCACGGACAGCGCGTGAACAGCCTTCATCCATGGTAAAGCGTTCCCGGTCCCAGTCGCAGGAAGCTCCCAGTCCCTTGAGCTGCTGGATGATGGTTCCACCATACTTTTCCTTCCACTCCCAGACCCGGGCTAAAAAGGCCTCCCGGCCTAAATCATACTTGGATTTGCCTTCCTTTGCCAGCATCTCCTCGACCTTCGCCTGGGTGGCAATACCCGCATGGTCGGTACCGGGAATCCAAAGGGTATTGTCGCCCATCATCCGGTGCCAGCGGATCAAAATGTCCTGCAGCGTGTTATCCAAGGCATGGCCCAAATGAAGTTTTCCCGTAACATTGGGCGGGGGAATAACAATACAGAACGGTTTCTTGCCCTGTTCCGGCTCAGCATGGAAAAACTTCCCTTCCAGCCAGAAGGGATACCACTTTTCCTCAATCTCCCGGGGATTATAAACCTTCGGCAATTGTTGGGGCATCTTGTTTCCTCCTCTAAACCTTCTTTCAAAAAACAAAGGCCCCCGTCCGTCAAGGACGGGAGGCCACTCTCCCGCGGTACCACCTTGTTTCTCCGCCCGGCTTGCAGACGGAGCACTCTACCGGCTATAACGGGCCTTCCCCGGTCCGGGTTAACGTACCTCATCCGGACGGCTCACGGACGACCTTCCCCCCCTCTGCCGCAGAAACCTTTCAGCCCAGGGTTTCTGTCTCTGCCCGGTGACCTTGAGGGTACTCCTTCCGTTCCACGCCTGTTAGAAAAGATCATTGCATATAAATAATAATGGTAAGCGGAAAACCTGTCAAGTACTGTCCGGTAAGCCAGGCAAACGCCAAAGTTATGCCCTCAGACCACCCGCTGGGCTTCCTCCGCCTCCGGCGAAAGGCTGGACCACTTCCCGCAGCGGTCGCCCATGAAGGCCACAAACTTTCCTCCCCGTCTCAGTTCCACCAGCTCACAATGGTTACTGCAGTCCTGACAAGTCCGGCCGATTGTGGTCAGGTCTTCTTCACAAAGCCGCCAACCCGCAAACCTGCTGGGTTTTCCGGAGGCCATCATCATCTGCCGCACTAGCAAAGCGGCGCCGAAGGCTCCCATCACCCCGAAGTATTCGGGGACAATAATCTCCGTGCCAAGAACACGCTGGAAGGCCCGGCGGATACCCTGGTTGGCGGCAACGCCGCCTTGGAAGATGACCGGCGCCGCCAGCTCTTTTCCTTTGGCCACATTATTCAAGTAATTCCGGACCAGAGCCTCACAGAGGCCGCCAGCAATGTCACTCAAGGAATGTCCCATTTGCTGTTTGTGGATCATATCTGACTCGGCAAAAACGGCACACCGCCCGGCAATGGCCACGGGATTCTCGGCCGCTAAGGCCAAGGCGCTGAACTCTTCGATGCTTAAATTTAACCGGGCAGCCTGTTGATCCAGGAATGAACCGGTCCCGGCGGCACAAACCGTATTCATGGCAAAGTCCACCACAATACCGTCCTTCACCAGAATCAGCTTCGAATCTTGCCCACCGATCTCGATGATGGTCCGCACGTCGGGTCGGTAGTGCAACGCTGCCACCGCATGGGTGGTAATCTCATTCTTTACCAGATCCGCCCCAACCATCAGCCCGATCAAGTGCCGGGCGCTGCCGGTGGTGCCAACGCCACCAATCCTGTGGGGACCCAGGGCTTTTTTGATCATGGCGAGCCCCTTTTGCACTGTGGGAATGGGACGGCCGTTGGTCCTAAGATAGACCTGCTCTGTCACTCGGCTTTCCCCGTCCACCACCACAAGATTTGTGCTGACTGAGCCCACATCGATTCCCAAATATAAATCCCGCATCGTCAAACCTCCGGTCATTATTAAAGCAAAACCCTATATTGCCGCTTTGATCCGCTTATTTTGGAGCAAATCCACAAAAGCCTCCAACCGGGTCTGTACCCCTGTCCCGGCGCTATGCTCATCCAGGAGGATGGATAAGACCGGAATCTTCTGTTCCCGGCTGACCCTCTGGATAATACTCATGGCAACCACCTCCGGCATACAGCCCAAGGGTGCCAATTGAACTACTCCGTCGTAACCTTCCCGGGCCGCCTGCACGGTATGAGCTACAGTCTCCAATCCATGGCCACCCACAAACCGGCGCAGGTATGGCCGGGCCTCCTGCCGCAACTGCCGTTGCCAGTCAATGCGTAAAAAGTTCAAAAACAGTTGCTGCCAGATCCACTCAGAAAAATAAATGGTCCGGTGGACTTCCACCCCCAGCATGGCCAAGTTTTTTTCCAGGTCAAAATTGATCCCCGGTTCCAAAACCACATAAATCTCGCCCACCAGCATCACCCTTAAGCTGGGACGCTCCGCCTCCGGTGAAAGCATCAGGATCCCTTCCTCGGTCTCCTTGACCAAACGACGAATGCCACCCAGATCCATAAGGCCGTCCAAGCGCTGCAGGAAAGCTTTCCGCTGCTTCCAAAGGGTCTTCCGGTTTTCCTGGTCCAGCAGGGCCGACCGGGCCAACACCGCCTTGTCCACTCGGTCGATGGCCGTGAATTTTTCCCAGGTGATCCGGGCAGCCCCAGGCAGATTCAGCCAAAATCGGTGACCCAGGAAGCGGGTGAAACAGTCAATTAGCTCAAAGGCATGTTTCTTGGGCGGCTCAAAGACAATTAGCGGAATATCGTAGCCAAGGGACTTTAAGATCTCCCTCTGCACTTCCCCATATAACCCAAAACGGCAGGGCCCAATACCGCCGGCCATAAAGATGGCATCGGGCGCTTGGGGTAAAGTCTGAAGGTAGTTACCGAGATTCACCTTCAAAGGCAGGCAGGCGAACTCCGGGGTATAGCGCCCGCCTAAGGCCAGTGTCTCCCTGGTAATGGGCGGGGGCAGGACAACATCAAAACCCAATTCCGTCAGGAATGTTTTCAACGCAAGGCTTGCCGTGCCCATCCGGGGCATGGTCACTTTATACCGTGGCGACATATTGTCTCCTCCATCCCATCAAGTCCATAAAGGCTTCCACCCGTGTTTCCATGCCCGCCACACCGGTATGCTCATCCACAGTCAGCTTGAGCAAAGGGGGTAAATCCGGCTCCTGACCCATATAGAGCTCCAGCAGTTCACCGGTGATGGCGTCCGGTCCGCACAAGCAGGCCGAAAGGAAGATAATACCATCAACCCGGCGGGTCATGGCGTAATAACGGGCGGCTGATAAGATCTCCTGCCCCAATTGCCAATAAACGGTTTTTCCCTGGGCTGGCCAGGGCTTGGCTCTTTCACATGGTGGCGTTATTTCTTTTGTAATCACTTTAACACCATAACTCTTCAGTTTTTGCAGTAATCCCAGATTGGCCAAATCATCGTAGACCAAATACGGATGGCCCAGCACAAGGATGCTGGGGCGCCCTTCACCCTCGGGTTTAACCACAGGTTTTTTCGCCGTTAAACAATGGATCGCCTCTTGGGGATTAAAACCCTTTGCCTGCAGCTTGACAAATTCAGCTTGGCGCTTCTGCCCGTTTTCCCACGCTTTTTTGAATCTACGCCTGGTAAGACCGGGTATAATCCCTAACAACGTCTCCCACCAGGGTTCGGGCAAGATCTCCCCTTTATCATCCAGATCGTGCCAAAATTCCAAGGCATTGTCGGTTTTCAAGCGCACCACGTCGGGCAGGCCCATTAGCTTCGGGCAAAAATGGCTCTTTTTTCCGGCGCGCCCGAAACCCGGTGAAAAGACATAATCCACCCGGCTACTTAAATAATCCACATGGCCTAAGTGAATCTTCACCGGCAAGCAAAACTCATCTAAAGCTGATTCCAAGCCAAGCTTGAGAATCTCCGGGTTGGTAGGCGGTGAAATTATGTAGGAAATCTTCAATGCCTCTAATACCCCGGACCAAAAAGGGAAATAGTAGTAAAAAAAGACCGAACGTGGTATTCCAATCAGCATCGTTTTCTCCTTGCTCCAGCATTTTCCACTAATTATCCCCTTATAGTTTCCTTATTAATTTGGAAATTCCTTTTCCGTTAAGTTAAAATGGGACAATTTTAAGGAAAGAATAACCAACTGCCCCTAAAGAAGACCCTTGCCCACCATGTATCCCCGTTCCTTGAGTGGAATACTATTGGAACAGACAACATATGAATTGCTTTCGTCGGCTACACCTTGCCGCAAATAAACTTAACAACGGACTTGCGCCGGTCTGCCGGTTGGGTTATGGTATTAGTAAGAAGTAACAAGGAGGGATGTTAATGGACTATTTTACCAGATTTAAACGCTTTCTTCTTGAAGGATTCATGCCTGTCACCAAAGCAACGGCAATTCTGGCCGGAATCATCTCCATCCTTTGCTTTGCCTTTCCTCCTTTGGCATCGCTGTTTGTCCTGAACCCCGCAAATTTTCTGTTTCGTCCCTGGGCAATCTTTACTTATCCCCTGGTCGACCAGGTCTCTTTCTCTCTGCTCTTCGCCGTCATCTGGCTATGGTTTATCGGCGGTAGCCTGGAACGAACCTGGGGAAGCTATAAATACCTCCGTTTCCAACTGGCCGTCACGGCGCTGCCCGGCGTCCTAATGCTCCTAATTACCCGGTTGGGGGTTGTTTCGGTGCCATTTTTCAGTTTATGGCTGCCCTTGGTGGGAACTACCTGGGCCTGGGCAGAAATTTATCCCGACCGGGAGTTGTTATTCATGGGCATAGTACCGGTCAAAGCCCGGTGGATCGGCTGGCTCGAGGTTATCCTGACCTTTATCTCCTACTCCCACATCCACATTCTCCTGGGGCTTATCTCCATCAGCGGGATAACCATGTTTTACATCTTCCGCAATGCCGGTAGGCACCGCTGGGGCCACGGGCCAGCCTTCAAAAAAAAGATGGCCGAATGGCAACACCGCAGAAAAAAAGAGAAATTTAAGATCGTAAAATAAGAAAAAAGACGGTTTTATTTGCACCGTCTTTTTTCTTGCCAATTTTAGTGAATCTCTCTGTGGTACTCCTGCAGGGACTTAACTTCCGTCCGCTTCTCCCGGTAGGCGGCAATACCCTTGACCGAGGCAATGGCCGCTGCTGCCGTGGTGATATACGGCACTTTGTACTTGATCGCCGCCTTGCGAATATAGGAGTCGTCATCCTGGCTGTGCTTACCGATTGGTGTATTGATCACCAACTGCACCTCGCCGTTCATGATGGCGTCCACCATATTGGGGCGGCCTTCCTTCAGTTTGCAGATAATCTCCGAATCCACGCCATGTTCCTTCAGGAACTGGTGGGTTCCCCGGGTTGCCTTGATGACAAAGCCCATCTTCTTAAACTCCCTGGCCACTTCGAGAATGGCCGGTTTATCCGGGTCCGCCACGCTAAGCAACACCGTACCCTCCACCGGCAGGACTAGCTGGGTTGCTTCTTGGGCTTTGAAATAGGCCAAACCGAAGGAGCCGGCCATCCCTAAAACCTCGCCGGTGGAACGCATCTCCGGGCCTAAAACCGGATCGACTTCAGGGAACATGTTGAAGGGAAAGACCGCTTCTTTGACCCCAAAGTGCTTAATGGTCTTCTCCGTCAGGTTCAGATCTGCCAATTTCTTCCCAAGCATAACCTGGGTGGCAAACCTGGCCATGGGAATGTTGCAGACCTTGGAAACCAGCGGCACTGTTCGGGAGGCCCTTGGGTTCGCTTCCAGCACATAGACGCGGTCATTGGCGATGGCATACTGGATATTCATCAAACCGACCACGCCCATCTCCTTGGCAATCCGCCGGGTGTACTCTTTGATGGTTTCCACATGCTTAAGGGGAATGCTGATGGGCGGAATGACGCAAGCTGAATCCCCCGAATGAATACCGGCCAACTCAATATGCTCCATCACAGCAGGTACAAAAGCATCGGTGCCGTCGGCAATGGCGTCCGCCTCAGCCTCAATGGCGTTCTCCAAAAACTTATCGATAAGAATCGGGCGCTCCGGAGTAACATCCACCGCTGCAGCCATATATTGCTGCAGCATCTCTTCATCATAGACAATTTCCATGCCCCGGCCGCCCAACACATAGGAGGGACGGACCATCAAGGGGTAACCGATGCGTCTTGCAACTTCCACCGCTTGCTCCAAATTGCTGGCCATACCCGCTTCCGGCATGGGAATGCCCAGGCGCTCCATCATGGCCCGGAACAAGTCCCGGTCCTCCGCCAGATCAATGGTCTCCGGCGTGGTGCCCAGGATGGGAACACCGCATTTCTTAAGTTCGGCGGCAATGTTCAAGGGTGTCTGCCCGCCAAACTGCACAATAACCCCTTCCGGTTTCTCCTTCTCATAAATGCTAAGAACATCTTCCACGGTCAATGGTTCAAAGTAAAGTTTGTCGGAAGTGTCATAATCGGTGGAGACAGTTTCAGGGTTACAGTTAACAATAATAGTTTCCAAGCCACTGTCACGGACGGCAAAGGCCGCATGGACACAACAATAGTCGAATTCGATCCCCTGGCCGATGCGGTTAGGGCCGCCGCCGAGCACCATAATCTTCCTGTTCCCAGAGGTGCTGCTCCGGTCCGGTGCATTATATGTTGAGTAGTAATAGGCAGCATTCTCCACCCCGCTGACGGGCACAGGTTGCCAACCCTGGACGCAGCCCAAGGCTTTACGCCGGGTGCGGATGGTCTCCTCCGGCACATCCAGGAGCTTGGCCAAGTATTTATCGGAAAAACCATCCTGCTTGGCCCGGATCAATAACTCATCCGGCAGAGATCCGCCCTTGGTGGCCAGAATCCTTTCCTCGAGCTCAACCAGTTCTTTCATCTGTTGGATAAACCACGGTTTAATCCGGGTCAGGTCATGGAGCTGCTCCACAGTGGCGCCTTTGCGCAAGGCTTCATACATGATAAACTGCCTTTCGCTGGAGGGCTCCCGCAACAGCGCCAAAAGTTCGGGTAGGGTTTTTTTATTGAAATCCTTGGCAAAACCCAGGCCGTAACGGCCATTTTCCAAGGAACGGATAGCCTTCTGGAAGGCCTCTTTGTAGTTTTTCCCGATACTCATGACCTCACCCACCGCCCGCATCTGGGTGCCGAGCTTATCCTGGGCCCCTTTGAACTTCTCAAAGGCCCAGCGGGCAAATTTAACCACTACATAATCGGCGGAGGGCTTGTATTTATCCAAGGTGCCATAGCGCCAGTGGGGAATCTCATCCAAAGTCACCCCTGCGGCTAGCATTGCGGAGATAAAAGCAATGGGGAAGCCCGTGGCCTTCGACGCCAAGGCCGAAGAGCGGGAGGTCCGCGGGTTAATTTCAATGATTACCACCCGGTCGGAGACGGGATCGTGGGCAAATTGGACGTTCGTCCCGCCGATGACCCCAATGGCCTCCACAATGGCATAGGCATGCTTCTGGAGGCGTTCCTGCAACTCCCGGGAGATGGTCAGCATGGGAGCAGTACAGAAGGAGTCGCCGGTGTGTACACCCATGGGATCCACGTTTTCAATGAAGCAAACGGTGATCATCTGGTTCTTGGCATCCCGGACCACTTCTAGTTCCAGTTCTTCCCAACCAAGCACCGATTCCTCCACCAAAACCTGCCCCACCAAACTGGCGGCAATACCCCGCGCAGCCACAACCCGCAACTCTTCCACATTGTAAACCAGACCACCACCGGTCCCGCCCATGGTGTAGGCCGGGCGAATCACCACCGGATAACCAAGTTCCGCAGCAATCTGTTCCGCTTCTTCCACCGAATAGGCCGGCTTGCTTTTGGGCATTTCAATACCCAGGCGTTCCATGGTTTCTTTAAAGGCAATCCGGTCCTCGCCCCGTTCAATGGCATCCACCTGAACCCCGATGACCTTCACGCCGTATTTATCCAACACACCGGCTTTATGCAGCTCAGAGCAAAGATTCAGGGCCGACTGGCCGCCCAAGTTCGGCAGGAGCGCATCCGGCCGTTCCTTGGCAATGATCTCGGTGACGGTCTTTAAGTTCAGTGGTTCAATATAGGTGACATCCGCCAAACCCGGGTCGGTCATAATGGTTGCCGGGTTTGAGTTAACCAAAACAATTTCATAGCCCAGTTTGCGCAGGGCCTTGCAAGCCTGGGTCCCGGAGTAGTCAAATTCGCAGGCCTGTCCGATGATGATCGGTCCTGAACCAATGATCATCACTTTTTTGATGTCGTTCCGCTTACCCATACTATACTCCTCTCTTCTTTACCAATTGGCCGGCGGAAATTCCATGCATGGCCATGAATAATCCCGGCCGCTACTTTGCCGGCAGCCTCAATACAAAAACACCAAACGTTTCATTTCGAGATCTAAAGGCAGAATCCTTCAATGAATCGTAATAAAACGGGATTTACTTCTTTATTGACATCTTTTTCGAAGACAAACGCCTTGCCGTGGGCGCTCTAAGAAAAAAGAGGGCTAAGTACCCTCTTTTTAATCTTCCCTATTTCCCTTGATACTTTTTGATCATGGTTGGTAGGTCCCATGCGGGTACATCTTGCGCATGCCCGGCAGTGCCAAAGGCCTTCATGTGGGTAATAACCTCTTGGACGATGGCCTCCCGGGCTGCGCCTGCGTAATCCCGTTGGTCAAATTTAGTGGGATTCTCCGCCAAATACTTCCGGGTGGCCGCCGTCGCTGCCAACCGCAGGTCGGTATCAACATTGATCTTATTGATCCCACAGGCAATGGCCTTTTGGAGCATCTCCAAAGGAACACCGGCGGCATGTTCCAACTGGCCGCCATACTGATTAATGATGTCAATCAGCTCCCTGGGCACGCTGGAGGAACCGTGGGACACCAAATAAACGTCGGGTAACCGTTTCCGCACTTCTTCAATGATATCAAAGGCAATTTTGGCTTCACCTTTAAATTTATGGGCGCCGTGGGAGGTCCCAATGGAAATGGCCAATGAGTCCACACCGGTCCGCTCCACAAACTCTGCCGCCTCATCGGGATCTGTCAAATGTACTTTGCCAGAGCCGACACCGTCCTCAATTCCACCTAAAGTACCCAATTCACCTTCGACGGAAACACCCCGGTCATGGGCATATTTAACCACTTCTGATGTGACCTTCACATTATACTCAAAGGTGGACGGGGTCTTTGAATCCTCCATCAAGGAACCGTCAATCATGACGGAGGTAAAACCAAGGTCAATGGCACGTTTACAGGTTTCAAAGCTGTTACCGTGATCCAGGTGCATGGCAATGGGGATGTCCGGATTGAGTTCCACAGCTGCCAGGATAATATTCCGTAAGTAGATATCCTCGGCATATTTCAAAGCTCCCCTGGACATTTGGACAATGATCGGGGAGTTGGTTTCCCGGGCCGCTTTGGCAATCGCCTGCATCTGCTCCATGTTATTTACATTGTAAGCACCGATGGCAAAAGGCTTCCCATTTCTGTACCCCTGGAGACTGGCTTCCAAAATTGCCTTTGATGTAACAAGCATCTTTCATCCTCCTAAGAAAAGTATTTAGTGGAAATATTGTTAAAGCCGGCAGGAGTGAAACTTTTCCTGCCGCCATCTAACCTAATGGTTCTCCGCCGGCAGGCGGCGCCTGAAAGCGTTTTACCAGATCACACCGACGCTGCGCAGTTCATCATCATCCCAGTCCACTCCTTTATGGACCAATGCCTGTTCGATCGGCACAGAAACAACACGGGGGCCCTGGATCCCCACCATAATCCCGCTTTCACCGGCATATAGACGATCCACGGCGGCAATACCAAAGCGGGTCCCAAGGTTAATATCCTCCGCCACCGGCGGCAAACCCCGTAAAGAAAAGCCCAAATCGGTGCAGCGTACTTCTTCCAGTTTGGCTAAACCCAATTGAATTTTGATAATCCGCCGTAAGATCTGACCCACACCACCCAGTTTGCAGTTGCCGTGGCAATCGGTACCTAGGTTTTCCTCAAGTAAAGCCCGAACCACCTGGCTCTCTGCTTTGGCTTTGTTCAAAACCGGATCGTCGGCGGCAAAACGGACGCCTTCTGCGATGACAATATTCACATTATTTTGTTGTTCATATATCCTTTGCACGGCAGCACAGACCCGTTCCAGGCTAACCGGGCGTTCAGGAATCAGGATGAGATCGGCGCTGGCCGCCATGCCAATCTCCAAAGCGAGCCACCCGGCTTCCCTGCCCATCACTTCCACCACAGAGATCCGCCGGTGGGTCCGGGCGGAATTGATGGTGCTGCGCACTGCTTCTGCCCCAAAGGCCACCGCTGTCTTAAAGCCCAGCATGGTATCGGTGCCGGAAACGTCGTTATCGATGCTCTTGGGAGCGCAGATCACCGGAAAGCCCCGCGTGGACAAAAGCATGCCTGTCTTGATGGTATCGTTGCCGCCGGTGGAGAGCACTGCTTCGATGCCAAGGGAACGTAGATTGGCAATGAGCTTTTCCGGCAGGCCTTTGGCAGTGTTCTCCCGGGAAAAAGGAAAGGAACGGGAGGACTCCAAGATCGTAGAAGGACAACACTCCAAACCCTTTACCCCATCCAACGTTAAAGGCAGTAAATAATCGGCAATCCGGTCCGAAACCGCTCCTTCATAAGCTTTACGAATCCCCACAAATTCCGCACCATACTTTAAAATACCATGGCGGACCGCTGCGGCAATAAAGGCGTTAATCCCTGCGCAGTCTCCTCCTCCAGTCATAATGGCAATCCGTTTCATCCTTACCCTCCGTCATTATGCTGTTGCTTCAGGAAATTTGTTCAAAAAGCAAACCATGTTCGCAGCAAAGGAAGAACATGGTTACTATTTCCTGTCAATAACCTTCTTGACGGCATTGACGATTGCCTCTGCCGTAAGGCCATACTCCTCCATCAGAACGGCCGGTTTACCAGATTGACCGAAGCGGTCTTGAACGGCGACAAACTCCATGGGAACCGGCGCATTTCTGACAACCACTTCTGCCACGGCACCCGACAAGCCGCCCATGAAGTTATGTTCCTCCGCTGTCACAATAGCCCCTGTGGCCCGGGCAGCAACGATGATGGCCGCCTCATCCAAGGGTTTGATGGTATGGATATTCAATACCTTGATTTGTATCCCCGCTTGGGCCAGTTGTTCTGCAGCAATTAATGCTTTCTCGGTCATCACGCCTGTTGCGCAGACAGTGGCCGCATCGCCCTCCCTGAGGGTCACCGCTTTGCCAATCTCCGGCTGGTAGTCAGTGGGGAAGATGACATTCAGCGGCTCGCGGCCCAAACGAATATAGACCGGTCCTTGGTAGCGGGCGGCAGCATAGACCAGTTGCTCCGTTTCCACCGCATCCGCCGGCGACAGAACAACCATGCCCGGGATAGCCCGCATTAAAGTGATGTCTTCGATCATTTGGTGGGAAGCGCCGTCCTCCCCCACGGTAATCCCAGCGTGGGTAGCAGCGATCTTAACATTTAAGTGAGGATAGCCAACGGAATTACGAACTTGGTCATAAGCCCGCCCAGCGGCAAAGACCGCAAAAGTACTGGCAAAGGGGATCTTGCCTGCAGTGGCCAGTCCCGCGGCGGTAGAGATCATATCCGCTTCGGCAATCCCCATTTGAAAGAAACGATCGGGATACTCCTTGGCAAAGCCTGCGGTTTTGGTGGATTTGGACAAGTCGGCGTCCAAAACCACCACGTCGGGGTTTTCTGCGCCCAACCGCAACAAGGCCTTTCCATAAGCATCCCGGGTGGCGATTTTATCTCCCATTATGGTCTCCCCTCTTCATCATCCGGTGGCACCGGCATTGCATTTTTAGCTCAAAACCCCAGTTCCTTCAGGCCTTCATCCCGTTCCTCAATCTTCGGGGCCATGCCGTGCCAACCTGCTTGGTTTTCCATGAATGATACGCCTTTGCCCTTCACTGTCCGGAGGATGATTAGCGACGGACCCTCCTTATATTCTTCCGCGGCGGTCATCGCTTGGTCAATGGCAACAATATCATGGCCGTCACACTCCAGCACATTCCAACCAAAACTCTTAAAGCGGCTGCCCGGGTCTTTGAAGGATATGACATCTTCCACATTCCCGTCGATCTGGAGACGGTTATAGTCCAAAAATGCCGTCAGCCGGTTCAACCGGTAATGCACAGAGGTCATTGCCGCTTCCCAGACCTGTCCCTCTTCACACTCACCGTCGCCCAACAGCACATAAACCCGATTGTCGATCCCGTCCAAACGGGCAGCCAAGGCCATCCCGTTGGCCGCCGACAGCCCTTGTCCTAATGACCCGGTGGAAAACTCCACTCCGGGTGTCCTCTTCATATCCGGGTGGCCCTGCAAGTGGCTGCCGAACTTCCGCAACGAATCCAGATCCGTCTTGGGAAAGTAACCGGCCTCGGCCAAGGCGGCATAAAGGACGGGGGCAGCATGCCCTTTGGAAAGAACAAAACGGTCCCGTTCCCTCCAGTTGGGATTGCCGGGATCGTGACGCATCTTATAAAAATAAAGGTAAGCCAGGAGATCGGCGGCGGATAAAGAACCACCGGGATGGCCGGAGCCGGCGGCCGCAAGCATTCGGAGAATATCGGCCCTGAGCTGGCGCGCCTTCTCCTTTAATTCACTAAGCTTAGCCTCGCTTAACATATATTTTTCACTCCTTTTAAGGTACCACCATTTTTTCGTCAGAAGTCCAAAAATATCCTCCTATTTTACCAAGCACTTATATATTTTAACCGAAAAGTAACTCAGGCAATCCGTCTTTGTGACAAAAAAAGCGTACCCGCAACAGTACGCCTTTTCTCCCCTTGAATCAGGGACTAAGACCGACAGAATCAATGCCGTAAAGGTGTAACAGGGGGCTTTGCCGTTATTACCATTCTACCATTCGTTGTAGATGTCTCGACGCTCTGAAGGGCTGGTATGTTCACTGGATAAACCGGGGGAAAAATCATCCTCCTGCCCCTCGTCTCCATCCTCTTCCTGTTCTTCCCCACCATAATCCTCCGTGGCCATGACCGATTGCTCCTTGCTTTGCTCGAGCCGGACCAATTGTTCTTCCAACTTAATGATTGCCTGTTCCATACGACCTACCCGGTACTCAAAATCGCTTTTTAAGACCAATACATAACCCCAGGCATAAATCAGGAAATAAATCAGGAAATCCTTGGGTTCAAAGGCATCTTTCACAATAGCCCAGAGTATGCTCAGGGAAGCCACAACAAATAGGGTCATGCCAAAGTAATAATTGGTATCGCGGTCCAATTTTAGGGGAATCAGTTTTCTCATTCCGGTTCCGCCTCCTGTTTGGTCTCAGACTTATCCTCCCCGTCTTGCCCGGGTTCATTAGCCATTGTTGTCCAATCCTCCAATGCCGGCAGTTCCCGCAGATCATTCAAGCCAAAATACTGCAGGAACTTTTGGGTGGTTCCATACAGGATAGGGCGTCCCGGCGCATCTTTCCGCCCGGCCTCCCGGATCAAACCCCGTTCCAACAAAGTAGTGATGGCACTGTCCACCCGAACCCCCCGCAAGGCTTCGATCTCCGCCCGGGTGATCGGTTGTTTGTAAGCAATGATCGCCAAAGTCTCAATTGCTGCAGGAGAGAGCCCCACATTCCTGGGGGTTTGGTGCAGCTTTTCCACATAATCGGCACAAGCGGGGTTTGTCATAAATTGGTATCCCTGGGCCACTTCTACAATGCGGATCCCCTTCGTTTCTTGATTGTACTCGGCAATCAGATCGCTGAGGAGCTGTTTGACCGTGTGCTCGTGGATACCGGTAATCTCCGCAATCTCCCGGAGACGAATGGGTTCTGACGATGCAAAGACCAGAGCTTCGATGACCGCCCGGGCCTTATTGAGATTCAACGGTTTCTCCCTCCCCAAATGTGGTGATGGCAATCTCACCAAAGGGGCGATCCTGAGCCGCCCGAATGCGTTTAAGACGAATCAACTCCAAAAGCGCTAAGAAGGTAGTAATAAGTCCTTTTCGGGTCGTCACGCCCTCTACCAGTTGTGAGAAGACCATCCTACCATGCAGCATCAAGCGGGAAAGGATATCATTCATCCGCTCCTTGATGGAAATCTCCTCTTTGGGCATGCCTTTCAATTCGGGCCGGGGCGTAAAACTGTCCAACACCGCCTGGAATGCTTCCAAAAGATCCCAAATAGAAATACCGCCGCCCGGATCCTCCACCGGCGCAATCACCTGATCCGGAAACTCACCGCCAACACGTGGGTAAAACCGGCTAAACTCCTCCTCCCGTCGGCGCAGTTCCAAGGCGGCCTCCTTAAACTTCTTATACTCCACAAGCCGTTCCACCAGCTCCGACCGGG
This sequence comes from Firmicutes bacterium UBA3943, assembly GCA_002385625.1. Taxonomy (GTDB): domain Bacteria; phylum Bacillota; class UBA4882; order UBA10575; family UBA3943; genus UBA3943. Next base: position 41,341 of record DGDV01000047.1, read on the forward strand.
GATCTTCTTCCTCTTCCTCCGTCTCGTCCAAGGTCACTGGCGGGGGTTTGGGTAAAAGCATCCTGGCTTTAATCTGCATCAAAGTGGCGGCAACCACCAAAAACTCCCCGGCCACCGTTAAATTCAGCATTTGCATGGTTTGAATATAGGCCAAGAACTGGTCTGTCACCAGTGCAATCGGGATGTCATAGATATTCAATTGGTTGCGTTCAATCAGATGCAACAACAGGTCGAAAGGTCCTTCAAAAACCTCTAACTTAATCTCATAACTCATATTTCCATGGCCTGTTTGCACACTTCAGAGCTTCCTCTGCTTCTGCCCGGCCTTTTTGCTCCTTTATGCAAAATATCATCGGTTCTTCCATAAGGCACCGCCCATCTTTATTCTTTCAAAAACACCGCGGGAACCATCGCCCGGGCTAGTTGCAGTCAGAACCGGCTTTATACCTGTTCATCAGCGATCTTAAGATAGTGAAACTCCGGCGATAGGTTAGCGCCCAAAGGAGCATGGTGTTTTTGGATCAACTCTGCCACCGTCGGATCAATTCCTAATGACAACGCCATGTAAGCGCCGCGTTTCGGATGAACGAGATCTACATAACAGGCATAACGCAAAGGCCGGCTGCGGTCCCGACGGGAGAGCCTTTTGCGGATTTCCGGGGCAAACCGGCGCAAAAAACCAACAATAACCCGGTGGCATTTTTTCATGTCCCCCCGGACCTTGCCTGAATCGTGCAAAAGGGCGGCCTGAATCAGCCTTTCCGTGTCGACGCCCCGCCGAAAGGCCACTTCCCGCAGGAGGTAACGGGCAACCTTCAAGGTATGTTGCTGATCCACCAAGTCCATCTGATAAAACAAAAACCGGCCTGGCTCATCCAGGTAGTTGGCGACCAGCGCATGATCATTCTCCGATAAACCTTTAACGAAAAGATCAGAAAGCCGCGATAACCAGCCCACGGTATTCCTCCTCCACCGGACCTCAAACCTACGCCAACCAATAATTAGTGAACAGGTGAAACAATACCCGCAAGGGTAGATCGATCACTAGCCCGAAAAACCGGGGGAAAACCAGTATAATGCCCATCAGAACCAAAAAGCCGTATTGTTCTAACCACGCCAAAAACTCAAAAGCCTTCCCCCGCATGAAATACAACAGAACCCTGGAACCGTCCAGCGGCGGAATAGGAATCAAATTAAACAAGGCCAGGGAGAGATTCATGGCTACGGCTATAGCCAAGAACTTTAGCACGATTGGATCAGGCTGGGGCAAAAACCGGAGAAACAACCCGAAAATCGCCGCCAGGCCGATGTTGGACAAGGGACCGGCCACAGCAACCTGGAGCATCCCCTTCAGCGGGTTACGGAAATAACCGGGGTTAATCATGACCGGCTTCGCCCAGCCAAAACCTCTGCCCGACAAGGCACTGATAATCATGGCAAATGTCCCTACAGGGTCTAAATGAGCCAGAGGATTGAGGGTCAAACGTCCGTCACGTTTTGGTGTGGGATCGCCTAATTTGTAGGCGACAAATCCGTGGGCCATTTCATGGACGGATAAGGAGAACAACACCAATGGCACCACCATGATTAGTTCACGCAAACGTTCAGGACTCATCCAAACTCTCCTTTCAGACAGAAACCACGAATTATTATAACATATTTCCAAATTCACTCCAACAAATTAAATTCAGTAGAAGTTCCTAGTTGACGAAACAGCTTTGGCCGATGAACTCCCGCAGAATCGAGTTGATGGGCACCTCGCTGTCATCCATGGGCAGGAAATAACCGAGGAACTTCAACAACCGTTTGGCCTCCGGGTACACGGGGTCATCAGGGCCAATGGTCATCAACAACGGTTCAGCATAGCGCTTAAGCACCGCCAGTTCATAGCTGAGAGCCGAATTAAAAATGGCATCGGCTTCCTCCTGGAAGGGGAAGATATTCCGCTCCTCCCCTCGCCGGACCATGGGCCACAGGGCGATGGTGGTGCGAGCGTCATGGGCCCGGAATTGACTGTCCCGGACAATTCGGCGCAGCAACCGGTTGTCAGTGGTGGGAATCCGGTTGTGGTCATCCACATTCAGCTGAGTCAAGGCACTGATGTAAATCTTAAACTTCCGCTCCTTTGGCACCGCTTCGGTTAAGCGGTCATTCAACCCGTGAATGCCTTCAATGATCAAAGGCTGCTCCTGGTTGATCCGCACCCGGTGACCCCGGTATTCCCGTTGCCCGGTCTGGAAATTAAAGACCGGAAGTTCTATTTCTTCTCCTTGAATCAGCTGGATCAGGTGTTCATTGAAGAGCTCCAGGTCAATGGCTTCCAGTGCTTCATAGTCCGGCTTACCATCCTCATCCCGGGGAGTATGGGAACGGTCCACAAAATAGTCATCAATGGAGATGGCCAAAGGTTTTAACCCGTTAACCCGTAATTGCACAGAAAGACGTTGGGCAAAGGTTGTCTTCCCGGAAGAGGACGGACCGGCCACCAAGATTACCCGGACCCTTCCTTTATCTTTAGTAATCTCATCCGCCAATTGCGCCAGTTTCTTTTCGTGTAGGGCCTCGGCAATCCGAATAATCTCCCCCGACTTTCCTTGGGCAATTAGTTCATTTAACCCCCCCACGTGGGGGATCTCCAGCACTTTCCCCCACTGCTCGAACTCGTAAAAAACCCGGGCCAACTTCCGTTGTTCCACAAAGGCCGGTAACTCCGTCGGACATTCCCGTTGAGGAAAGCGCAAGATAAACCCGGGAAGGTAAAATTTCAACCCAAAGACCTTCAGGTACCCGGTACGTGGAACCATATAGCCGTAAAAATAATCAAAGCAATCGCCGCATTTATAGACGCGCACATAGTCTTTCCGGCGAAAACTCAAAAGTTTAACCTTATCCATCTGGTTCTGATCCCGGAACAACTTGATGGCTTCTTCCCGGGGAAGAGTGATCTTCTCAATGGCATCATTGGCCGTAATGATCTCCCGCATCCGGTCTTCAACGGTCCGGATGTCCTTTTCGGTCACCGGCCGCCCGATATAAAGCTCCCCGAAGATCCCTTTGGATAACGAGTGTTCGATGGTGACCTTGCAACCGGGAAAGATCTCCTGGGCGGCCCGGACCAGCACAAAGATAAGACTGCGCCAATAGATGCGGATACCGTCGGTGGAGGTTAAATCCACCGGAGTAATTACACTATCCTGAAGGGGAGCAAAGGTCAACTCTTTAAGTTCGTTACCCACCTTTGCCGCCACCGTAATTCCCTGCTCTCCCCACTGGGGCTGCAACATCGCTTCCAACGTGGTCCCCTTGGGAAACTCCCGTACACTCCCATCGGGAAACGTCATCCGTACAAAATCTGTCATCTGGCAACCTCCCCGCCTATTAAAAACCTTACTTCATTCTTGATGCTTTCTTGCCTATTTATAGGATATTTGTATTGTACCAGCTTCGCATAGTTTTAACGCCACTTAAACGAATTTCGCGTCTTGGCGGTCAAACTCGCCGGAGGCCGGCATCAAACCGGTTATTTTGTCTATTGGTCGCCGGAATTACCATATGGATATTCGTCAAAAAAAGAAAACTCCCTTTTATGGGAGGGAGAAAAGCAAAATACCGGCGAAAATCAAGTTGTTAATTGCTATAAACACCGTATACAAGGTAATTCCCCAACCGGCAGCAAATTCGAAAAACAATACGAAGCGACCATGTATATTGTTCTTAACAGCCGTATCAAGGCTCTAAACGGCAGTATAAAGAAATTGCCTGACAATTTGGGAGTTTTCCGTGAGTAATCAAAATCCCCGCACCGGTACGCCGGTCAATGCCCGTCGGATAAAGTCGCCCCACAATTCTGCAGCAGTGCCGCTGCCTAGCACCTGTCCACCGGCGCGTAGCGGCGAATTGTCATCATTGCCCAACCAGACCACAGCCAAGATCTCCGGGGTATAGCCCACAAACCAAGCATTGGTATTACCGCTGGTGGTTCCAGTTTTACCGGCAGCTGGACGCCCCGGATTGCCCCGGACACCGGTGCCTTCCGTCAAGACCTTCTCCAGCATCTTCGTCATATTAAAAGCCACCCAGTCTGGCAGCACCCGCCTTTGCCCCCTTTTACCCCGGCGCAGCAGGCGCCCGTTGGCATCCTCCACCCGCAAGAAGGCCACAGGTTCCAAACGCAGCCCCCGATTGGCAAAGACGGTATATGCCGCCGCCAACTCCAATGGTGTTACCCCTTTGGTCAGGCCACCCAAAGCCAAGGGGGCCAAGCCCCGGTCATTTTTGACCCCGCTCTTTACCAACGGCAACCCGGCCTCCTGGCATAATTTAAAGACCTTGTCTATGCCGATGGTTGCCACCAACTGGACTGCCACCGTATTTACGGACTCAACCAACCCCTGGGTCAGGGTAATCTCCCCCCGGTACCGGCCGTCATAATTTTGGGGCTGCCAAAGCCGCCCGTTAACCTCATAACGTACAGGCCGATCCTCGATGGGGCTGTCGGGCCCATAGCCTTCCATGAGCGCAGCAGCAAAGACCAGGGGTTTAATGGCCGAGCCCGGTTGCCTGCGTACCTCCGTGGCCCGGTTCAACGGTGAACGACGATAACTGCGTCCCCCCACCATTGCCCGGATTTCCCCTGTGACGGAATCCAGCACCACCACGGCAACCTGGGGTCCTGCACCTTCCGGCGACGCCGGCACATTGCCCACAATATCCTCGGCATACTGTTGCAGTCTCAGGTCCAATGGGGTATGGATCCGCAAACCCCCGGCACGGATGAACCGTTCGGTCCAGCCATGCTCCTGACTTAATTGGGCGACAACATAGTCCGCAAAGTATGAACCCCGGGTCGGCACCCCCGGCTGCGCCAATGTGCCCAAGGGACGGGCCGCTAACTCTTCCCGCAACCCGGCCGGGATCAGACCCTTTTTCTCCATAATAGCCAAGACCGTATTGCGCCGGGCTTTTGCCCGCTCCGGATGTTTAAACGGGGAATAATACTCCGGCCCCTTGGGCAGTCCCGCCAGCAAAGCCATTTGGTCCAGGGACAACTCCTGAACGGAACGGCCAAAATAAGTCCGGGCCGCAGCCTCGATGCCGTAAGCCCCCTGGCCGAAATAGATATCATTCAAATAGATCTCCAAGATCTGGTCCTTGCTGTATTGCCGTTCGATCCGCACCGCATAACCAATCTCCGCTAGTTTCCGCCGGAAGGTTCGTTCTTGGGTGAGAAAGAGATTCTTGGCCAACTGTTGGGTGATGGTACTGCCTCCCTGCACTTTCTCCCCTTGCCGGAGATTTTCCATCAAGGCCCGGAGAATACCGCGCATGTCCACACCGCGGTGGCTGTAAAAACGGCTGTCCTCCACCGCAATAATCATCTCACGCAAGGGTACGGGGATCTTCTCCAACGGCACCCAGATGATCCGGGCCGGATTGAGGGCGGTGACCACCCGTCCGTTCCGGTCCAAAAGCACAGAGGAGCGCCGTGAGGCGCCCAAGCGCTCACGTAGATCCAGCCGGCCCAGAAAAGGATTGTACAAGATAAAATTCACCGCCAGCAGGCTGGCGATGCAAACAAAAACAATGAGCCAACGTACGCCCCGCTTTTTTGGTTGCTTGCGGATCCGCCGACGGTGGTGATGGAAGGCCACGCCGCCCCTCCTTTCATCCTAAATAGGATTTCCCTGGGAGCGGCCGGCAATTCCCATTTTTACGGTTTACCGGTACTCGGTTGTTCCTCCTGCTTTCCCCCGGTCTCCCTGCTTGCTTGGGGCAATTCTTCTTTTGTTCCTGCTCCGCTGGGAGCTGAGCCCTGGGGCTGGGACTGAGCAGACGGGAAGATAGGTTTTTTCACCATGTAATAATCATTGGAGTTATTCCACAAGGTAAAACCAGAGCCGGGCGCAGTCAGGACCCCCACAATTTGATTGGTTAAATATTTCGTATAGGCCGCTTCCTTCATCCGGCGCTCACCACCCAAAAGAAAAGCTTGGACATAGGGGCGGATCAAACACTTCCCGCCGGTAATGGCCTTCGCCCGTCGGGTTCCTTCATAATAGAGCCGTTTCGCCCTGGCCAGGTAATCCTGGTCATTTAAAAACCCTTTTGGAAAATGGGAGGGATAAAACATCGGCGCCACCACATCCACATAATCGGCGACCATCTCAATGTTTTGCCCGGTCAATTCCTCCATCCGGTACCAACAGTTAAACCCGTACAGATCCGTACTGATGGGGACGGTCAAGCGCTTCCGCGCCAAGGCCAGGAAGGACTCCAGCGCATCGCTCTTTTCCATACCCGGTGTCTGGTAACGATACTTGATGTTCGCAATAGCCCCGTCCGTAGGAAAACGGATGTAATCAAACTGGATCTCATCCACGCCCAATGCCGCCAACTCCTCGGCAATGGCCAGATTATACTCCCATACTTCCGGTGAGAAAGGATCCACCCAAAACTCCCGTTGCACCATGGTCTTGGCCTTTGTTTTCGGATCCGTTGTCTCCACCAGATGGCCCCAGGGCCGGTCGGTGGTCCGGTCCCAGACCGCATACTTATGATCGGCAAATTCATACAGTTTTGGGTCCTTAAATACAACCAGCCGGCCAATGACATAGATCCCGTTCTCCTTGGCTTTTTTCAACAAATCCGGGAGATCAACAAGCTTCCTCACCGCACCCACCTTTTGCGGCAGGGACAAACCACTGGCGTAAGTAATGTAACCCGAATCATCTTTAAAATCCACAACCATGGCGTTTAAGCCATTAACCTTTATAAATTGAATGTGTTTGTCCAACAGCTTTCCCCGGGCTTGATTTGGCCGGACATAGATGCCGAAACGGTCAGCAGCGATGCGGAGCCGCTGTGCACGGTCTGGTTCAAGCTCGGGAACAAAAGTTACCGGCTGGGTAGGGCGGATTTGGTTTTGCTCCTCCTGATAAATCCAGGTCTTCCCGATTCCGGTTAAATACAGGGCCCACTCTTTGGTTCCGGTCTGCTGCTGCCCATCCGCAGCAGCAACCAGCGGAGAAAAATAAAGGCCGTTGATCAGCTCTCCTGATACTTCTGGCAGCTCAAGCTTCTTTACTTCCTCCTTTTTACCGCGTTTGACAAAGTAGAGCCCATTGCCGAAATCGCAGGCAAAATAATAGCAGTCCGGTTCCACCGGATGGTAAGTTAAGGCGGAGATCTCCTCCCAAAAACGGAAGCCTTGAAAAAGGAAGGACATGCCCGTAGAAATTTCCGTCCAACTTTTCCCGGCATTAACCGTCTCAAAGATGCCGGAATAGGCCGTCCCGATCATAATCTTTTGGGGATCATGGGAGGAAAGGGCCACGGCGGTGATGTAAGCTCCTTTAGCCAAGACGGTGTCCAAAGGAACAAAACGCCAGGTCATCCCGGCATCTTCGGATAAATAAAGACCCGTACAGGTGGTGACCGCCACCCGCTTGGGGTTGACCGGGTCCACTGCCAAAGCTGTCAACCGGCGGGGCAGGGGATTAAACGCCGGATAAACCAGGCGCTGCGGCAATCCCTCGTTCCGAGATTCCCAGGTAACGCCCTGATCTTGGGAGACCAGAAAGCCTTTTTCCCCGGACAAGCCGTACCAAAGGGTATTTCCTGCTTTTACCAGCCGTTCTGGCCAAAATTGCTGGGCCACTTCACCCTGGCTTTCTCCCACTGCTCCAGCCGTCGCTGCCGGGGCCACTGCCGTTGCCAGCCTTCCCGTTGGTAAAGAACCGTTTGGTATATGCAGCCAAGGGATTGTCAAACAGAGCAGAATAGTAAGCAATAACCACCTTTTGGTCATGACAGTTGCGTAGCCTCCCCTCATCGTTTGCCCCGTCGATTTTCACAGGTAAACAATTATGTCACAGTCAAACCTATTTTTTCGCTGTTCGGATCATAATTCCTTTATTAATTGACCGTTGGTAATTTTTGTAGCATAATGATATTGTTTAAAAATTGTCAAGGGAGATAATTTGTTTGAAAAAACCTCTAATAACTTGCTTAATCATCGGTAGCCTGCTTTGGGGAATTTGTCCCGCCGTATTGGCCGATGAACCAACGGAAGCCACGCAAGAAAACACTGTAACTGAAGATATTGCAACCGATGATTCTTTAACCCAGGACACGCCAATGAATAACACTTCAAACGAAAACGTTCCAAACGAAAACGCACTGACCGCAAACACCGAAACCGAAGAATCTCCCCAAAAACACGGGATCAATTATTATGCCGGTGACCACACCACCTATTATACAGATTACAGTCTGATGAACGATGAGTTCCCCAATGCTGACATCCGGTTTACCACTGTCGGCTTCGAGTTGGCACGGGGAAACATTTTCGTTGGCGGTTTCTTCTCCTACGATGTGGACTATATCCCTGAATCAGTGGAACATGGAAAAGCCTCTGATCATATGTTCCATCTCTATGGTGGGAAATATAAAATAAGAAACAACAAACTATCGACAATAATTTTCTCTGTGTTCAATTGGGACAGTTCATTTAGAAGTCCCGACTTTGTCGATGATGAGACAATCTTTTCTGGCTTGGTATAGGCTATAAATATGCTTATTTCTCCGAGCGGTTTTATGCCAGTGCGCTTTTTTCAACAGACATAATAAATGTAATCAGATTTATATTAGAAGCACTAAGCGATGATGAGGATAAAGATGGTTACGACGATTATGATGACGATGATGAAAAATACGACAAATACAGCAACTATAAAAACTCCCTCTTGGAATTAAAGGCCTGTCTGCACATAACAGACCAACTAGGAGTTTATCTCACCCTCCGGAGTATCTATGGAAAGCACACATATACAGCCTATGGCACAGGACTGGAAGTAAAATTCTGAAAGTAACAAAACAACCGTGCAATCTTCCAGACTACACGCGGTTGTTTTGTTTTGACAGCCACAAGAAACAGCTTCTTTAAGCGTCTCTGCCAAGATTTACCCACATTGTTTTTTCCTGTACAATTATTTATAATAAGATTGTCCGAAAATTAAAAAAGAGGGGGTAATACGGTGAGAAAATTTATAATCCTTCCGGTTTTAGCTGTGTTTCTAGGTCTTTCCCTGGCCTCTGCCGTTTTGGCCGTGGAAGAACAGTCCTCAATCTACCTTGATTATAGTGGTCTTAGCAAAGACAACCAGGACGCGGAGATGATCTCCCTGGGCGGCGAGGGCATCACCGGGAGTTGGCTCTTTGGCGGTTATTATTCCAGGAGTGTCGGTCATGACCCCAGCCCTGAAAGATATGAAGACTATACCGACAAAATGTTCCTGGTTTATACCGGTTACGATTTTATTCCACACGAGAACTATATCCTGGCTGGTTTAATCGGATATTATCAGTGGAAGTCCGAGTATGAGAATGACTTCGACTCCGCCGCTTCCAAAGAAACAAAATACAGCTCATGGATGGCAGGAGTCAAACTTGCCTACCAGCCGGAAGCCGGCTATATCAGTTTAATCTACTTATACGGCGTTGATAACAAATTTGAAGTAAATAATATCCTCTCCGACGATGACTTTGATTTTTCACTGTGGGAAATCAAAGGCGGCTATTATTTTACGGAATCCGCCGGGATCAACGCCTTTTACCGGGTCTATTCCGACGGTAATGAGGATTACGACAGCTTTGGCCTAGGGGTTGAATGGAGATATTAATATTTTCTTCGGATCCGATCACCTTTAAAAGAAAAGGTTGGCCTGTGCCAACCTTTTTTTTTAGTTTTCCGGCCTCACTTGCTAAAATAACTCCTTAAAAACCACCCCTCAGCCCAGTACCAGAACCAGCGCGGCTAAACCCAGAAACAGCACTCCCATGAACAATTTGACCAAAGCTAAATTTTCCTTGGTGAACTTGGCGAAACGTTCGGAGCTTACCCCCCGGCAGGCCAGGATAAAGACGACCAACAACGGCAGAATAAACATTAAGTTATAAAGGATTAAATAGCATAAAGCGCGGGCCTTAACGCCGCCGGCCTGCCGCAGTACCAGAATGATGGGGAAATAAACCTGACCTGTACAGGGAAATTCCAGCGCCGCCACAAGAAAGCCCACGATAAAAGCACTGCCAAACATTGTGCCCCGGCGGAGGTGTTCCCGGATCACCCCATGGATTTTCCGCTTGACCCCGTCGCTTAAACCAAGCTTTATAGCGTCCACCCGGCCCTTCTTAACCTGGATGAAATCATAAAAGCTTAACCCCGCCAACCAGGCTGTCAAGCCGGCTGTCGCCCATTTCAGCAGCAAACTGACCCACCGGAAACGTCCAAGGCGAGTCACAAACTCCAACAAGCCAAGGCCAATCAAGAAATAGGCCACAAAAACCCCAAAGGTAAAAAGACTTCCCGCCAATAACAGCTCTTTCCCTCTGCGCCCAACATAGGCCAGGTAAGACAGGAGAAAGATCAGGGTGGTGAAAGCGCAAGGATTGACGCCATCCATTAAACCTGCGCCCAAAACAGTAAATAACCCTATTTGCTGCAATTGTTCCGTTGGCTCCGGCAAGGAGCGTCCGCCAGCCATCCCCTCCGGCCAGTCGCAGCCCCCCACCGCTTGATATTTACGGATAACTGCTTCCAGATTTTCAGCTATTTCCTGGCCTCCCGCAAGAACATCTTTCCCAACAATGACTAACGGAGGCGTTTTATCCAGAACCCGGCCGGACTGTTTCTCAATGGCCAGCAAAGTCCGGTAGTTCTCCAGCTGGCTGATTTCCAGAAGGGCCATCTCCACCCGCGGCCCGTATTTCCGTTGAATAGCCGGTAGAAAGCTTTCCTTCAAATCCTGGCATTCGTCACATGTGGCAGAGTAGAAGTAAAGCATCCGAACGGTATTTTGCTTCAATGCACCATATGCTACAGGCGACAAAAGCAACAGGAAAACAAGGATAATGCCAATGGTGCTTAACCTTGCCTGCGCCATCATACTCCCCCAATCCAAATGAAATCGTTATCGCGTCGTAATTAAAATACTAGATATTTAATTATAACATATTTTTTATATATTCCCAACTATATAATAAACTGTTTGCACAACTGATGCCGGTTTTTTGTGGTTTTCCAAGATTGCTTCCATATAATAAAAACATTTTAATTCAATTGTTTTATTTATATGGAGTCGGTGTTCTCTATCTAGAAGCAAACACCGGAATTTATTTAACTGAGAACATCGGTTTTGGCTTAACGTACCGGAGCTATAATGTAAGCTCCGCGGATTTTTCAGGTTTTGGCGCAGGCATGCAAATCCGTTTCTAAGCAGAGATTAAGCAGATATTTCAAAAATGAAACCCCTGTAAATAAACTGACCCCCAAAGTTCAATTTCCTACTGAAAATAACTTTGGGGGTTCAGTTTTAAACAGGCAATCTCTTATTCTCTTTTAAACTTTGCTTTATAATGCTTTGAGTTTGGCAATAATGGCATCGGCCATCTCCGCTGTACCGACCGCCGACGGATCGTTCCGGTCGGCTTTCATATCATATGTGACATCCTTGCCTTCGGCGATCACTGCCGCCACGGCCTTCTCCAACCGGTCGGCCGCCTCCTTCTCGCCGATATGCCGCAGCATTAACATGCCAGAGAGAATCAAGGCCGTGGGGTTCACCTTGTTGAGACCCTTGTATTTCGGGGCAGAACCATGAGTTGGTTCAAAGACCGCCACATCGTCGCCGATGTTGGCTCCCGGTGCGACACCCAAGCCACCCACCAAGCCGGCGCAGAGGTCAGAGATGATATCACCGTATAGGTTTGGCAGGACCAAGACGTCAAAGTTCTCCGGGCGTTGGACCAACTGCATGCACATGGCATCCACCAATACTTCCTCGTAGGCCACCACACCCTCGTAGTCCTTGGCCACCTCCCGGCCGACCCGGTAAAACAGGCCATCGGTGTATTTCATGATATTGGCTTTGGCCACCGCCGTAACCTTTTTCCTGCCGCTGGCCTTGGCATACTCAAAGGCATACCTGATAATCTTTTCACTGCCCTCCGGCGAGATGGGTTTGACAGAAATGGCCGAACTCGGGCGAACCTTGCCCTTTGGGGCCATCTCTATGATCTTTTGGGCTTCCGGAGTCCCGCAATCAAACTCCACACCCGCATAGAGGTCCTCACTGTTCTCCCGGACAACCACCAGGTCAATATTGGAGTAGCGGGAACGCACCCCCGGATAAGATTTGCATGGACGCACACAGGCATACAGGCCAAGTTCATGCCTGAGAGCCACGTTGACACTGCGGAATCCTGTGCCAATCGGTGTGGTAATCGGACCTTTCAAAGCCACTTTGTTCCGGCGGATGGATTCAAGCACATCGTCGGGTAACGGTGTACCGGCTTTTTCCATCACATCCACGCCCGCATGGCGCACTTCCCAGGTAATGTCAGCGCCCGTTGCTTCAATAACCCGGCGGGCAGCCTCCGTCAACTCCGGGCCGGTGCCATCACCGGGAATCAATGTAATTACCCGTGACATAAAATCTCTCCTTCCATATGTATAGCGTCCATTCAATTCGACAGGCCGTCTCCCAACTCCTGCCGCGGGTTGATAGACGGCAATATTGTTCAACTATTGTTCAATATATTGCTCAATATCCGGATTTACCCGGGTCCAAAACCGCCTGGTCCTCCCGGACCCAATCATCCACATGGTAGACGCTGTATTTTCCATCCGCTTCCCGGACAATCACCTTGGCAATACCGGCATTGATAATCATCCTGGTACAAAGTTTGCAAGGGCGCGTCCCTCCCACCCTTTCTCCGGTCTGCGGATTGATGCAAGCCAGATACAAGGTGGAACCTAGCATCTCCTGGCGGGAGGCATGGATAATGGCGTTCATCTCGGCGTGGACCGATCGGCAGAGTTCATACCGTTCCCCGGGGGGAATATTTGCCTTCTGCCTGGGACATTCCGCTAAATCAATGCAATTGACCACACCCCGGGGCGCCCCGACATAACCGGTGCTGATAATCTGGTCGTCCCGGACAATCACCGCGCCGAAAAGCCGCCGCAGGCATGTTCCGCGCCTGGCTACCTCCTCTGCGATGTTTAAGTAGTAATCTTCCTTGCTGGGACGCGAACTCATCCCCATCAACCTCCTATTGAAAAACCACTGTCAAAAAGCGTAAACCTGTGAACAGTTTCTCCTGTTGCCAACGGCTGTTTTTTAAGTCTAGGCGCCGCCCTCACAGAACAGGAGGTGCCGCAACGGGGGCTTTCTCCTTTGCCTCCGGCACCGGCTCTGTTTTTTCAACCGCCGGCAATTGGTAGCCGGTTTTGGCAATACCAGGCTGGTTCCAGAGGGATACGGTAACCTCAATATTACTGCCCGGCGCCCCTAAAGCCAGGGGATTTGTCGCCACATTGCGGCGTTCTCCCGGCGGGATGGAGGCAATCTGGATCGCCCAAAAACTCCAACGCGGGACGCCGCCGGCATCAATCTGTTGGGCAACAATGGTTCCTTGCATTGGCGGGATGGTTTTCTCCGTGGGGTTAACCACCCAAAAGCCCACAGTATATCTGGGTGTCTGATCTGTTCCGGCCTGGGCCGCTGGTTTAATTGTGATTTTCTCCACAATCGCCCCGACGGGCTGTGGCGGAATCTTCTTTTTTAAGTCAATTACCTCTTTTTCCAGACCCTCTTTGGCGGTCACCAGCTTTTTATGTTCACTCAACAACTTGGCGTTCTCCCGAAAAAAACTGTTCACCGCCAAAAGCATGGCCAGACTTACCAGAAGAAACAGACCGCTGATCACAGCAAAAATCTTCTTGGTCATGGTTCATGCCTTCCTTTCCAACCATTCATCCTCGGTCCAGACGGGGATCCCGTTTTGGAGCAGGAGGGCCGTGGTGACACCATCCCCTGCCACCAAACAACCGGTAAAACTGCCGTCATAGATCCGGCCCTTGCCACAGGAAGGGCTGCGCGCTTTCAAAATGGTCCCCACCGCCCCGGTAGTTTGGGCAGTCGCCAACACTTGTCGGGCCCCGGCCATAAAGGCCTGGGTCACATCCTGGCCGGTGGCGGTGATGACTTGTGCCCGGCCAGCCAAGACCTGCGTCCCGTCACCACCCCGAAGCTCCGCCGGTGGCCGTGGTGACCGCAAACCTCCCAGTGTCTCCGGGCAGACCTGGACCACGTTATACTCCCTGTCCAGCCCCTCAAGCCCGGCGCAGCGGTGGTGAGTACCGTCAAAGCGGCAGGGTGTTCCCAGCAAGCAAGCACTGACCAGCAGGGTTTTACGGGAAGATGTCATCTTCTTCCTCCTCAGGACCAATCTGTCTGATTTTGATTACTTGGACTGTTCCCCGGCGGACCCAGCGGGCCAACCGCCGCTGGAGCAAGTTTATTAAAAGGCGGCGCACAGGGAACGTCAAGAGCAGCAAACCAAGGAAATCGGTGATGAAGCCCGGTAACAGCAGGAAAAGACCGCCCAGCAAGACCCCGCAGCCCTCCAGGAGTTCCCCGGCGGGAACCTGCCCTTTCGCCAACTCTTGTCCAATTCGCTGGAGAACCATAAACCCCTGGGCCCGGGCCAGGATTAAGCCGGCCAACCCGGTCGCAACTACAAGGAAGATTGTGGACCAAACACCGATGACCCGACCGGCCTCTAACAACAGCCACAATTCGGCAAAGGGCAGAAGAATCAAGAGGAGAAACCAGCCCATCTTTTGCTCCTCCCAAAATAGAATTAAATGAGGGAAAAGGCCGAAAGCTTCACCTGCTATAGCTCCGGTTGCGGGGGCAGTTGCCATTTATGGCTGCTCCGCCGGTGCATCCTTGTGATGGCCTCCACCACCCCTTGCTCACCCTGGCCAGTTAAGATAAAGCGGTCCAGGTCCGCATAGGAGAAGCCCATCTCGCCTTCATCGGTTTGTCCCGGCCAAAGACCGGCAGACGGGGCCTTGGTAATAATAGGTTCCGGTACACCCAAAACCTTGGCCAACTCCCGGACCTGGGTCTTGACCAACCCAGCGATGGGCATCAGGTCCACCCCGGAGTCCCCGTACTTGGTGGAATAACCGATATAAGCTTCGCTCCGGTTACTGGTGCCAATAACAAGGTAATTCAGCTTGGCTGCCCAATAATATAGGGTAATCATACGTAATCTTGGTTTTATGTTGGTTATCGCCAGAACCCGATGATCTTCAGGGGAAAACTCCCTTTCTGTCAGTAGTTCCGTCATTGCCCTGTAAATACCGGACAGATCCACCGTCTTGGTGGGAATCTTCAATTCGCCCGCCACCAGTTCCGCGTCGGCCACATCCTCCGGCTGACTGTAGCAGGGCATGATCACCCCAAGAATCCGGTCGCCAAAGGCTTCCCGGCACAGGGCAGCTACAACGGCCGAATCAAGCCCACCCGACAGGCCAAAGACCCCGCCTTCGGCTCCGGCCTCCACCACCCGTTCTTTCAACCAGGCAATGATCTTTTGACATGTCGCTTCCGGCGAAAAAACTTTTTCCACTGTTACTCCCCCTTCTCCGGGTGGTATTATTGCGAATAAGTCTGCATTAAGCAGGTCATTGTCATTTATTCTCACTCAAGAAACACCTTTTCCCCGCCGATTATTTAAATATATAGTACCTGATTGATCAGGTATTGGGGGGAACAACAATGTCCCGCAAAACTGTAAGTAACTGGGCCAAGAAAAATTTTATCTACTGGTTCACGGAAAAATATGAACTTGCTGCGGAAGCCATGGAATTATTGGAAGAAATCCTGGAGAACGAAGACTACCTAAGCCGCATGCACATTACAGAGGATGGGACTTTGCTCAAACCGCTCCTGGTCATTTCCACACCCACTACAGGCATGCCTCTCTTATTACTGCAAACCTTTGATAAAAACCTGCGCAGCCCCGAGGAGATCCGTTCCTACCTGGCACATTTGGAAGACAAACCGTTCTACATGACCCTCTATTTCCCGGACCGCAGCACTTGCAAACCCTATGCAGCCGTTTCCGTCAATCCACCGCTGCTTTTTGAGCCGGAGAAGGCCAAAGCCCTGCGTTTCGATTTCGAGCTCTCCCTCTGGCTCGATGAATACCGTAAAAATCAACGGCGCCAGGAGATCCTGGCCGAGATCGACAGCGTCTTGGAACGGGGTGAAAAACGCCGTTTTTACCAGTTAGTACGGGAACTGAAACGGATTTGAGCCCCGCCTGTCCGCGTTTTACCCTCACTATTCAGGCCGTAACCCAATCAAAATTCTTCGCCCAATGCCACCCATACATCCCGCAATTGATAGATGGAATCCAGCCGGAAATCAACGTAATCCGGCTGTTCTTCTGCGCCAATCAGAACTGTGGTCATGCCCAGTTCTTTGGCAGGCAGCAAATTTACAACATAATCATCCACCATGACACACTCGTTTCCCGTCACGCCAAGAACCTGCAGAACCTGGCGGTAAGTGGCGGGATCCGGTTTCCCACGGTAATCAGAGAAAGTAACGTCAAAGATCCGGTCAATGAGATCCCGGATATCCAGCGCCGTCAGAACCCGATTCACATAATCCAAAGGGCTGTTGGAGAAGACCGCTTTTCCCCAGGAGATCCCCTGCAGAACCTGACGCAGTTTGGGGTCGGCCGCGATAAAATCGGAAATATCCACATGATACGCATGGGCTATGTATTCCAGGGGGTCAACACCATGGTTCTCCTTCACGCCCCGCAGTGTTGTGCCGTACTTCTCATAGTATAAACGGCGCAGGCTGTTGACGGCCTGCCGTTCCATCCGCAGCCTTTGCACTAAAAAATTGTCGATGCGTTGATCAATATGCTCAATCAACCCCGCTTGTTTCGGGTAAAGGGTATTATCCAGGTCCAAAAGAAGATGCCGGATCATTTTTAATCAGTGCTTTCCTTTCCTGCGATACAATCGGCCCAACACGCCGGTACGCAACTGGATGGCGCCATACGGGCACATTTCCTGGCAACAGTAACACCGGATGCAATCTTTCTCCCTAATGAAGGCTTTTCCTGACTCGATCCGGATAACCCGGGCCGGACAAGCCTTAGCGCAGATCCCGCAGCCCTTGCAATCCGGCAATACATGGGGACGGGGCGTAATGCTCCGTCTGAACAACCGGACCACCGGCTTAGGAATGCGCAGGGAAAGGGAATAAAGTTCCCGGGGGATCTCATAATCCTCCATAACCAACTGTTGCAGGTCCTCACCTAAAATCCGCAGCTTTTCCGGATCGGCGCCCTCCCAGCCCCGGGCGGCAGCAGCCCCCAGATAGCTGATGCGGTGGGGAGGTACATTCATCAAAAGCGCCAGGGTGACATCCACGGCCACCGGGTCGGTCCCGGCCACCAGCAGCCCCACCCGGCGCGGTTTACCGTTCCGGGGTCCCCACCCCTCCATGGCGACCACCGCATCAACGATATGCAAGGCCGGTGGTACCGCCCTGGTCAGATCCAACAACATCTCAGCAAAATGCTCCACTTTCTGCAGGCGCAGATGGAACTCGGCCTTGCGGATGCCAACAACACAGCCAAAGAGGTTTTTTACCGCTCCCGTCAAAATCGTCAAGCCATGGGTCTTCATCTTGGCGATATTCACTAAAAAATCCGCAGCTTTGACTTCCCGGGCCAACTCAAACTTCTTAATCAGCTTGGCCTTGGCCACTTCCACCGGAACCGACTCCTGGAAGCGGGCCAGCGGAACGGCCAATTCCCGGCAAACCCGGGCGACACCGGCTTTCTCCGCCACTGCTGCCAAGCTCCCCATCCCCGGGCTGTCCCCAACCTCCAGTTCAACCCCAAGCTCTAGCAAACGCTCCACCACCGCCCGGAGTACCTCCGGGTGGGTAGTCACCGCCCGGTCGGGCTCTTCACCTGCTAATAAGTTGGGTTTGATTAGGACACGCCGTCGGTTGCCCACCAGTTGGTCCCAACCGCCCAGGAGTTCCTCTATCCGCCGAATGGCTTGCCGCAGGGTCTCCCGTTGATAATCGGGGCAACGTACAATCGCAACTTGTGCCATCTCCATATACTCCTTCCGGCCCGACCGGCAACGATGAAAAACTGCCCGGACTAACCCACCGGGGCCAAGGACCAATATAAGCAAACAGCACAGCTAAGGACTACTACAGCCTGTCCAATGCAGCGCCAGTCCGGGATAACCCAGGCTTTACCTGGAGACGCGCAGATCTGCTACCTGGCAGGCCTTATCCTAGCGTAGCGCCTTCAGTGCGACCTTTTCCCGCAAGAAAGCCTCACCGGCTTTCCAGATATCCCCAGCACCCATCGTAATAATGAGATCACCGGGGCGGGCTTTCTCCAACAAATGGGCCACTATTGCTTCTTGATCAGGGATATAACGGACATCCGACAGGTATTCACGGGTGCGTTCCGCCAAAAGCCGGCTGGAGACATCACCCGGATCCAGCTCCCGTGCAGCGTAAATATCGGCCAGAACCAAGATATCACAGTCCACAAAGGCCTTGGCAAACTCATTCATTAAAAAACGTGTCCTGCTAAAAAGGTGGGGTTGAAAAACACACCAGATCCGCCCGTGATAATGCTGCCTGGCTGCGGCCAACGTGGTGGCAATGGCCGCCGGATGGTGGGCATAGTCATCCACCACCAGCACACCATCGGCTTCACCCTTAATCTCAAAACGCCGGCGGACTCCGGTAAATTCCCTCAGGATCCGGGCAGATGTTTCAAGATCTACCCCAAGCTGAGCCGCTGCGGCCATTGCTGCCATTGCATTAAGGACATTGTGGACCCCGGGCACCCGGAGAGTAAGTTCCACCACAGGCCGGCCCTGCCAATGCAGTTCCGTCCGGCTTCCCAGCATCTTTTCATCGGGGTGGATACGCAGCGCCCGCAGGTCACACTCGGGATCTGTACCAAAGCGGATCACCCGGGCCTTTGCGTGGGGAACCAGTTTTTCACACCGGGGATCATCACCGTTAATGATCAAACAACCATCCGCCGGCAGCTTCTCCGTAAACTGGCAGAACCCATCCACTACAGCATCCGGAGTGGGAAAACAATCGGGATGATCCCAATCAATATTAGTCACAACGGTAATAGTTGGCGAGAGCTGCAAAAACGAACGGCGGAATTCGCAGGCCTCCACCACAATGTATTGGCTTTTACCAGTACGGTGATTACCGCCGATGGCGCTCAGCTCGCCGCCGATTAAGACGGTGGGATCAACGCCGGCTTTGGTGAGGATCAGCGCCAGCATTGAGGTAGTTGTGGTCTTGCCATGGGTGCCCGAAACAGCAATGCCGTAACCGACCTCCGTCATCAACTTCCCTAAAAGCTCCGCGCCCTCCAGAACCGGAATATTCTGCGCTTTGGCCGCCAGCACCTGAGGATTATCCTCCCCCACGGCATTGGTGTAGACCACCAGATCAGCCGGGGGCATCTGTGCCGGATCATGCCCGTACGTTACCGGGATCCCCCGCGCAATCAATTCTTCCGTGGTTTTCGAGGCTTGACGGTCCGAACCTGCCACCTGATAGCCCCGGTCGGCGTAGAGCTTAGCCAGGGCGTTTAAACGGGCTCCACCGATCCCAACAAAAAAAAGACGTTTACCTGAATCCTGCAATGGTCACCCTCCCAAAACGGCGTACCTCTGTCCGCTTCCTCTTGAATGTTGTTGTTATTTCTACGAAAGAACAGAATTGCACCGGATATATCCATCCATTCCTCTTCCGAATTTTATTTACCTTATTTATTTTATGGGATTCACACAAAGAATACAATATAATCCGGGTGAAAAGATTGACATTATTCCCCCGGTTTTGTTACACTACAAAACGAACATCCTTTGTTCCGAGGGTTTTTTGCCTTGAACCATATAGGAGGGATATCATGCCGGAAAATTTAACCTACAAAATTCTCCGCGCCCATCTGGTGGAAGGAGATCTCATCCCTGGTACCGAGATTGCGTTGCGCATCGATCAAACGCTTACCCAGGACGCCACCGGAACCATGGCCTACCTGCAATTTGAGGCCATGGGTATCGACAAGGTCAGTACCGAACTGTCCGTCAGTTATGTTGATCACAATACCTTACAGTCGAGTTTTGAAAATGCTGATGATCATCTTTTCTTGCAAACAGTCGCCTCGAAACACGATATTTTTTTCTCCCGGCCTGGCAACGGCATCTGCCACCAAGTCCACCTGGAACGTTTCGGTAAACCGGGAAAAACCCTTTTAGGCTCGGACAGCCATACACCTACCGCCGGTGGTTTGGGTATGCTGGCCATCGGCGCCGGTGGCTTGGATGTGGCGGTGGCCATGGCGGGCGGCGCCTTTTACCTGAATGTCCCCAAGGTCTTAAAGGTGGAGTTGGTAGGCAGGCTCAACCCCTGGGTCTCCGCCAAGGATGTTATCCTGGAGATCCTGCGCCGGCTCTCTGTCAAAGGCGGCGTGGGACGGATCCTGGAATACACTGGCCCCGGAGTGGCTACTTTGACTGTGCCTGAACGGGCCACCATTACCAACATGGGTGCTGAACTTGGCGCCACCACTTCCATTTTCCCCAGCGATGAGGTTACCCGGGAGTTTCTCCGGGCCCAAGGCCGGGAGGATGACTGGCAGTTGCTCACCGCCGATCCAGGCGCCGAGTATGACGAGGCCATCACCATCGATCTCTCCGCTCTCCAACCGATGGTAGCATGCCCCCATTCCCCCGATGCCGTGAAAACCGTGGTGGAAGTGGGACCCATTCATGTTGACCAAGTGGCCATCGGCAGTTGCACCAACTCCTCCTACCTGGATCTAATGAGGGTGGCTGCCGTTTTACGGGGCAAACACGTTCATCCCAACACCAGCTTGGTGATTGCCCCTGGCTCTCGCCAGGTCCTGACAATGCTGGCTAGAAACGGCGCCTTGGCTGATATGATCGCCGCCGGCGCCCGCATCCTCGAGACTGCCTGCGGGCCGTGCATCGGCATGGGCCAAGCTCCTTGCTCAGGCGGGGTCTCCGTCCGCACCTTCAACCGGAACTTCGAAGGCCGGAGCGGAACCGCCGACGCCCAAGTCTACCTAGCCAGCCCGGAAGTGGCCGTGGCCACCGCCTTAAACGGCGTCCTCACCGACCCCAGAACGCTTGGCGATTACCCGGCGTTCCCTGCAGTCAGCGAGTTCTTGGCCGATGACTCCATGATCCTGCCGCCAGCAGCCGACCCCACCAAAGTGGAAGTCCGGCGCGGGCCAAATATTAAACCTCTGCCCCGGCAACAACCCTTGCCCGAGGAACTGACCGGCAATATCTTGATCAAGGTCGGCGATAATATCACCACCGACCATATCATGCCGGCCGGTGCCAAGATCCTGCCGCTGCGTTCCAATATTCCCGCCATCTCCCAATATGTCTTCTCCGGCGTGGACCCGGACTTCGCCCGGCGCGCCAAGGAACAAGGCGGGGGTTTTGTCATTGGCGGCCAAAACTACGGACAGGGTTCCAGCCGTGAACACGCAGCCCTGGCCCCAATGTATCTCGGAGTTAAAGCGGTCATTGCCAAATCCTTCGCCCGCATCCACCGGGCCAACCTGATTAATTTTGGCATTCTACCCCTGGTGTTCTGTGACCCCGAGGATTACAACCGGCTCCAGCAGGGTGATGAACTGTATATCGCCCATGTCGGCATCAGTCTGGTGGACAACATTGTTATTATTGAGAATCGCACCGGCAAGTATTCTTTCGAAGTTAAGGCGGACCTGACACCCAGGCAGATCGCCATCATTAAAGCCGGCGGCCTCTTAAACTACACAAAAGAACACGTAAAATAGGACTATTCATTGCAATAAAAAAGAGCCCTCTTTTGGGTTCTTTTTTATTGCCCTTTTTCTTTTCACTTTTACCATCCCAATTCTTACCGGTCGGCCCTCTGCTCGCCAAGGACCGAAGCCAGCAGTTGTCGGAAGGCACGCTCAAAGGCCTCGTCATTGGCTTTTGTCCTGGCGGAGGGTCCTTTGGTCCGCCCGCCGCACCGGCGGAATTTGGCCTTTAGATGCCGTTCTGCTAAGAGCAAATCAATGGTCCGGTCGGAAAAAATCCGGCCGTTGGGGTCAATGACCTGCCCACCTTTAGCCAAAATCACCGCAGATAAGCCCCAATCCTGGGTAACCAGAATATCCCCTGCCTGCACCCGGTTAATCAGCGCCAGATCCGTGGCCTGGTCCGCCGCATCCACCATGATATGTTCCGCACCTTCCAGACAATGGTTCACCGAGGCCACCGTCCCTAAAGCAAAGGCATGTTCCTGCTGTAACCGGCGGAGAATAGCAAGCACACTGCGGGGGCAGGCATCCGCATCCACCCAAACCTTCATCACGATCATAAGCCTCCGCTCGTCAACGTTCTCTCCCAATTATACCAGAGACAACATGTTCATCTCCATGTTCTGCATCTCCACCACCCGGTTTAGATCCAACAAGAAAATCACGCGATCGTCTTTTTGTCCCATGGCCTTGAGGAACCTGGTCTTCCAGCCGGTCACCGTATCGTTCACCGGCCGCACTGCCGCTTCCGGTAAATTAATGATATCGGTCACCTTATCTACAACCAAGCCAAAGGTATTCTCTTTGACGCCACAGATAATGATGACGGTGTTCTCATTTAATACGTTCACCTTAAGGCCAAACATGCAGCGCAGGTCAAAAACGGGGATGATGGCGCCCTGATAATGGATAACGCCCCGGACCCAAGCGGGGGTCAGCGGGATCTGTAACGGCTCGGTATAACCGATGATCCCTTTTACATTCAAGACATCCACACCATATTCTTCGGTATAAACAGAAAAGATAACGTGCTGAATCTCACTCTCCACGCCTTGGCAGTCAAGCTCCATCAGCTCCACGGCATTGGCAGTCACCGTCACGGCAGTCGCCCCCTTTCCCCGCGCCAATAATCAACCCGGCGTTAAGCCGATAAATTCCTTTGTTCCCACTTACTGAGGGAATTAATGTCATCATCGGTTTTTAAGGAGAAGATCTCCTCAACCATGGCGGCGTTTTGTTGGGTAATCTGGTTCAACTGGTCGATGGCAGTCTCAATTTGTTGTGAAGCCATGGCCTGTTCCTTCATGGTTGCCGCCACTTCCGCAATGACCTGCGAAGTCTGGACAGTGTTGGTCACCACTTGCCGCAGGGTATCCTCCGACTGCCGCACCAGATTATTACCCCGTTCAACCCGTTCCACACTCTCCTTGATCAACTGCTCAATCTCCTTCGCCGATTCACTGGAACGGCGCGCCAGGTTCTTAATCTCTGTGGCCACAATGGCAAAGCCCTTGCCCTGTTCGCCGGCACGGGCGGCTTCAACGGCGGCGTTGATGGCCAGGAGGTTGGTCTGGGTAGCAATGTCATTGACCACTTCAATGATCTCCGCAATCTGTTTGCTGCTGGCGGAGATCTGCGCCATGGCATCAGTGATTTCATGAATGGATTTTTCACCGGCTTTAACCATCTCCAAGGTGGATTGGGCAATCTTCTTCGCCAGCTCCGTGTTTTCGGATGTTTGGTGAATTGAGGCATTGACCTGTTCAATGGTGGAAGCGATCTCCTCTAAAGTCACGGCCTGTTCCTGGGTGCGCTTGGCCAAGTCTTGATTGCTTAGGTTTACCTCGAGCAACTTATCGGTGAAACCTACAATGGGATGGAGAATATTCCTGGCCAGGATGAAACAAGTAACAACAATGGCTACAGTGAGCACTTCCAGCAAGATCAGGATATATGTCTTGTTGGTCAAATAAAAGATGCCCACGGTCAGCAACACCGGCAGCAGGCCAATGGCCAGAAGCATCATAAACATGCGCAGTTCCGCCGAGAAATTACTCCGCTTTCTCATGGAAGACTCCCCCTTTCGGTTCCTTCGAACCCTCAATGGTTTGCTGGATAATCCGCTGAGTATTAAGGACCAGCGCCATTTGGCCATCCCCCAGGAACGCCGCTCCCATGACCAAAGGCGGCAGATCCAAAGCCGGATTGATCTGTTTCAGGACCACCTTCTCCTGGCCTTCCAGACCATCCACCCAAATCCCCACGGTATAAAGGGAATTTTTCACGATGAGCATCGGCCGCTTCTTGGCCTGTTTTGTACTTTTGAGCTCCAGCAGGCTGTTCAGATCGGCCACGGGAATCTCCTCACCCATCACTTTATGGTAATAGACGCCGTTCTCTTCCCGGACCTCCTTCGGATCCACCAGCAAACTGCCCACCACATCATCCAGGGGAATACAGAAAATAGCTCCCCCGGCACTGACCAGGAAGGTTTGAATAATGGCTAAGGTCAACGGCACCTTCAGCCGGAAGGTGGTTCCCTGGCCAATAGCAGTTTCAATCTCAATATCTCCCTTTAAGGCACGGATACTATCTTGGACCACATCCATCCCCACACCACGCCCGGAGATCTCCGTAACCTGCTCGGCGGTGGAAAACCCCGGATGAAAGATGAGCCGCAGGGCCGCTTCCTTGCTCATGGGCTGATCCGGAGCCACCAGTCCCTTCTTCACCGCCTTTGCCCAGACCTTTTCGTGGTCGATTCCCCGGCCGTCATCACTGATGCTGATGATAACCGCGTTCCCCGCCTCCCGGGCGCCCAGGGTAATCCGGCCTACCGGCGGTTTCCCCCTGGCCGCCCGTTCCTCCAGGCTCTCCAGCCCATGATCCACCGCATTGCGCAACATGTGGGTCAAAGGGTTTACCAACTGATCGGCCATCCCCTTATCGATCTCAGTATCTTCACCGAAGAAAAACATCTCCGCCTGCTTCCCGCCTTTTTTGGCCGCATCCCGCAGGATCAGGGGAAACCTGGCAAACAACTGGCGGACCGGCACCATGCGCAGGCTCATGATATCCTTCTGGCATTGGTTGACAATATGCTCCAGTTGCTGGATACCTTTACCAATTTGGTTCCAGGCTGACACTCCCCGGTTTCCCTGTTCATAGATCCCGGCCAGGCTGGATTTAAGTAGCAACAATTCCTGCACGTTATTAATCAACTGGTCGATCTTGGCAAAATCCACCCGGATACTGGTCTCTTTCGGCTGGGACTGACGCTCATTAACCGGGGCCTTCTTAGGAACCTGGATCGGTGGTCGCACCGCCCACTTGCGCAAAGTGATCACCATTGGATCATGGCCCTTGTAGGAACTGATCTCCTGCTCCATTTCGAAGGTCATCTTTCCTTCCACCAGCAAGACAACCTTGAGAATGCCAAAATTCCCGGCCTTTAGTCCTTCTGGATCGGGAATGCTTTTATAGACCTTTCCGTACTTGCTTAAATCATTAATGAAGATTAGCGCCGTGGCTCCAGGCATGGTGGCATCCGCGGTAAACTCCGCCTGAATGCCGTAGACGTCCTTCCCGGCATCTTGCCACAGGCGAATCTCCTGGTTTTCCTGATCGGACAAGGTCAGGAGCAGCTCCTCCTGGGGCGCATCCTGGGCGGAATCTGCCGATGATGCGGCAGAAGAATCAACTTTGGTGCCTCCTCCTTTGAACTCCTCCTTCCACCGGGCAATGTTCGCACTGTCACCCCAATCCTCCCCCTGAATATAACCGGTAACATCCTTAATACAATCGATGATGCGCCCTAATGCGGCCGGTTCAAGGACATATTCGTTTTTGCGCACGCCATCAAAGCGACTTTCCATGGCATGCATCAATTCTTTGAGATCATCCAGTCCCATCATGCCGGAGGAGCCTTTGATATTATGGGCAATGCGGAACATCTCGTTGATGACCGCCGCCTGCCCTTCCGGTTGCTGTTCCAACTCCAACAAGATTGCCAGCAGCCGGTCCAATTGATCCAGCGTCTCACTGCAAAAAACCTGGCTTAAAGATTCATCGATCATCATTGTTCCCGTTGCTCCCATTGTCATCTCCTCCAATGGGTTGAAGAATCATAATCTGCTTCCTCCGGTACGACATAACGACTCTTCCGCTTAATATTATGGTACACCAAACAACCATAAATTAACATCCGTCCAAACGCCCAAACCGCCTGGGACTTTAGACCTGTTCTCACCGGTACAAGGATAGGCCTTTGGTACTCCAGCCAAAAAAAATCCCCCCTTTATCAGAGAGGATATCTTTCGTCATCAATAATCTTCATTGGAGGCACCCAGGATCACCGCGTCCCGCAGATTAATCTGGTGGCCGCAGACGGGGCAAGAGACCACCTCCGCCGCCCCTGCCGTCAGACCCACCCCAAACATGGCACCGCATTTGTCACATTTTACACTTTCCTCGGCATTATCCGCCTGGATTGGTTGGCTGAGTTCTCTCCGGTATTTCTTCATCCCACGACCTCCCTTTCTTTTTCTTTAGTCTCCCCATAAAACAAACGACTAAAACCTTTCCCAAGAATTAGTGCCAGCGTAACCCGGCGAGCCGGACACACTAAAAACGGGAGGTGAGGTTGTGGGGCGCCGGCGCAGTATCGTTTCGGATAGGGTAAAGTACGAGATCGCCAAGGAACTCGGCTTTGCCGACAAGATCCAAAACGAGAACGGAGAGTACGACTACGGCAATATCACAACCCGCGAGGCGGGGTTGATTGTCCGCGGTTTGGTGCAGAAAGCCGAGGAGTTAATGACCCGCCAAAACCCCAATTAGGAGCAGCACTTGCTGCTCCTTCCATTTATTCCATTATGGCTTTTAGCAGGGAATATACTCTTGGGCACGAATCATAAAGCCACAGGGGCCACCACAACACCCATCGCAGCCTTCATCGGAGAAACGGAGGAATCATCATGTCCCACAAGTTCCTGGCTACCCTTTTTTCCCTTGGTTTTTTCTTAGCCCTCCCCGTTTTTGCCTCGCCCGTGGCGGCGGCAGAAGATTCCCTGTCTTCCCGGGTCGCCAACCTGGAAGCCGGTTGGGGCCATCTCAGCCTGGGCGGGGAATTCATCCTGCAAGGCGAGATCTACCACGGCAAACCCTTTAGTTCCGAGCTGGAGAACGGAAATCGGCTTATCCCCGGTGGACGGCAGGAACTCAAGCTCAAATTGGGCGCCCAGGTTTCCCCCCAGCTGAGCGGCCAGATCATCCTAGCCAACCAAGGCTTTTGGGGGGTCTCCCAACCCAGCGACGGCAATATTGATAAACCGCCGCTGATTGCTCCCTTCTTGATCGACGAGGCGGTGGCCCGGTACCAACGCCCCAATTTCCTGGGTGACTTTGGACGGTTCTACTTCACCCTTGACCCCATGGGCCTCATCGCCGACCACTCCTCATATCCAATCGAAGGTATTGCCCTCCAGACCAGCCTGGGTCATGTTTATCTCGGCGGATATTACTCCCGTCTCAGTTCATTCTATCAACCCGGCAACCTTCACATTACTGCAACCGATGATGAGCTGGCGCTGCGGATTGCCTTGCCCCGGCCCAAGTATCTTTTGGGCCTGACTTGGGTACCGACGAGTCTGGCAAAGGATACTGCCCTTGCTGTCGACTTTTCCGGCTGGCTGGGCAAGATGGGTTTACAGACAAGCCTGGCCTGGTACAAGCCCAGTCCGGATAATTACGTGGAGTACACTCATGACGGTGCCTGGGGCTTCCTGGCCAACTTAGGGATCCTGGCGGAAGAGACCAGATCTCTGAATATGAAGATCGGATACTTCCAAGCCGGCTTCACCCCGACTTTTTCCCGTCTTGCCCATGCCGTGGTCGGCGACGGCGGAGAACCCTTCAGCCCCAACACCAAAGGCCTCGCCTTCACCTACCAGCAGGCCCTAACCGCAAAATGGAGCATAATCGGAGAAATCTCCTTTTTGTCACCGGTGGACGAGTCCATCATGACCGAAGCGGGCAAACAGACCATGGCCGACTGGCGTATTACCGCCGTGCGGCACATCTCGCCCAATGCCTATCTGGAACTGGGCTATGACTCCGACGACACGGCCCTTGGCCGCTACGGCCGGATCTTCACCGGTCTCAACATGCGCTTTTAAGGAGGAGAAGTATGGGACAAGCAGTCAAATTGTCCACGGTTTTAGGAATTCTTCTGACATTATTGGCCACCATGCCAACAGCAGTTTTGGCCGCTGCCCCGCTAGCCGGCAAAAAATTTGTGGTCGATGCCGGCCACGGCGGTTGGGATCCCGGCGCCAAAGGCCCCACCGGCCTGACGGAGAAATCAGTCAACCTCCGGGTGGCCACCTCTCTTAGGAACATCCTCACGGAATACGGCGGCGCCACCGTTAAACTGACCAGGACCGACGACCGCTTCCTGACCCTGAAGCAACGAGCGCAGATCGCCAATAACTGGGGGGCGGACCGTTTCATTTCCATCCACCACAACGGCTCCACCAACAAATGGGCCAACGGAACAGAAGTTTACTCCCACACCAGAAACAACAAGACCAGCAATGACCTGCGCAATAAGGTCCAGGCCCGGCTAGTCAAGACCACCAAACTTCCAAACTTTGGCGCCAAAACCGCCAACTTCGCAGTGTTGCGCCAGACATGGATGCCGGCTATTTTAACGGAGGCCTCATTCATCACCAACCCTTATGAGGAAGCCCGGCTCAAAAACCCAGAGTACGTCTGGCGCCAGGCCTACGCCATCTACCAAGGCATCGTCGATCACATGGGTAAAAAATAAGGTTGGCTTTGCAAAACCCCTTCCCCCCACGGGAGGGGTTTTGTTTTTAGAAACGTAAGAACCGGACATGCTATTTTGGTGAACAAGTAGGATAAAATAATGATGGCAAAGTCTCAATTATCCAACTATTCACAAGGACTTTCATTAAGTTATTGTTAAGATGAATTACCCGGGCAGGAAAACACACCTCTGACCGGAATCTAATTACCGGATAATAGAGACTAGTTAACAAAAAAATCCAGGGAGTGAGAGGATGAAGGAGATCGCATTCGGTGTCCTAGGTGGCCTGGCCCTTTTTATTTATGGCATGAACCTAATGAGCGACGGGCTGAAGAAAGCCGCCGGGGAACGTTTACGAAAGATCCTGGAGAAACTAACCTCCAATCCGATCATGGGGGTACTTGTCGGTTTATTTGTAACGGCCGTAATTCAGAGCAGCAGCGCCACCACGGTGATGGTGGTCGGTTTCGTTACCGCTGGCTTAATGACCCTAACCCAAGCCATCGGAGTCATTATGGGCGCAAACATAGGGACCACAATAACCGCCCAGCTAATTGCCTTTAACATCGGTGCTTACGCCTACTTAATCGCGGCCATCGGTTTTGTCCTGTTCTTTTTTGTTAAAAAAAGGAACCTCAAACACATCGGCCAAGTCATCTTCGGCTTCGGCGTCCTCTTTATCGGTCTGGAGATCATGTCCAGTGTCCTAAAACCCCTGGCGGAGAACCCTGTCTTCAGAGGCTGGATTGTTGATCTCGGGAAAAACCCCATCGTTGGTGTACTAGTCGGTACGGTCATGACCTTTGTCATTCAGAGCAGCAGCGCCACCATCGGCGTCCTGCAGCGCATCGCCGAACAACCCATTGTGGTCGACGGTGTCATCAAGCCCCTCATCCCCTTAACCTCAGCCATCCCCATCCTGTTCGGCGATAATATCGGGACCACCATCACGGCCTGGCTGGCCACCATCGGCTCCACCAACCGCAACGCCAAACGCACTGCCTTGGTCCACACCCTCTTTAATGTCTTTGGTACCATCATCGGCCTCGTTCTCTTCCAGTATTTCATTCAATTTGTTCTCATGATCTCGCCAAAGGTCACTGCCAGCCTCACCGAGGCAAGTATCATCAAACGGCAGATTGCCAACGCACATACCTCATTCAATCTCTTAAACACCCTGATCTGGCTCCCCTTCACCGGTTTCTTAGCCTTTTTGGTGAAAAAGATCATCCCCGGCGAGGATACCTCCATCGAACGGGGAACGAAATACCTGGACTACCATGTGTTGGATAATCCCGCCGTGGCCCTGGATTTGACCACGAAGGAACTCACCAGTATGGCCGTGGTCGCCCGGGATATGCTGGCGCAGGTTCGTGACAACTTTATCAGTGGCAACACCACCAACTCCACCCTCGTCAGTGAGACCGAGGAGAACCTGGACGAAATCCAACAGGAAGTTGTTCACTACCTCTCCACCCTTGTCTCACAAGTCTCCTTGACCGAGGAAGACTCCAGGCGTCTGGCCGACTTGATGCATGTGGCCGGCGATATTGAACGTATCGGCGACCACTGTGTAAATATCATTGAGCTCATTGACTACAACAATGACGAAAAGATTCGTTTCTCCGAGAACGCCTATGAAGAGATCCGGGAGGTCTTCAACCTGGCCTTGGAGATGCTGAATGACTGTATCAGCGCCCTGCCGCAGGACGGGTTCGCCGACGCCCACAAGGTCTTGGAGTTGGAACAAAGAATGGATATCTTGGAAAAACAGCTCCGGACCAACCACATCGAACGGCTCAACCAGGGCCTGTGCAGTCCAAAATCGGCCGTCAGCTTTGCCGAACTCATGAAGAATCTGGAGCGGATCGCCGACCACTGCAACAACATTGCCGAAGCGGTCCTGGACCGGGAATAGGTTTTCCCTGTAAAAAAGTGGATTGCCCCACATGGCAACCCACTTTTTTTGTTTTTCCCCACTTTACCCCAGGGATTTTTTTGCTCTATACAAAAGGCCTTCCATAGCTTATAATATCGGTGGTTTGCGAAGAATATCACGCAACCAAAGGATGTGATAAGATGAATCATCGCTATGATGTCGGCATCATCGGCGGAGGCCCGGCGGCTATTTACGCCGCCTATGAATTAATGCAGCTCTGCCCGGACGCCAAAGTGATCATGCTTGAAGCAGGCGATGCCATCTCCACCCGCCACTGCCCCATCGCGGATAAAAAGGTAAACAACTGCATCAAGTGCAAGACCTGCGGGATCATGCGGGGCTTTGGCGGCGCCGGGGCCTTCTCCGATGGCAAGTTTAACCTCACCACCGAATTTGGCGGTTGGCTCAATGAATATCTCCCCGATGAAGAGGTCATGGATCTGATCTATCATGTTGACAGGATCAATCTACAATATGGAGCCCCCACAGATCTGTTTACCACAGAAAACAGCTCCATCAGCCGGCTGGCCATTAAACACGATCTCCACCTATTACAGGCCAAAGTCCGGCATTTGGGGACGGAAAACAACCTTACCATCCTGAAGAATCTGTACGAAAATTTAAAAGATAAGATCACCATGTGCTTCAACTGCCAGGTGCTGGCAATCCGCCCCGATCAGGATGGTTTTGTGCTTGAGACCGCTGCAGACCATGGTCCCGTCCAATGCGCTTATCTCATTGCCGCACCGGGCCGCGCCGGCTCCGAATGGTTTGCTAAACAGTGCCGGGAATTGAAACTACACCTCTATAACAATCAGGTGGATATTGGCGTCCGGGTCGAGATCCCCGCTGAAGTCCTGCAACACATCACCGATGAGGTGTATGAGGCAAAACTGGTCTACCGGACCAAGCAATACGGTGACCTTGTCCGTACCTTCTGCATGAACCCCAAGGGTTATGTGGTGGCGGAGAATACCGACGGGATCATCACCGTCAACGGCCATAGCTACCGGGATGCAAAATTGCACAGTAAAAACACGAACTTTGCCCTTTTGGTCAGCAACAGGTTCACCGAACCCTTTAATGAGCCCCACCGTTACGGCAAACACATCGCCTCCCTCTCCAATATGCTGGGCGGCGGTGTTCTCCTTCAACGCTTCGGAGACCTGCGCAAAGGCCGCCGGACCAATGAACACCGCTTGGCCAAGAGTTTCACCAAACCCACCCTCAAGGCCACCCCTGGCGACCTGAGCCTGGTCCTGCCCAGACGACAGATGGAGGATATCATCGAAATGATCTGGGCCTTGGACAAGATCGCACCGGGCATGGCCAATGATGATACCCTCCTTTACGGTGTGGAGGTCAAGTTCTACAGCGCCCGCCTGCGACTGAACAATGAGTTGGAGACGGAGATCCCCAATATGTTTGCCATCGGCGATGGTGCCGGTGTCACCCGCGGTCTCTCCCAGGCCTGCGCCAGCGGCATCTATGTGGCCAGAATTATCAACCAGCGGATGCATAAATAAGCAAAAATTAGCACAAAGAAGCCCGGCTGTCAACCGGGCCTCTTTTTATTTTACGAGTTTTTACAAGTTTACAGCGTCGCCTCCACCCGGTGGGTCTTCCCGTCATCCAGCAAAGGAATCCTGGGATCGGCCGGATCCAGCTCTTCCCCGTCGAAGATCAGCTTTTGCAGGCCGGTCTGTTTACGGTCGGGGTTGGCCACCACAATCTGGTAGATACTGTTCCCATAACGGTAGTTCACCTTATAACCCGGCCAATCCTCGGGAATACAGGGTCTTAACAGTAGATATTCGCCTTGGCGTTGGATACCCAAGATCCACTCCAAACCGGCTTGATACATCCAGCCCGCAGAACCGGTGTACCAACTCCAACCGCCCCGGCCCACATAGGGTGGAGCGGAATAGACATCAGCTGCCACCACATAGGGTTCAAGCCGGTAGGTCTGGGCTTCCCGCGGCGTTTGCGCATGATAGATGGGATTGATCAAGCGGAAGAGTTCCCCAGCGATATTGCCCTCACCCAGCATGGCCCAGGCAATAATGGCCCAAATGGCCCCATGGGTGTACTGGCCGCCATTCTCCCGCACCCCCGGCGGGTAGGCCTGGATATAACCCGGGCTCGGCTTGGTCTCGGAGAAGGGCGGGCTCAGCAGGTTAATGATGGCTTCGTCATGCATCACCAAGCGGTGGTAGAGGGACCACATGGCCGTCGTCGCTTTATCCCGCGGCGCGGCTCCGGAGAGCACCGCCCAAGCCTGGGCAATGCAGTCAATCTGGCACTCGAAATTGTTCACCGAACCCATGGGATTGCCCTGATCGTTATAGGCCCGGCGGTACCATTGGCCGTCCCACCCGCTGTTCTCAGTGGCCATGACGATCTGGTCCAGGATCAACCGGTAGCGTTTCACCCGGTCCTCATCGCCCAGCCGGGCACAGACAGGCAAAAACTCCTCAATTGTCTTGTAGAGGAACCAGGCCAGCCAAACGCTCTCGCCATATCCCTCGGCCCCCACCTTATTCATGCCGTCGTTCCAGTCGCCGCCGCCAATCAAAGGCAAGGAATGGGCCCCAAAGACAGCAGCTCTGTCCACCGCACGCACGCAATGGACATAGAGACTGGCAGTCTCCTTGGATTGGCGGGTAGGTCCATAACGCTCCCGCTCCTCGGGGCTTAGGGGGGCATCCTGGAGGAAGGGGATATTCTCGTCCCAGATGCTCTGGTCGCCGGTGTGGGAGGCATAACGACAGGCGACATAGACCAACCAAAGCATGTCATCGGAATATCTGGTCCGGATGCCGTAGCCCGTCTCCGTATGCCACCAATGCTGGACATCCCCCTCCTGGTATTGGTGGGCGGCATGGAGCAGGATTTGCTTGCGGGCCAGGTCCGGCCTGGTATGAAGGAGTGCTAAAACATCCTGCAGTTGATCCCGGAAGCCAAAGGCGCCGCCGGATTGGTAAAAGGCCGACCGGGCCCAGATCCGGCAGGACAAGGTCTGGTAAAGCAGCCAGTTATTCATGAGAAAATCAAAGCCCTTATCCGCCGTCTCCACCTGCACCCTTTCCAGCGTCTCACGCCAAAACTCCATCACCTCCGTACGGGATTGCAGCACAGTCTTCCGCCGCCGATACTGCTGGAGATATTGTTGGGCAGCAATCCTGCTGGGCGCCGCACCCACCAGGATGTATAACGCCGCTTCTTCCCCGGGAGCAAGACGAATCTTAACCTGAATTGCGCCGCAGGGGTTGTAATTAGCGCCGACCCGGTTATCCAAGGAAGCCCGTTCCAATCCCGCCGGCCGGTACATACTGCCGCTTCTTCCCATAAAGTTCCCGCGGTTGCCAGTATAGCTCCGCTCTTCCACCGGATGTTCGGTCCACAGGTCCAGGAACCCATAATGATCGAGGAAGTGATCCTGGTAGGTATTCCGCGCCAAGAGCGCCCCGGTAGCGCTGTCCAACTCGGTAACAATGTACGGATAGGTCTTCTCCCGGTCCACCCCAAGGACCCATTCCAAATAGTAGGTCACCGACAGCCAGCGGGGTTTTTCATCCGTATTCTTGATCTTCAACTCAATAATTTTAACCGGGTCGTGCAAGGTTGCCCAATAGCAAGCCTCGTGGGCAATACCTTGGCTTTGGTGGGAGATTATGCTATAACCCTGGCCATGCCGGACAGTATACGGTTCAGGGTGGGGAATGGGTGAAGGTGTGGCGGACCAGAGCAAACCACTCTCTTCATCCCGGAGATAACAGATCTCGCCCAGTGGGTCATAGACGGGATCATTGGACCAGGGCGTCAAGCGAAACTCCCGGCTGTTCCTGGCCCAGGTGAAACCGCTGCCCGAATCCGACAGCAAGAACCCAAAATGGGGGTTGGCAATGACATTAACCCAGGGTTGGGGCGGCAGATCATTGGCCTTGAGATAGATGACGTATTCTTTGCCATCGTGTCTAAACCCGCCCCAGCCGTTATAAAACAGGAGATCCTCCGGCGGCTGCATCACCTTGGTTATATACCCGCTAACCGCCGGCAACTGCAAGGTAACGGCGGGCGAAAGTTCCCCGTCATCCTCGGTGTTCTGCAGCAATTGGGAGATCAAGGTCCCCTCTTGCGAATTCAGTTGAATCCTGGAGACCGCCGCCAGTAAATGGCGTTCGGCTTCCGCCAGACTTTCCCGGCCAATGATGAAGATATGGGCGGCCAGCTTACTGAAGGCTTCATTCTGGATGTGGGTATTAACGATTCTTCTTAATTCCTCATCGGTCAACCGGTTATAACCATCGGCCTCCTTCACCAGCAGAACCAGGTCCACGGTCAAATCATGGATGGCCCAATACTTCAGCGCCGCCAACATGGTTTCCACCAATTCCAGCGAGGCGTCTGGTCCAATACTGAGGGAGACGATGGGATAATCCCCGGAAATGCCAAAGGGCCATAAACCGGATTGTCCCTTGATATTGCGTTTGAGAGCTTCAACCCGCTGCTCCCGTAAGTTGTTAAAGTAGACCAGTTGGGAAGCCATCCATTGGAAGATATTGGCCTGGCGCGGTGTAATGTTTAGTTCGTTCAGTTCCAATTTGTTCTTGGTTACTGCCATGTCGAAGACCCGGCGCACCTGGAAGGGATAGCGCAGTTTTCTGCAGATCTCCAGGACTTCTTCCCGTGTCTCGGCGATGGCGGTCACACAGAAGAGCCGGGCCCGCCGGTGGCCGGGAAGTTCCACCCGGCGCCGCAGGCTAAAGATGGGGTCCAGCACCTTCCCCACCGTGCCCGAAAGATGGTAGCCCGTCTGAATGACCAGAGGCACACTGGCGGAACGACCCCGCCCGGCAAAGCGCAGGCGATCGGTCTCATACTCCAGGGCACCCACGGCTGTACCGTCCACATGCATCATATAGGCCAGATATGGCCCGGTGGGTCCCAAGTCCGTCCGCCGCCAAGCCAGCAGGACCTCCATCTCCGGGATGAAGGCAGTCTCCAAGAATAATCTGCTGTAAGCCGGGTGGGTCTGGAATTGCTCGTGGGGAGCTAGGGCCAGTTCCAAAAGGCTGGTGATCTCCAGCAACTGGTCCTCGCTGCCCTGGTTAGTCAAGGTAATCTCCCGGATCTCCGCATCCAAATCCGGGGCAACACTGATGGCCATCTCGGTCCGGATATCCCCGTCGGTCCGGGAGAAATTCACCCGGCCCAAGAAAAACTCCATCTTCATGTCCTCCGCCGCCACCCGGCACGGCAGGTAAGTAGGCGACCAGATCTGCCCGTTGGTCATATTACAAATGAAATAGAACGAACCCGAGAGATCCCGCACCGGATCCTCCACCCACCTGGTCAAGTCCAAGCCCTTCCAGCGGGAAAAACCACTGCCGGAATTGGAGATCATCAAAGTATAACGGCCGTTGGACAAGAGGCGCGCTTCGGGCAGGGGAGTATCCGGCTGATAAAAGGAACGCAGGTCGGTGTGGTAATCATCAAAGGTATGGGAGCCAATTAGATTCATATTCTGCGAGAGAATCAAAGCCTTCTTGGGAATTCTCTCCTGCAAGAGTTGCTCGGTGGCTTCCATCCGTTCCTCTTTTAAAAAGCGCTTTTGCCAAACATTATCCAACAGGATGTTGGCGATGGCATTCAAGATCATCCCTTGGTGGTGGGCCATGTGGTTTTTCACCACCACATAGA
Source organism: Firmicutes bacterium UBA3943 (assembly GCA_002385625.1). Classification (GTDB taxonomy): domain Bacteria; phylum Bacillota; class UBA4882; order UBA10575; family UBA3943; genus UBA3943. The sequence goes on from DGDV01000047.1 coordinate 77,580, forward strand.
AGGCATCCTTCGGCATGTGGTCGGGGGTAAAGTCTACGGCTTCATAAAAACCATACATCCCCAACATCTGGTACTCTTCTTCCAAGCGTTTCAAGTTCTTATATGCGGCCTTCGGCGCCAACATCGCCGCCAACAAAGTGGCATAGGGCGTGACCACCATATCTTTCTCCAAGCCTTGTTTCAACCCCAGGCCCGGTACGCCAAAGGCTTTGTATTGGTAGTTCTTGTTATAGTCCTGCAGGCTGAAGCCGGATTCGGAAATACCCCACGGCAGCCCCTTCCTCCTGGCATAGGCCATCTGCTTGCGGATGACCATCCGGTAAGTCACATCCCAGATGGTCTCCTGATAATTGGGCAAGAGCAGCAAGGGCATGAAATACTCGAACATTGTCCCGCTCCACGAAACCAAAGTAGGGGTCTGCTCCACCGGTGTCATCGTCCGTTTTAAGGCAAACCAGTGTTGCAACGGCACTTGTCCCAGGGCAATGGCGACAAAACTAGTCTGGCGCATCTCCGAAGCAAAAAGATCATAGAAAGAACCGTCCATTTGTTTGTTAGCAACGTTATAGCCAATGGCGAAAAGATGGTGTTCCTCGTTGTACAAGGCGCTGAAGTCATGTTCCAAAGCACACCGTTGAATTTGGGCCATTAAACGTTGGGCTTGGGCAATCTCTTTACCAGAGAGACTGTTAGCGGTCCTGCCTGTTAAAAACCGGATGTGCTCCGCAATGGCCTGGGCCGTCTCCACACTCCGATCCGCCAGTTTTTGCAAAGCTGTTAAAGCCGTCAACCACTGTTCCACCGTCGCCGGTGGTTTGGCCAATAGTTGTTCCAATTCCTGTTGCAGTTGGTATAAATGTCGGTCAAAACAGGCCTGCTCCCATCGGACCATATCCAAGAGGCCAAGCAAAAGGGATTCATCCACCGCCGGGCGTTTTAAGTGTTCGGCAATCCCCTGTTTGACCGCAAACAGGTAACCCACCAGGTTCCCGCTGTCCACGGTGGAGACATAGATAGGATTAAGCGCCTCCAAGGAGGTCGTGTCGTACCAGTTATAGAAATGCCCATTCCAGCGGGGCAGTTTCCCCAAGGTATCCATGGTACGCTGCAATCGTTCCAGCATCTCGGTGAAGGTAATATAACCCAAGTCCCGTGCGGTTACCACCGAACAAAGGTATAACCCGATATTCGTCGGAGAAGTCCGGTGGGCCAAGCCCACTGGTGGATCCAATTGCAGGTTATCCGGGGGCAGATGGTGGTCCTTTTCCGTCACAGTATCCACATAAAACTTCCAGGTCCGCCAGGCAAGGCCGCGGAAGTACGCTTGTTCCGCCGGATCCGGATTTTCTTGGTAGGGTACAAGTTGCCGGCTGATCAAATAGACCCAAACCGGAGCAGAGAGCCAGATGAGGGTAATGATCAAGGCCAATTCTTTACCCGAAGCCAACCATAAAACAGCGCCAATGGCCGCGGTCAAAAGCTCTCCCGTCAACATCCGCCGGCAAACGCCAACAAAGGTATTGGGCGACCTCTTCCCCACCTCCTCAGCAGTCACCCACTCCAACAACTTCCGGTGGGAGATATACAAACGGTAGAGGGTCCTGAACACCGCATCCAACATCTTGTAAACATGGTGGGGCAGAACAACCAAGTAAAAGAGAAAACGGATCAAGTAATGGGAGGATTTGGCACAATAACGCATGGTATAACCAAAATTCACTAAAATCCGCAGTAATGTTGAGCCGACAACCACCCACAAAGGCCAGTCGGGGATGGGAAGCCGGTCATACACAAAAATCCCCAGACAAATCAGGGCAAAGGTGGCTGGTCCCACTAGACTCCGGCGCAGGTTGTCGAACATCTGCCACCGGCTGACAAGATCGTTTTTAACCTCGGTTTTTACGCCAAAACGGTTCTTGACATTGCTGGTCAGCCAGGGCAGCAACTGCCAATCGCCCCTGACCCACCGGTGCATCCGCTCCAAGGCGCTGAGGAAGGTGGTGGGATAATCATCGATTAATTCCAGGTCCGTCACCAGGCCGGCCCGGACAAAACTGCCCTCCAGCAGGTCATGGCTGAGGACCATATTATCGGGGATCCGATCACCCAGAATGTGGTGGAAGACGCGCACATCATAGATGCCCTTCCCGGTGAAGATGCCGCATTGAAACAGGTCTTGATAGGGATCGGAATCCGCACCGCTATAAATGTCAATCCCAGCTTCTCCGCCGTAGATCTTGGCGTAATAGGACCGGTGGACACTGGCGTGACTGATGGCAATGCGTGGTTGAAGCAACCCGTAACCGCGGACCACTTTCTTCTTGGCTTTATCAAGGTGGGGTGTGTTCAAGGGATGGGCCAAAGCCCCAATCAGGCCTTTGGCCGTATCCCTGGGCAGCCTGGTATCGGTATCCAGAGTAATGACAAAGCGAATCTGCGGTAGAATTTCGGTATCACCAACAATATGGGAGAAGGAGGTCTCGCTTTCGCCACAGAGCAAGGCGTTAAACTCCGCCAATTTGCCCCGTTTCCGCTCCCACCCCATCCATTTGCCCTCCTGGGGATTCCAGAGGCGTTTACGGTGGAAGAGGAAGAACCTGGTGGTGTCCTCCGGGGTGCAATACCGCCGGTTCAACTCATTGATTCTTTCCGTGGCGGCTTTAAGCAGTTCATCCTCCCCCGCTAAGACCGCTTGATCCGCATCAGCAAAATCCGTCAACAAGCCAAAATAGATATTGGGATCCTGATTGGCCAGGTAATAGATTTCTAGTTTGTGGGCGAGGCTCTCCACTGATTCCAAACTGTTAATGATGGTCGGGATGACAACCATCGTAGAGTACTCTTTGGGCACACCCTTGCGGAAATCCATTTTCAGCAGTTGCTGGGGAGGGAAGGTAATTGTCAGGATGTAATGAAAATGACGAATCGCCCATTCCCCGGCCAAAACCAGCAGTGCCGGGACGGCCAAGGGAATAATCCACCAAAATTCACCGGGAAGACCGGCCAACATGTAGCGCAGGGTTGCATACATAAAGAAGTTGGTCAAGACGGCCATTGTGGTAAAATAAACCGTCTTGGGAAACCGGCTTAGCTTTTCCCTTAGCCCACAGCAGGCGCTCTTTCTGATGCCCAAGGCGCCGGGCAAAAGGCGGCATCCTTCATCCATCAAATAATAACCAACATGCTTCTTTACATTATCCCCTTTGTTTTCGCCGGGAGCATTCTCCGCCAGCTTGATCACTTGCTCGGCGATTAACAACTCCGACATCCGCCAGCGCTCTGCCAGTTTTTCCAGTTTATGGCGCAGAATATCACGGCTGGCAAAGGTCATCTTGGGGTAAACCCCCGCCGGATCCCGCCGTAAGGTGAGTTCAACCCAGGATAACTCCTCAAAATGGGGTTCCCAGATGGTCTGGGAGATTTGCCTTAAACTGGTAATAAGCTGTCCGGCCGAGACCCGGTGCTCCGACTGGCGTTGCTGTTCCTCTTCGATCAATTGGATCAGGCTCAGATTATGCATGGCGGTCCGTGCTTCCAACCACCGGTGCAAAGCGCTGGACTCAACATACTCCCGGAGATATTTAGCCAGATAAACAAGGACCGTCGGATTGCTCAGATCAAGGCGCTGCTCCATGATGCGGATGGTCCGTTGAAGCGTGTTGGAGATATCTTTCAGAAGGGGTGTAATATGTTTGCCTATTATGTTCGCTTGTTTCTCCGGAACCACATCTTTATCTACAAGCTCAAAAAGAGCACGGAGTTTGTGAATGATGGCCATCCGGAAAACCAGGGGGACCACCCAAAGTTCAGCCATGGTCAAAGGCTGCGCCGTCTGGTATTCCCATAAGAACCCTTTTAGCGTTTCCAGGTCGCACTGACCGCCGGTATATTCCAGCAACCGGTAGATCAGAGCATATATCCGCTTTTGACCCTTATCGGGCCCTTCTATCAGTGTAGGCAATTTTTGACAGTAACGCCAGGACAGGTTTTTCTTGATGAACTGGGCCTGTTCATTGATGAGGTACATATTGTCAACCAACCATTCACAGGCCGGGGGCAATGTTCTTTTTTGGGCTATAGCCGTGCGGTATCTTTGGAAAATTTGGTTCAGCCGCCTTAAGTCAGCGGAGAATTGACGGGTAACAGAAAAGCAGCCACGGAAACGCAGTCCGGTTACATGCTCCGCTGCCAGCTTCCGGGCAAATTGCACCAGTTCATTGAGATTTTGACGTGTTAGGTTGGATAACATAGTGCCACAGCCCCTTTCGTAGATGGTTTATTCTTCTACCGTTTAGGTTTGTTTAATCAGAACAAGAAAAAACCCCGGTTTTTGAGAAATCCCGGGGTTTTCAGGACATTCTTGGGTCAACATGGTATTTGCTGAACCCGAAAACCTGGATATTATGTTCAGCAAGGTTACTTGTTCTTTCCCGTTGTCCGATTCCCAGGTCTCTCCGGCAATTCGTGCAAGCAAGGGCAAGAATAAGAAACCCATAATTCCTACTCCAGTTTGGCACTTTTTAATAAAAGTTAATCTGCTGTATTTGCCTGCTTTCCTGCCTCCGCCATTGATGAATCTCGTCAACCATTATCTGCAAATAATGTTACTTCAAAAACTACACAGTATTCATTATACCCTTTTTCAGCTTATTTGGCAAATCATTCGCGGCGGATTGTCAATTCCAGCTGAATATCCCGGTATACCGCCACAAAAAAACCCGTGTCGTCCGGCACGGGCTTTGCATGACAAACGCAAGGCACACTCAATTGTTATCGTCATCCAACAGTTCGCGCAGGGAGTTCATCCCGTTGATGTAGGAGAAGATTAACGGCCAGTTGGGAGCGAGGGTTTCCGGAACATAAATCGTATCGCCTTCGGCCAGCGCCGGTCCGACCGTCAAAGCGTTCTTGTAGATCCGGTTCCGTTTACCAATGCGGACTTCGACCTTGGGGGTCGGGCCGTTGGCATCAAATACACCCACCTTTCTCAGCTCCGCCCGGCGGGTAGGACCGCCAGCTGCTGCGATGCCATCCATAATCAAACTACCGGGTTTCAACCGGTAAATGCCTGGTTTCGCAACCTCCCCCAGCACCTTAACCTCAATGGTCCGTTCCTTCTTAACAATCAAAGACACCACCGGGTCCTTCACGTAAACCGCCAGTTCCTCGGTGAGTAACTGCTGGGCTTCCATGATGGTTAAACCGGCCAACTTCACTTGATTAACCAAAGGGAAAAAGATGGTGCCATCAGGCAGGACAACCACTTCCGCCTGGAGATCCTCATGGCCCCAGACAGAAATCTGCAATTCATCACCGGGGCCGAGACGGTAAGGTTGGCCTGCTGTCGCCGTAACCACCCCGCAAAGCAGTAATGCCGCAATTAAGACCAGGAACTTTCTCACCGGGAATGCCCCCCTGTTAATTGGAGTTCTCATCCCCGCCGATCACTTGTTTCGGCCAGATCTTGGCATTGGCCTCAACCACCCGGCGGGGTTCAATGACACAGGAATCGCTGAGGATGACCCCTGCACCGATCACCGATCCCTCTTTCAGGTAACACTCGCTGCCCACGACACACTCCACCAGCCTGCTGTCCCGGTCGATGCGGGTATTGTTCCAGACGACGCTGGCAAAGATCGTGGTATTCTCCTGAATAATACAATTATCCCCAATCACCGTTTCACCAAAGATCTCCACCCCATCGGCGATGCGGCAGCCCTTGCCGATCACGACTTTGGAGCCGATCTGGGCCGTCGGGGCAATGTAAGTATTCTCGCCCACATAGACGGCGCCCGGGTGCCAAATACCGGGAATATCGATACGGACCTTGCCCCGCAGAACGTCGTAGTTGGCCAGACGATATTGGGTCAGCGTTCCGATATCGCACCAATAATCGGCGATGGGAAAACCATAGAAAGGTACGCCCGCTTGAACCAGATGGGGGAAGACCTGTTTCCCGAAGTCATAAACCTGACCGGCGGGAATATGGTCGAAGATCGCCGGCTCAAAGACATAAATACCCGTATTGGCCTTCCGGCTGAGCTCTTCACCGGGCTGGGGCTTCTCCTGAAAGGCTTTGATCCGGCCGTCCTCATCGGTGATAACCACCCCAAATTGTCGTGGATCCTCCACTTCCATCAAGGCAATGGTGGCGATGGCCTTCTTTTCCTTGTGGGCCTGGATAAGGGCATCCAGGTTAATATCGGTTAGGGCGTCGCCGGAGATGACCACAAAGGTTTCGTCGAAGAAATCCTGGAGTTTTTTCACTCCGCCGGCGGTGCCCATTAAGTTTTCCTCCAACGAATAGCGGAGGGAAACCCCAAAGGCCGATCCGTCACCAAAGTAATCCATGATCTTGTCGGGCAGATACCAAAGATTGGCCGCCACTTGATGAATACCGTTTTTAACCAGAAGGCGAATGATATGTTCCAAAGCAGGACGATTCACCACAGGAACCATGGGTTTGGGGATGTTGCAGGTTAATGGTTCCAGCCTGGACCCCACCCCGGCCGCCATAATCATTGCTTTCAAACAATCATCTCCTTTGTAGCTGAAACTTTATTCGACATCGCAAAATGCGATTCCTGCCCAAGTGCAAAAGACTACTCTGGTATTTAATTTTATATTTTCTCACTTTTTGAAAGGTTTTTGCCTTCCGCTGTCGAAGAAAGGGGCTAAAAAATCAATTAGTGGAGGCGATTCAGATGAACAAAAACATCGGGATGAGTTGGGTTTTAGCCGCCTGCCTGCTCCTGGCGGGCTGCCTGAGCAAACCGGCTGTTTCCAGTCCGGGGAAAATTATTCTCAGCTACACCCTTCCTTCCACTCTGACCCCTGATACAACCATCCGGCTGATCCGTGCCACCATCGCCAAGGGGGAACTCAGCCGGACTGTTGCCACAGAAGAAACGAACACCACTGCCCCCATCATCTTTGAAAATGTTCCCGCCGGGAAATGGAAGGTCACCGTCCGGGCCCTCGACACCCAAGACCAAGAAATCCTCGCGGGGGAAAGCACCGTCAACGTTAAACCGGACCAGCCGGTGGAAGTCACCGTTGCTTTGGCCCCACCGCCGCCCCCGCCCACTGTTTTTGAGGTTATCTTCGACGCCACTGCCATCCCGGAGGTGGGCAGTGTCTACCAAAAGGGCAAAATCGGTCTCAGTAAAACCCCGTCCGGTTCCAGCCCCAGTTACTATGATCTGAAATTAGACGGAACAATCCTGAGACGGGAGTTTACGGACCGCGAACCCGGCAGTTACCAGTGCGGGATCTATATCCCCCAAAAGACCAAGGCCTTTTATGCCACACCTTTGGTATCCGTGGAGATTGCAGCAGCAAAAACCACCCGGATCCGGATCAACCCGGACGGAAAGGTTACGCCTTTTACCGATGAAACTATCTTTGCACCGGCCCCTACCGGCTTAAGCGGCATTTACAACGGGCAACAGGTCACTTTGTGTTGGCCGCCGGACACCACAGGCCAGCGGCAAGCCGTCCTGGTTTACGGGACCGATGCTTCCGGCCTCTTCCGACTCCTGGCCACCCTGGATGGTTCGGCCAAAGAATATTCTATACCGGTGGATCCGTTGGCAGCCAAGGATAGTCGGATCCTTTATTCCGTCAGCTTTGTTGACGCTGCGGGCTGGGAAAGCTTTTGGAGCCCCAGTTATGTTCTGGCCAACCCCTAAATCTTTACAATTGCCTTTTATAATTTTTATCGGCCGCCGCACCTTTCTCTAAAGGAATTTGTGGACAAAATCCGAAATTCTCCTGCAAAGGAGTGTGATACTTTGTCGTTCTCAAGTTTAATCCTCCGCTTTTTCCTGGGAGGTACGGCGGTGGCAGGTTCTGCACTGATCGGCCGGCGTCTGGGAGGACGAATCGGTGGGATCTTCGCCGCCTTTCCTGCGGTCTATGCCTCAGCCGTCATCTCCACGGTTCTGGCCTCCCCGACCGCTGCCGCTACTGTCGCCAATATCTTCAAGATCTCCGGCGGCGCTTTGGTGGGGATGGCCGTCAATATCCCGTGTGCCATGGCCACAGCACACCTGGTAGCCCGCCACGGCTGGCAACGTGGGCTTATTCTGGCCATGGGCGGCTGGCTGGTGCTGGCCATGGCGGTCTTCGCCGGCGGGGCTGCGGTGGGCTGGTTGCAATGACTACTGGTAATTGGCAGGATACCATCCTTCGCTTCCTCATCGGCGGCACCGTCCTCATGCTGGTGTATGTCCTCTCCGTCCTGGTACCATGGCAATCCTTTGCTGGGGTCTTCGCCGCCTTCCCCGGCGTAATGGCGGCTGCCGTGGGGCTTGCTGGTTGGCGTCAGGGCACGGCCACCGCCGCTGATGTGGCCCATGGGTCCGTGTTGGGCATGATCAGCGGTGTGCCCTGTATTCTCACAAACATCACGGTCATTGCGGTAACCCGCAATTGGCTTGTGGCACTATGCAGCGCCATCCTGGTTTGGTTCACTGTGTCCATTATATTACATGCTTGGTCCCGGAAGACCGGGAAAAGCGGGGAATAAGAAATCCGCCACCGGGAAGGCGCTGACCCACCGGGCCCAATCTGAAGCTGGCTGGCTTCACCCCGGGGCTAAAGGAATTAGCGGGCTAAAGCGGTCCAACTCCGGCCAAAAAACAAGGGGCTACCCTTTGGGGCAGCCCCTTACCCATGTTTTTGTGCACTTCTTTAATGCTGACAGCTCAGTAATTTACTTCGGACAGTCTCCCACTTCAGTCCGAAGAGGTCTTCTGCAGGTACTCATCGATGGCCTTGGCCGCCTTCTTGCCTGCCCCCATTGCTGCAATGACCGTGGCCGCACCGGTGACAATGTCCCCACCGGCAAAGACCCCGGGGATACTGGTGGCCAAGCTTTCGGGATCTGTTTGGATATAGCCTTGCTTGTTCAGTTCCAGCCCCGGCGTATTCCGCAGGAGAATGGGGTTGGGCCCCTGCCCGATGGCAACAATTACTGTATCCACCGGTATTTCCGACTCAGAACCGGCCACCGGCACCGGCCGGCGGCGGCCCGACTCATCAGGCGCTCCAAGTTCCATGGCCTGGCACTTTATTGCCCTCACCCGGCCGGTCTCATCACCGAGAATCTCCACCAGGTTGGTCAACAGGCGAAAGACAACCCCTTCTTCCTCTGCGTTCTCAATCTCCTCCCGGCGGGCGGGCATCTCCTCCCGGGACCGCCGGTAGATGATGCTGACCTCCTTGGCCCCGAGCCGCAGGGCGGTCCGGGCCGAGTCCATCGCCACATTGCCGGCGCCCACCACGGCCACCTTCTCCCCGACCTTGACGGGCGTGTCATACTCCGGGAACAGGTAAGCCTTCATCAGATTGACCCGGGTCAAAAACTCATTGGCTGAATAAACGCCGTTTAGATTCTCCCCGGGAATATTCAGGAAATACGGGAGCCCAGCGCCGGTACCAATAAAGATCGCTTGAAAACCTTCAGCAAACAATTCCTGCACGGTCAAGGTCTGCCCCATCAGATAACTGGTGCGAATCTCCACCCCCAGGGAGCGGACATAAGCCACCTCCTGGTCAACGATGGCCTTGGGCAGGCGAAACTCGGGAATACCGTAGCGGAGCACGCCCCCCGGCGCATGCAAGGATTCAAAGACCGTCACCTGGTACCCTAACAGGGCCAGATCCGCGGCAGCTGTCAGGCCGGCGGGCCCGGAACCGATGACCGCCACCTTCTGTGCCCGTTGTGCCCGGATGGCGGGTGGCTTGGCTCCAGTATGCTCCCGGCTCCAATCGGCCGCAAACCGCTCTAAAGCGCCAATCGCCACCGGTTCGCCCTTGCGTCCCAGGACACACCGGGACTCACACTGGGTTTCCTGGGGGCAAACCCGACCACAGATGGCCGGCAGGCTGTTCTTTTCCTTAATCTTTTCCACCGCGCCAGGGAAATCCCCGGCTTTAATCCTGGCAATAAAGGCCGGGATTGGGACCTCCACAGGGCAACCTTCAACACAAAGGGGGCGTTTGCAATTCAGGCACCGCTCCGCCTCGGACCGGGCTTGCTGCTCACTGAAACCCAAGGCCACTTCCTGAAAATTACCGGAACGAACTTGCGGATCCTGTTTCGGCATGGCTTGACGGTTAGCCATCTAGCTTTCACCCCTTCCTAGACCAATCCGGCAGCTGTGGTCGACCAGTTCTTCCTCCCGGCGATAGAAAGAGAGCCGCTTGGTCAGTTCCTTGAAGTCCACCGCACTGCCGTCAAAAGTCGGCCCGTCGACACAGCAAAACTTGGTTTTACCGCCCACGGTAACCCGGCAGCCCCCACACATGCCTGTCCCATCGATCATTAAGGCATTGAGGCTCACCAAAACCGGAACATGAAACTCCTCGGCCACTTGAACAGCGGCGGCCATCATCGGCACGGGACCAACAGCAATTATCTCATCCACCTGTTCTTTCTGTAAAACCTCGCGTAAAAGCTGGGTAACAAAACCCTTCTGCCCATAGCTCCCATCATCAGTGCTGCACCGGACCTCGGCACTGACAGCGGCAAGTTCCTCCTTCAGGATAAGCAACTCCGCCCGCTGGGCACCAAGCAGGGTGATGACGCGGCAACCGGCTCGGTGCAAAGCCTTGATCTTTGGGTACAAGGGCGCCGCACCCAAGCCTCCTGCCACACAGACCACTGTACCGCCCTCCCGGATGGGACAGGGCGTCCCCAGGGGTCCCATGATATCGAGAAAGACATCACCCGTCCCCAGCCGGTTGATCTCCCGGGTGCTCTTCCCAACCCCTTGACAAATCAGGACAATGGTCCCGCGGTCTGCATCATAATCGGCAATGGTCAAGGGGATGCGCTCCCCTTTTTCGCTGTGGCGAACCACAACAAACTGCCCCGGCCTGGCCTTTTTGGCAATCAACGGCGCCTCGATGACAAACCGGGCAATATTAGGCGCCAGGATATCTTTTCCCAGTATTTTCATGGGCATGATTGCTCTTTCCCCCCATTCTGGCAACTGCACAGATTCGTTCCATGTAAAAATGGCAAAATACTCTGCAAACAAAACAACATAAGCAAAGATCTAATTAATTTATTTTATCATGAGCCAGGTTCTCCGGCAACCGCCAGACCCTTGCCAAACATGGAAGGCCGGCGCAGCTGCCCAGGGCCGCCGGACCGTCCTTCCCTTTTCATGGGCAAACAGGCCAAAAACCAAGACCCATCAGACAATGCCTTGGGCCATCATCGCCTGAGCAACCTTTAAAAAGCCGGCGATGTTTGCGCCAACCACCAGATTGTCCTCGTAACCATATTCCTTTGCTGCTTCACTGGCCTTTCTGTAAATGCCGGCCATGATCTCCTTCAGCTTGGCGTCCACCTCCGCAAAGGTCCACGAAAGACGCATGCTGTTTTGGGACATCTCCAAGGCAGAGGTGGCGACGCCGCCGGCATTGGCGGCCTTTGCGGGCGCAAACAAGACCTTGTTTTTCAGGAAGATCTCCACGGCTTCCGGCGTTGACGGCATATTGGCGCCTTCCCCCACCGCCCAGCAGCCATTATCCACCAATTGCTGAGCGGCTCTCTCGTCCAGCTCATTCTGGGTGGCGCAGGGCAGGGCAATGTCGCATTTAACGCTCCAAATCCCCGCGCAGCCTTCGTGATACTCAACACCGGGTTTAGCCGCGGCGTATTCCTTAATGCGCCTGCGCTCAACTTCCTTGATCCGCCGCATCAGCGTAAAATCAACGCCTGCGGGATCGACGATGTAACCGTTGGAATCACTCATGGCCACAACCTTGCCACCCAACTGCACCACTTTCTCCAAGGCATACAGGGAGACGTTACCGGATCCGGAGATTACCACAGTGGCGCCAGCAAAGGACCGGCCCTTGGCCCGGATCATTTCATCCACAAAGTAACAGAGGCCGTAACCGGTAGCTTCCGTCCGGACCAGGCTGCCCCCGTAGGTCAGGCCTTTCCCGGTTAGAACACCCTCATAGCAATTGCGCAGACGTTTGTATTGGCCAAACAGGTAACCAATCTCCCGGCCACCCACACCGATATCCCCGGCAGGAACATCGCAATCAGCCCCAATGTGCCGGTAGAGCTCGGTCATGAAGCTCTGGCAGAAGCGCATGATTTCCCCATCGGACTTGCCTTTAGGATCAAAATCACTGCCGCCCTTACCGCCGCCGATGGGCAAGCCGGTCAAGGAGTTCTTGAAGATCTGCTCAAAACCCAGGAATTTGATGATGCTAAGGTTGACCGTAGGATGAAAACGAAGCCCGCCCTTATACGGGCCGATGGCCGAATTAAACTGGACCCGGAAACCACGGTTGACCTGAACCTTGCCCCGGTCGTCCACCCAGGGCACACGGAAGATGATTTGGCGTTCCGGCTCCACGATGCGCTCCAGCAAACCGGCCTCTGCAAACTCGGGATGGCGATGGATGACCGGTTTCAAGGACTCCAACACCTCCTGAACAGCCTGTAGGAACTCGGGTTCATTGGGATTGCGCTGCTTAACCTGTTCGAAAACGGAATCAACATACGACATTGTCATTTATGATCCACCTCATTTCTCCGACTTCAAGCGGGGTTTTCCGAATTGTGGAATTATATTTCATGATAACATAATAAATATAAAGAATACCGGATTGCCTGTCAAGCCAATCACCGTGATAATACTGTATACTCGACAAATTTTAACATTTGCCGGCCAGCTCGACAGACCCCGGGTAAACAGGCCGACCGCCAACCATTTGCCCCATTTTCTTCTTGGCCCTTGCCTGCAACTCCCCGGTCCGGATCGGAAATGATAACAGAACAAAGGGTTTTGGAGGTTGGCTCCTTGCTGATCATCTTTTTCCGCACACTCATTCTCTACCTTTTGGTCCTGGTCATCCTACGGCTGATGGGCAAGCGCCAGATCGGCCAGTTACAGCCCTTCGAATTTGTCGTCACCCTCATGATCGCCGACTTGGTGGCAGTACCGATGCAAGACAAGGAGATTGCTTTGATTAACGGAGTTGTACCTGTGCTAACCCTGCTTTTCGCCCAGGTGGCCATCTCTTACCTCTCCCTGAAAAGCGGCCTTGTCCGGCGGATCATCTGCGGCCGTCCCAGCGTATTGGTGGCAAACGGCCAAATTGTCCGGGCAGAACTGCAGCGTAACCTTTTTAACCTCAACGACCTCAGCGAGCAACTCCGGACCAAAGGCTACGCTAACCTTGGTGATGTGGAGTTCGCTGTTTTAGAGACCAACGGGGAACTCAGTGTCGTTCCAAAATCCCAAAAACGCCCGGTCACCCCGGCGGACCTGCAGATTCCCACTTCCTACGAGGGACTGCCCCTGTTGCTGATCATCGACGGTAAAATTCAAGGGGAAAACCTGGCCAAGGCCGGTTTGACCACCGACTGGCTCCTGGGTAAACTACGAGAAAGCAGCCTGACCCCAAAGACAACCCTGGTGGCAATCTTGGACAGCCAAGGCGGCCTCTTCCTGCAAAAGAAATAAGAAGAAAAGCAGAAGAACGGGAAAAGGAAAAAGAAAAAGAAAGGAAGGTGGGCATGCGCATTCCGCTCCTGCTCGGCCTCCTCTTGCTCGGCATCTTCCTCTCCTCGCTGCTGATGGAAGGGTTTTTGGCCAGCTCCGCCGTGACGCTCGACAGACAGCTAGTAAAGTTAGAAGGGCACATGGTCCAAGGAAATACCGCCGAGGCCGCCGCCTTGCTCCAGAACCTGCAGCGGCTTTGGCGGCGTACCGAACCTCGCTGGTCCCTGCTGACGGACCACCGGGAGATCGACGAGATCGAGCTGGCCTTGGTGCGCCTGGCCAGCTACCTGCAGCACCAAGATACCGCCGCCGCCCTGGCGGAGCTGGCAGCGGTCCGCCGTCTCGTGCGGCACATCCCCCGCAAGGAAAAACTGACCTGGGAGAATATCCTGTAAACCCCAGGTTTGACTGCATGCCAAACCGGAAAGGTGGTTAAAACCGATGGAATCCCTCAAACCCCCCGCGCACTTCCGGGATAATGAGGATAAGGAATTGTTGCAAGCCTCGACAGCCACAGGAAAGGATTTTACCCGGGAGGATCCTTGGCGTATTCTGCGGATCCAAGGGGAATTGGTGGAGGGCTTTGACGCCCTCTCCCAACTCCCCCCGGCCATCTCCTTCTTCGGTTCGGCCCGCTTGGGTCCGGAGAGTCCCTACTACGAACAGGGGCGGGAGCTCGCCCGGATCCTGGCGGAGAAGGGACTGGCCATTATTTCCGGCGGCGGACCGGGCCTGATGGCCGCCGCCAACCAAGGGGCCTATGAGGTCAAAGGCATTTCTGTAGGTTGCAGTATTCAACTGCCCCAAGAACCCATCCCCAACCCCTATCAGACCATCGCCTTACGTTTTCGCTATTTTTTCGTGCGTAAACTGATGTTTATCAAATACTCCGTGGGCTTTGTCATCCTGCCCGGCGGCTTTGGCACCCTCGATGAGATGTTTGAAGCATTGACCCTGGTGCAAACGGATAAAATCGAACATTTCCCTGTGGTCTTGCTGGGACGCTCCTTCTGGCAAGGGCTGGTGGATTGGCTTGGCCAGACCATGGTCAGAGAGCAGACCATCAGTGAATCGGACCTGTCCTTTTTCCTGTTAACCGACGACATCCATGTGGCCGCTACTTATCTCCTGGAAAACTGCCGCCTGAAAAGCAAAGTCAACGTAGATCCCTCCTAATCACCCTTGCAGGACCGGACGACATTGTATATAATTGTGGAAAACGACCCCGGTCTTCTTTCGTGGGGTCGCATGGCATGCGGAGTGAGCAAAATCGAATTTACACCGCTTACCTGGGAGACAAAAGAGGTTTACCAACGCTATTATCCCACCAATATTTATGCCCTGTCCGATCTGGCCTTTTCCACCCTATGGATCTGGCGGCATGTTTATCATCTGGCCTACAGCGAACACAGGGGCTTTTTTTGTTTGCAATGCCAGTTTCGGGGTAAGACCTATTTCCTCCCGCCCTTGGGCCCATCCACCCACCGTCTGTCGGAGCTAATCAACGACCTGAAGGCGTACACCCGGGAGCATGATCTCCCCTTCTGCATTCGGGGCGTCCCCCGGGAATTGGTCCCCCGGCTGCTTGCGGCGACGGAAAACCGCGGTAATATCCGGGAGGACCGCGCCCATTGGGATTATGTTTATCTCACCCGGGACTTAATCGACCTAAACGGCAACAAATACCGGAATAAGCGCAGCCAAATCCGGCGGTTTGCCACCAGCCACGACTACCGGTACCATCCCATGACCCCCGCCGACCTCCCGCGGGCGCTGGCGGTCTTTGACGCCTGGGCCAGCGCCCATCCCCGGATACTGTCAGTTGCGGAGGAACGTGCCGCTTTACTTGAAGCATTGGCCGCCTTCGAAAAACTGCCGTTAAAAGGAGGCTACCTGGAGGTAGACGGCCAGATGGTAGCCTTTGCCATCGGCAGCCTATTAAAGCCAGACACCGCTCTCATCCATTTCGAAAAGACCCTACCCGAACTCCCTGATGCTTATGCCGTCATCAACCGGGAGTTTACCACCAACGCCTGGTCGGGCACGGAGTTTATCAACCGCGAGGACGACCTGGGCCTGCCCGGGTTGCGGGAGGCCAAGTCCCGTTACCACCCGGTGCGGATGGCAGAGAAGTATATTTTTGAATGGAACGATCTATAAAAGGCCCCGTATCATCTTGGCTTAAAACAATCTGTTATGAACCCTTTATGAATCGATGGAAAGAACAATAATGGCGGCAGGACGCACGGGCTGCTTGACAACGCCCGCTCCTGCCGCCTGCTTGTTTGCCCCCTTTATCCTGCGATGAGCCGCGGCCGGTGTGCCGCCTCATAACCGAGTCGCATGTTCTCCCGGATTCTGTCGGGGTTAAAGTCCAAGGGCCCGTCGCCGGCCAAGGGTTGCTCCGGGCTGATCACCCGGATGGGCACCGCCCGCCGCCCGGGAAACCTCTGCAGGCATTTGTTGACTGCCACCGCCAGTTGGAGATCGTTGGCCGCAATCTCACCGGTGAGGATATCCACCGCCCGTAAAAGCCGGTGAAAGACCCCGCCGACTCTGGTCTCGGGCAACTTCGGCCGCAAATCTTCCGTAAGCGGCATTGTCACAATAACCATAATCTCATCGGGCTGTTCCTGGAAGACCGCGCCCAGCGGCGTCACATCCCGCAGGCCACCGTCATACCAATGTTTACCGTCAATGACCACTGCCGGGAAGAATAGGGGTATACTGGCGCTGGCCAAAACATAACGGGAAAAATCCCCCTTTAGCCCAGGATTTTTGTTGCAGGCATACAAAAGTTCCCCGGTCTCCATGGCCACCGCGGAGACCTTGACGACATTGGCCGTGCTAAACAGCCGGTCCGAATCAAGATGACGCCGGAGCAACTCTCTGAGCCCGGCGGGATCAAAAAGAGCATCACTGAATAACAGCCGGGCCGGGCCCAAGACACTCCCGGCAAAGACGGAACGACTGCCCTTCAAGTTAAGCCAGATCTCCTTCAACAAGCCCACCAACTTAATCAGTTCACCACGGCCCTGGGCTTGGCCGATTAGGGCTGCATTCAACGCGCCCACACTGGTACCGAGAAAGATATGATAATCCTCACCCGCCTCGCGGATCAGGTAGTCCAAGGCACCCACTTCAAAGGCTCCCCGACAGCCGCCGCCAGAGAGCACCAAAGCCCGTCTCATCCTCTCCCCTCCTGCCGTAAGCCCCTTAAATGATTAACGACAGCCTTAAATACAGTTTATTCGGAAAACCGCAATTGGGGACAGCAGGGGTACTCCGGTCTCCGGCGAATTATATAATTTACCAATTTGGTTTCATAATTGTCACAAGGGGTCTTGACCGTAAAGTCAGGAGCAAGAAAACGGAGGGATGCAAATGCGCCAAGGAATCAGCCTGCTGTTAAAACTCATCCTCTGTATCTTAGTATCCAGTATAACTGTATCCGCCGCTACTCCCGATTATTTTGTCGCCTATCAGATAACTTCGGGTTTCACGAAGACGGACAGGGTTTACTTTAAAGACAACGGGACCAAAGTCCGCTTGGAGCTCAAGACCAGCAAAGGTGAGCTGATTATCATTGCCCGGAAGGACAAAAACGTTACCTGGGAATTAATGCCGGAGGCAAAGACGTTCACGGAATACAGCAATTCATTTAATCCAGACAACTGGGAAATGTACCGGTGCAATATGAAGTTTTTAGCCACCAAGGCCAAGAAGATCGGTGAGGAAACCATTTTAGGCCTCAAATGTAATATTTATAACTATAAAGAGGGTTCTGATAATGTCACCGTCTCCGTCAGCAAAAAAGGGAAGATCCTGCTCAAGTACATAAATGAAAGAAGATGGGGCAAATTTGTGATGGAGGCCAAAGAAGTCAAGATCGGCAAACTGGATGGTTCATTGTTTGAGATCCCGGCCGGTTACCAGCAATTCAATCTTTCCCTGCCGATTCTACCCAATATGTGACCAAAGCTAGCCAAATGTGACAAAGACTTAACCAAAAAAGAGCGGCCTTAACAGGCCGCCCTTTTTCATCTCCTCTTCCCTGCTTATCCTTGTCCCGCAGTAATTATAATCAAGCTGAATAGAAAAATCAGGCTCCTTTGGCGATTATCCCCCAAAAGAAAGCCTGGTATTACCGGAAGTCGTGAGCCGCTTTCGGATCTCTGTGTACAGGGCCATGGTTTCCCAGGGTTCCCGTAAATTCAGGATGATCCGTTCCTGCTTTGTACCAAGGTCAATGTAGGGTGGCCGGCTATTAATGACAAAGAGCCTGACCCGGCCACCCGCCTGTAAGCGGAAAAACCCCTTCCGCTTTGTTCCCAGGTCAAAACCATGGGCTTTATAGGCAAGCGGGGGTAATTTATTGAGCAACTTCACTTCTGCAATGGAATCCCAGGGTACGGCGGTCCCGTACATACCACCGATTTTTAAAGCCTCTGGTGTTATTTCGATAGCGGCGGGCAGGGCTCCGTAAATAATCAGCCCGTAAACCATCAGAAAGAAGCAGATGATGAGGGCCAAGACCAACTTGACGCCGGGCTTGAGACGACCGTCGGGTCGCAGGGCGCCCTTGTCGTATTTTTGGGATTTAACCATCAAGCTGCAGATGGCCACAAACACCAAGCCCATCTCGATGAGCAAGAGATCATCCTGCTTCAGCCAGGTGAGGATCCCCGCCACTATTAGCATGGCAGCCAACAGGAAAGCAAAGTTTCCCATCAACCGGCTGAGCCCGGCAAGATCAAACTCCTGTTTTCGCTGGGGTGAAGCCGTATTGTACCCGGAGATCAGCCAATAGCACTTCCGGTATTTAACCGCATAGCCCAGTAAAGCAAAGAGCCCGGCCAGACCGAAGAAAACCCACATCTCTTCCTCTTCCTAACAAAAACTATTTTTTATTTTTAAATTCAACTTCTACTTGGTAAAAGGCAAAACTGCCATCAATAAGTTCTCCCTTTGTCACCAGGGTATTCGTTGCGCATTAATTTGTCAAAAACAAAAGGCCGCTGCTTGGCGGCCTTTTATATGCATCTTCCAATTTAATTTCAGTCTTTCTTTTGCTCCTCCATGACGCGCTCCTGCAGCATCCGCCGGAGGACCTTACCCACGGAGTTTCGGGGCAGGGCATCGATGAACTCGATCTTTGGCACCTTGAACTTGGACAGGCGCTCGGCACAGAAGTTTTTCAGCTCTTTTTCGGTGGCGGCCGCCCCTTCCTTCAGGGCTACATAAGCCTTGGGCACCTCACCGCGCAAGGGATGGGGCACACCGATCACGGCCACCTCCCGAACGGCCGGGTGGGTGTAAAGCAGGTCCTCCAACTCCCGGGGGTAGATCTTCTCCCCGCCCATGATAATCATATCTTTCAACCGATCGGCAATATAAATATAACCCTCTTCATCCCTGGACACCAGGTCACCAGTACGCAACCATCCATCCTTCAGCACCAGTTCTGTTTCGTCGGAGCGACCCCAATAACCCTGCATGACCTGGGGACCTTTGACCACCAGTTCGCCCACAATGCCAGGCTCCAGGATCTCCTCCTTCGTTTCAGGGTCAATGATCTTAATATCCGTATCAGAAATGGGCACCCCGATACTGCCGGTCTTCACCTTGCCCAGGATGGGATTAATGCAGACAATTGGCGAGGCCTCGGAGAGCCCGTAACCTTCCACCAGTTTCCCGCCGGTAATCTGTTCAAATTTCTCCTTGATGGCCGACGGCAGCGGCGCGGATCCGCTGACGCAAGCCTTGATGGAGCTCAAATCATAATTGTGCCCTTCCCGCATGGCAATGGCCCCGTACATGGCCGGAACGCCCATGAACAGGTTAGGCTTGTACTTGTCAATGATCCGCATTAATTCATTAATGTCAAATTTGGCCATAATCAGCATAGTCGAACCGCTTAACACGGGTCCATTCATGCTGGTGGTCATCCCATAGATGTGAAACAAGGGAATGACGCAAACAAAACGGCCGTCGCCATCCTCGTAAATGTTGCTGAACCAGTGCCGGAACTGGATATTGTTGGCCATCATATTGGCGTGGGACAACATGGCGCCTTTAGAGCGCCCGGTGGTGCCCCCGGTGTACTGGAGATTGGCAAGGGCATCGGGATCCTGCGGCAGGCCGGGATCTGTGGCCGCCATGGCGAATAACCCCTTCTCCAGCCGTTCCGCGTAAGCCGGAGCTTCATATTCCTGGCCGGGGCCGAAGGGAGTCCGGATATCCGTCACAAAAATCTTAAGCCGCCCGTTCCCCACCACTTCCAGGGCAGGCAGCAACTCGCAACTGGTCACAATGGCCTTCATCTTACTGTCCGTCAGGATAAAACCCAGATCATCCCCAGTAAACAGCGGGTTAACCGGAACGGTAACCGCCCCGGCCCGCAGCGCACCGTAATAAGCGATCACAAACTGCGGACAGTTGGGCAGATGAATGCCTACGGCATCGCCTGGGCGAACCCCCCGGGCAATCAGGAGGTTGGCCATCTGTGACGCCATCTCGTTCAATTTTGTATAAGTCCATTTGTAATCCAGATAGATCATGGATATATGCTGGGGATACTTGGCAGCAGTCTGATGCAACATTTCCGACAGGGTGATGCGGGGATATTCCAAGTGGGGGCGAATTCCCTTTTCATACACGGCATGCCATATTCTCTCCAAAATGTCATACCCCTTCCCGAAAATTAAAATTTAATCTCATGGAATAAAACCGCTCGTTGCTTGTACATACCTTACCATAATATATTTATGTTCCGCTTTTGTCAATTGGGTTTCAGATGTTGGCAGTTGAAGGTTGGAATTGCAATTCCCGCGTTCCTTCCCAGGCTTTCTTCCTCTCCTGTCTCCGACTTTTGACTTCTTACCTCCAACACCTATTTCGCTTAATAATTGCTTTTTTGGTTAATCTATAGTCATCCCACGAAAAGAAGGACGAAGGGTATGTTGGGCTTTATCCGCAAAATCCTCCGTTTTTGGGCGCAAAACCAAGATGACGAACAACCTTTATCCACTAGCAGCGGAGATGAGATCCGGCCGGAACTGGAGATGAACCTAGCGTATCTCCGGGAACAACTGGGCAGGAGCCCCGACGTGATCATCCGCCGGTTTACCCTGGGCGGGCCGGGAAAAATCGGGGCAACACTGGTCTTTATTGACGGGCTCACGGATAAAACCATCATCAACCAGGACATCCTCCGTCCCCTGATGATTGAAAAGGAAAAAAACCCGGTTAAATCGGGGGACGGATCAATCATCGAAAAGCTCGAGGAATGTTTGGTCACCACCGGTGAGATCCAAAGAACCTCCGACTGTGCTGATCTGATCGGCAGCATCCTGGCGGGCAGCATAGCCCTGCTCTTGGAAGGCCAAAGGGAAGCTCTGATCATCAGCGCGCCGGGTTGGGAAACAAGGGCTATTGACGAGCCGGACACCGAAGTCGTGGTCAAGGGACCACGGGACGGTTTTGTGGAAACACTTCGCACCAACACGGCCTTGCTCCGGCGCAGGATCAGCCACCCAGGACTGACCTTTATCCCCCTGCAAGTGGGACGACATACAAAGACCAAGCTCAACATCGCCTACATTAAAGGAATTGCCAAAGACGAGTTGGTGGAGGAGGTCAAACGCCGCCTGCAGCGGATCCGGACCGACGGGGTGCTGGCTGCCGGGATGATTGAACAATACATCGAAGACGCGCCCTACTCCCCCTTTCCAACAGTGGGCTGGACCGAACGGCCGGACGTCGTCGCCGCCCGGCTACTGGAGGGGCGGGTCGCCATCTTCACCGACGGCTCACCGGTGGTCAACACAGTACCGATGCTGTTCATCGAAAACTTCCAAAGCCCCGACGATTATAACTTTCGCCCTTATTTTTCCACCACCGTTCGCTGGCTTCGTTACCTGGCCTTTACCATGAGCATCCTTTCCCCGCCGCTGTTTGTGGCGCTCACCACCTACCACCAGGAGCTGTTGCCGACACCCCTGCTTATCTCTGTGGCAGCCGCAGTGGAAGGGACACCCTTCCCTACCGTGGTGGAAGTCATCGGGATGGGCGTTGTCTTTGAGATCCTGCGGGAGGCTGGGATCCGGCTCCCCCGCGCCGTTGGCCAGGCCGTCAGTATCGTCGGAGCCCTGGTTATTGGAGAAGCCACGGTTTCCGCCGGTCTGATCGGGGCGCCCACCGTCATTGTCATCGCCTTTACCGCCATTGCCTCCTTCGTTGTGCCCTATCAGAACGAAGCAGCAATCATGCTCCGCTTGTTACTGACCATCCTCTCCGGCATGTTCGGCGCCTTTGGGATTATCTGCGGGCTCCTCCTTGTCCTCATTCACCTGGCGTCCTTACGGTCCTTTGGCGCACCCTACCTGGCCCCCGTTGCACCCTTGTTCTTTAGCGTTCTCAAGGATGTTCTCCTCCGTTTCCCACTTTGGGCCATGGCCCGCCGCCCCAAGGCCATCGAGCCCGCCGATGACCGGCGCCGCCCCGTGCAACCGCCCGAACCGCCCAAAGTGGATTGGAAGAGAAAGAAGAAGTGAGGAGGTGGAATCTTGCGGCGTCTGCTCCGGACAACGCTGGCATTGACGCTGGTATTGACAGTGAGCGTTTTTTCCTCCATAGGCTGCTGGGACAAAAAGGAACTGGATAAACTGGCCATTGTGGCCGGTTTTGGCGTCGACCAGGTGCAGACCGCCGAAGGGGACCGGTTGCTTCTGACGGCGCAAATCATCAAGGCGGATCAGGTAATATCCCCAGAGCAGGCCGGGGGTAGCGGAAAGCAAAGCTTTTTGACGGACCAAAGTTATGGCCGGACGGTCTTTGAAGGGGTGCGCAACTTCACCTTTGAAAGCAGCCGGCGACTGTTCTTCCCCCACAACCGGGTGCTCATCATCGGTGAGTCCCTGGCCAGGTCCGGGCTCCATCCCATTATCGATTTTTTCATCCGGGACCCGGAGCCCCGTCCCAAACAGTATGTTTTGGTGGCCAAAGGCAAAGCCGCCGACATCTTGTCCGTCAAGACAGGGTTAGAGGAAATACCAGCCTTGGCCATTTATGAACTGTTGCAAGATTACGGCGCCACTTCCAAGGTTTACCCTGTGACCCTTCAGGACCTCACCAAAGATCTGGCCAGCAAAACCAAAACAGCCGTGCTTCCCATGATTGAGCTTGTCTCCACCAGTAAGAAGAAAACCATTATGCTGGACGGCACGGCCGTCTTTAAGAGCGACCGGATGGTCGGTGAATTAAATATAAATGAGACCCGTGGCCTTCTCTGGGTCCTTGGCAAGGTCCACTCCGGCATCATTGTTTTTAAACTTCCGCCCTACCGGCATGACATCAGTATGGAGATCTTGGAGGCCAACAGACAGATCCGTCCGGAGCTCCGCAACGGGAAACCCCATGTTACCGTGGTGATTGATGTGGAGATGATCATTGGAGAGATTACACTAACCAAAAACCTTACCGTCCCGCGGGAGAATGAAAAACTGGAGAGAATGGCCAGCCAGGGCATCAAGAAAGAGATCCGGGCAGCCTTGGCCAAGGCGCGACAGTTTAACACCGATTTTTTCGGCTTCGGCGAGGCCTTCCACAGCAGGCGTCCTAAAGCCTGGAAAACTTTCGGGCCAAACTGGGATCAGATCTTTCCACAGCTGCCGGTGGAGATTAAGGTTAGCACAGTCATCCGGAGGGTGGGTGAAGCCACGAAATTTCCGATACTTCAGTAACCCGGATTAGGGAGGGGGAAAAATGGCCGAACTGGCGCAAGGAAGAATCTCCAATATCCAACTGGTGTTATTGCTGACGGGTTTTTTACTGGGCACATCTATTCTGATCCTACCCGGCGGGGATATTCACCCGGACACCTGGTTGGCGTTCCTGCTTGGCTGTGGCCAGGGGCTGATCCTTGCCTTCATCTACCTTGCGCTAGCTCGCCGCTTTCCCGGTCAGACCTTTGTCAAGATTGCCGAGGCCGTCTGGGGGCGCTATATCGGGAAAATTGTCTCCCTGGCCTTTCTCTGGTACGTTTTTCACGCGGGGGCCCTCACGACCACCAATTTTTTGGACTTTATCAAAGTCTCCATCCTGCCCAGTACTCCAGCCATGCTACTGGTCTTGATGTTAGTCGGAGTTTGCGCGGCTGCTGTCTGGAGTGGCCTTGAGGTCATCACCCGTTGCAGCGAGGTCCTGGTCCCTTTAACCATCCTGTTCACCCTGTTTTTGGCCCTCATGCTAATTCCGGACTTCAAAGCCGCAAACCTCCAACCGGTGCTGCAAACTCCGCTGCCGGAGCTCCTCAAGACCAGTGTACGGGTGGCCACTTTTCCCTTCGGCGAGACCGTTATTTTCCTCATGATCCTGCCGTTTTTAAACAAGCAAAACAAATCCTTGTCTTCTGTGGTGATTGCCTTTGCGCTAACAGTTTTCATT
Organism: Firmicutes bacterium UBA3943; assembly: GCA_002385625.1. GTDB lineage: Bacteria > Bacillota > UBA4882 > UBA10575 > UBA3943 > UBA3943. Next base: position 101,567 of record DGDV01000047.1, read on the forward strand.
TTGATCACGGGCATGCTGCGGACCCTTGGGGTTCTCGGCAACGTGGCCCCGCTTTATGTTTATCCCTTGTATCAAGCCACACGGTCGATTGATCTAGGCCACACCCTTACCCGGCTGGAGATCCTGACCTCCATCAACTTTTTGACCATGGGTTTTATCAAGGCCTCTGTCCAGTTATTTGCCTTTGTCGTGGGCCTCTCCCAGTTCCTGGGGTTAAAATCCGACCGGACGCTGGTGGTCCCCGCCTGGCTCCTCATGTCCTTACTCGGACTCTATAATTTGCCTGGTGTGGCGGAGACCATTGCCTTCACCCATACGGTTTATCCCTTTTATGCCTTGCCCTTTGAGGTGTTCATCCCCTTGGCCACTTTGGTGGTGGCCTGGCTCCGGAAGCTGCCCCGGGAGGGTCAACAACCATAATGGTCATTGTGATTACCGTCTTCGTCGGGATGCTGGTCTGCCTCCAGCTACCGAGCCTGCTCAAACTCGGTTCCCGCCGGGATCTCCTCACCTACCTTATCTTAATGGGATTGGCGTATATCCTCATGGTCCTGCGGACCGTCGGTGTGCACCTGCCTTATGTGACTTCTGCCATTGTCCGGGTCTTCAAGGCTGTTTTGGGGCGTTTTATTTGATGCAGAAAACAATTCTGCAAGTGCAGGACCCCATACTGCATCTAAAGGATAGAATTCTGCACCCGGAGGAAGGGCTCCCAAAGCTGCACCGCCGCAGCCGCCGCCAAGGCATACTAAATCGGAGCATAGTGAAATAGCAGAACAAAAAAGAAGGTTCCCCTCGGAACCTTCTTTTTTTCCCCTTGTAATCCTTCACGCTCATCCTCAATCCAAAACTCCTGCCAAGACCCTTTCGGCTTTTGTATCTTTACATTTTTCGAATTCAGACAGGCAATTGAAGAATAGCTTAAGTCGAGACAGGCAGTAAAATTTATCTAAATATTTTTATATTTTTAAAAGGAAATTATTTAATTTCCTAGAATTGTTCCCACCAAAAACCAATGAAAGGTGGGGACCAATGAGTGACTACACCTACCGCATGACCATCTCCGGTAGTGGCAAAGGCCTGGCGTCGCCAATCATCAGCAAGGTCAGCCACTTCCCCGCCGCCCGGCTGGCTATCATCATCGGCGGGGTTGCCCCTGGCGACACAGCCCTCATGACCTGGGCCACCAAGCACCGGAAACACCAACCGGTCGCCCGGGACGATGTGGAGCTGGAAATTGTCTATGCCGGTCAGACCGTGCGGAAGATTACCATCAAGGAAGCAGCGGTCCTGGGTTACGCCGAAACCTACGATGCCGCCGACGGCCTGGGCCGTTTCGAACTGGTCATCCAGCAACATTGTTTCGGGGATAAGGAGCATTGCTATGTACCAGTCCCGCAAAGAAACGGCAGTCTGCTGCATGTGGTCTACCGGATAGACCTCCTCTATCTGGACTCCCTGGATGAACTGGTGGGAATGAAGCGGAAAACCTTAGCCCTCCATGCTTTCTTTGCGGGCGACCAAGGGGAGCTTCTCTCTTTTGCCGGCAACAAACAGGACCCGTTTGCCGCCCTCCGGCAAAGAGGGTTTGGCCCAATGGGCCACCTGGTCCCCTTCCGCATCAGCTTCAGCCTGATCCGCTGGGACCGGGAGACCGTCCAAGGCCAATTGGAACTGGACTTAACCACCGACCTTGGCCGGAAACTATTGGGCACCCGCTACCCCGTCATCCAGGACCGCATCGGGCAGCTGGTTGCCGATGGGTACGGGGCAAAGGACGCCATGCTTGAGAACCGCTGCAGGACAGTAGGGAGCAAAACGGTCAAGTGTAACTTAGCCGAGTGGTACCGGGTCTCTGCCGGGGAAAAGAGGATGAAAATAACCGCCCCGCGAATAAAATTGGAGTACAACAACATCCGGCCCAAGGAGACGAAAGGCTCCGGCATCCCCGGCATCCTTGAATTTGTTAAAGTCGCCGCCACTTCCGCTGCCGCAACCGCTCAGGCAGAAGCTGCACCAGTGGTGGAGGTGGTGACTAAAGAAACAAAGTTACCCCAAAATGTTAGTACAGAAACTAGGGAGATTACAAAAGGTGAGATAAAGACAACACGAGATCGCTTATTAGAATCTGTTACAAATCCAAAATTAAAAAATGCAATTAACGAGATGTACCGTCCCGGTGCCACCATTGGTGATGGTGGTCTTGCTGATGCAATTAAACATGAACTAACTACAGGAGAATTGGTTGGGGGAAAATCGCACATACAAAAAGGATTAGAACGAATTAGAAATCTTGAAAATATACTTAGAAAAGAAACGCTCAGTTATACTGACCGCGAAATCTTAGAAAACTTATTAAATAACTTGAAAGACGTCTTAAAGGGGGTAAACAAAGAATGAATTATGAAATGCTCAATGATATGCTAATTCAAAATGTTCCTGAATTAAAACAGGCATATTTAAAGGAGCTTGAATGGTGGGATGGGGAACAGCCAGGTGCACATAATATTTTCGGTGATGTTTTAAACCCATATCTCATTGAAAGACTAGACCAGATGGACGATGAAAAAGTACTTAAAAGAATATTTAATTTTTTAGAATCAATGGCATTATCTGAAGATGAAAAGGTGAAAGAAGTTTTAACTTGCACAGTATTAGAGAGACTTGGCGATGATACAAAAATATTAGAAAGAGCCGAGGCATTTATGGGAGAAAACACAAAAAAGCTAAGTCAAGACGTGGAAAAAGGTTTAGGAAGGTTATAAGCAGACCATTCAACTTCGTCCTAATATAATTGCAACTACTATTCTTTGCATTGGTAAATGATGGCGAAAACAGTGGTGTCTATTATTGGGGCCATGTATGGTACTTTGAACAATCAAACGAGGAAAACAATATCCATAAAATCTCCGACAGTTTGGGTCTGTCAATATTTTTGGGTCTGTCAATAATTTTGTG